>CAJQPL010000005.1 GCA_905480215.1 uncultured Woeseiaceae bacterium | reverse complement strand
AAACCGCTGCATGAGTCAATTGGCGTCAAGCACGGCATTATGACGACCATTCACGCTTACACGAATGATCAGGTTTTGACGGACGTCTACCACAGTGACCTTCGCCGTGCTCGATCCGCAACGATGTCGCAGATTCCAACCAGCACTGGCGCAGCGAAAGCAGTCGGCCTGGTTCTGCCGGAACTCAATGGCAAGCTCGACGGTTTTTCAATGCGCGTGCCGACGATTAATGTCTCCGCGGTCGACCTGACCTTCGTTGCCAATCGCGAAACCTCGATCGATGAAATCAACGATATTATGAAAGCAGCCAGCGAAGGCCCCTTGAAGGGTGTGTTGGCTTACTGTGATGAGCCACTGGTGTCTATCGATTTCAATCACGATCCACATTCATCCAGCTACGATTCAACCTTAACCAAAGTCATGGACGGCACTCTCGTGAAGGTGGTTTCCTGGTATGACAATGAGTGGGGCTTTTCAAATCGCATGCTCGACACGACTGTTGCGCTCGTCAACGCCCAGTAAGCGTTGTTGAGCAGGGACCGCTATGCCCGTAATTGAAATGGCCAGCCTCGACCTGTCGGGGAAGAGGGTACTTATTCGCGAAGATTTGAACGTCCCTGTCAGTGACGGAGAGGTTACATCTGATGCGCGAATTCGTGCCGCGTTGCCGAGTATCAATTCGGCGCTAGAAGCGGGTGCGGCAGTCATGCTGATGTCGCACTTGGGCCGGCCAACTGAAGGCGTTGTTGATAGTGCGCTGTCATTGCAGCCGGTTGCCAAGCATCTCGCGAAACTGCTCGGCCGCGATGTGCCGTTGCTTAGCGACTGGATCGACGGTATCGATATTGCACCGGGCGATGTTGTGCTGTGTGAGAACGTACGTTTTCTCGAAGGCGAAAAAGCCTGTGACGAAGTTCTGTCTAAGAAAATGGCCGCGCTTTGCGACGTTTTTGTTATGGATGCATTTGGTACCGCACATCGAGCGCATGCGAGCACTTACGGTGTTGCAGAACAGGCAGCTGTTGCCTGCGCCGGGCCATTGCTCGCTGCGGAGTTAAAGGCACTCGCCACGGCACTTGATAATCCGGCGCGACCATTTGTAGCGATCGTGGGCGGCTCCAAAGTGTCAACGAAGTTGACGGTTCTCGGCGCATTGGCCGACGTAGTTGATTGCCTTATTGTCGGTGGCGGCATAGCCAACACATTCATCGCAGCCGCCGGGCACGATGTTGGCAAGTCACTTTACGAAGCAGACATGCAGGACATTGCCCGCGACCTCGCGACCAATTCGAAGGACCGCGCAGCGATTCCCGTACCCGAAGATGTCGTCGTTGCAAAGGAGTTCTCGGCTGACGCCAGCAGTCAGGTGAAATCTGTCGAAAATGTATCGGCAGACGATCTGATTCTCGATATCGGACCCGAAACCGCACAATCGTTTGCCGATTTGCTTGCCAGTGCTGGAACAATTATCTGGAATGGCCCGGTGGGTGTATTCGAGTTTGATCAATTTGGTAACGGCACCAAAGTATTGGCAGAAGCAATAGCCGCCAGTTCCGCGTTCTCGGTAGCCGGCGGTGGCGACACTTTGGCAGCCATAGATAAGTATGAAGTCGCGGACGACATATCCTATATCTCGACCGGCGGCGGTGCTTTTCTGGAATTCGTGGAAGGTAAAACCCTTCCAGCTGTCGCCATTCTGGAGAAACGCTCCACCTGAGTAGGTGGCTGGTCGATGCCGCATGCCGGGGTGGATATCTGCGACGATATTCTAGCTGTGCGATAATCGCGCGCATGCTTAAACGAACCAAGATTGTCGCAACCCTGGGACCAGCGTCGGATGACACTGAAACGCTGCGCGGGATGATAAATGCCGGTATGGACGTCGCGCGCCTCAACTTTTCTCACGGTACAGCCGAAGACCACCAACGTCGAGCCGAAGCGTTGCGAACCGCAGCAGAGTTGTGCGGCAGGGCGATCGGCATCATGGGCGATCTTCAAGGCCCGAAAATCCGTATTCGACGATTTGCGAACCACAGTATTGCATTGTCAGACGGTGACAAATTCTTTCTTGATAGTGCATTGGGCTTGATGGACGGTAATCAGGAGGGTGTCGGTGTCGCGTTGGATACCATTCATGAGGATGTCAGTTCGGGTGACGTTCT
Source organism: uncultured Woeseiaceae bacterium (assembly GCA_905480215.1). Taxonomy (GTDB): domain Bacteria; phylum Pseudomonadota; class Gammaproteobacteria; order Steroidobacterales; family Woeseiaceae; genus UBA1847. Next base: position 58,880 of record CAJQPL010000005.1, on the reverse strand, counting down.
ACTTCTCAATGATGGCCTGATCACGCTCAAAGTTGACAGCGTCGACGGTACTAGAATTCACACGACGGTCGTTAACGGCGGCATTTTGTCCGATCACAAGGGCATCAATCTAAAAGGTGGCGGATTGTCGGCGGCGGCTTTGACCGACATCGACAAGGAAAATATCAAACTTGCGGCGAAGATGGATCTCGACTTCCTCGCGGTGTCGTTTGTTCGCAATGGTGAGGACGTTGAAGCAGCGCGACGTCTATTGACCGAAGCTGGCGGCCATGCATTGATCGTCGCAAAGGTCGAACGTGCTGAGGCCGTGGAAAATATCAACTCCATCATCGCGGCAGCCGATGTGGTGATGGTCGCGCGCGGCGATCTCGGCGTTGAAATGGGTTACGCCGAGCTTACCGGTATTCAGAAAAAACTCATCCGCAAGACACGTAAAGCACACAAGATCGTCATCACTGCAACGCAAATGATGGAGTCAATGATCCAAAACCCGATTCCGACTCGCGCTGAAGTTTCGGATGTTTCGAATGCTGTGATGGACGGCACTGACGCGTTGATGTTGTCAGGCGAGACGGCGGTTGGCGCTTATCCGGTCGGTGCTGTGCGCGAGATGTCCGAGATCGTGATCGGTGCGGAAAAATACCCGCTACCCATTAGTCGCCACCGTATGGACGATCATTTTGCGCTTGTGGACGAGGCCATCGCGATGGCGACCATGTACACGGCGAATCATATGTCGGTCAAAGCCATCATCGCGCTGACCGAATCGGGGTCGACAACGCGCTGGATGTCACGCATTCGCTCGGATATACCGATTTACGCATTTACGCCACATGTCGAAACGAGTCGCAGGGTTGCCATGTACCGAGGCGTTTATCCTGTTTCATTCTCGAGCGATATCGATAACCCGCGGGCTTTGTACCAGGACATATTTGATACTCTGCTGGCCAACAAACTGGTCAAAGTTGGTGATCTTGCCATCCTTACCAAAGGCGAGGTGGACAGGATATCCGGCAGCACCAATTCAATGACGGTTCTTCAAATAGAACCAAGTTCATGAAGAAAACAGGTCTGCGCTTGCTCGCGGGCACGATCCTGCTGCTAGTGCTGGCGATTGGTGCCGGCTGGCTGATACTGCGCGCCAGCCTGCCGCAACTCGATGGCAACATCGTCGTCTCCGGCCTTACAGCTGCAGCAAGTATTGAACGCGATGCGAGCGGTATACCGCTTATTCGTGCGAATAACAGAGAAGATCTCGCGTTTGCGACGGGCTTTGCGCACGCTCAGGATCGCTTCTTCCAAATGGATACAATACGTCGCAGGGCGGCTGGTGAATTGTCAGCGATCATTGGTACGGCGACGATTGAGTTTGATAAGCGCAATCGATTTCACCGTTTTCGCTCGCGTGCCGAATCCGTACTCCGGGCAGCGTCGGACGCTGATAGAAACATGTTGCAGCGCTACACCGATGGCGTAAATGCCGGCCTCCAGTCATTGCGGGCAAAGCCCTTCGAGTATTTTTTTTTAGGTAGCGAGCCTGCACCGTGGCGCGCCGAAGACTCGATACTTGCGGTGTACGCCATGTTCATTCAATTGAATGATTCGCGTGCGGACCGTGAAGTACGGCGAGGATTGGCGCACAAAGTATTGCCGCAAGAAGTGTACGACTGGATGTATCCAGACGGATCACCATGGGATGCTCCTTTGACGGGCGAGGCAAGAGAGGCAGTCGCGGTTCCATCGGCCGATATTTTTTCCATTCGTAATTCGTTGGATCGCGCAGTGGCGGCGAATGAAGTGGGTCCTGAGCCGGTGCCTGGTAGCAACAACTGGGCGGTCTCCGGTGCACTCACAGAAAACGGTCGCGCGCTGGTTTCCAACGACATGCATCTCGGACATAGCACGCCAAATATTTATTACCGGGCGCGTCTCGTCGTTGAAGGTGCTACGCCATTGGATGTGTCAGGGCTGACGCTTCCCGGCACACCGTTTGTGGTCGCTGGCAGTAACTCGCATATGGCCTGGGGCTATACCAATAGTCAGGGCGATTACACTGACGCAGTGCTGCTGCGACCGGGTGCGGAGCAGGGTAGCTATCAAACTCCCGACGGCGACCTGCCGTTTCAGGAGTTCACGGAGGTCATCGATGTTAAAGGTGCTGATGCCGTTGAATACCTGATTCGCGAAACCGTATGGGGGCCGGTCATCGATGATATCGACTATCCAGATGGTGAGGTCGTAGTTAGTTGGATTGCGCACAAACCGGATGCTGTCAATCTTCAAATTTTGCACCTGGAAACGGCCGCCTCTGTATTTGAGGCATTAGATATAGCGAATACCATGGGTATGCCGCCGCAAAACTTCGTTAGCGGCGACGCCGATGGAAATATTGGCTGGACCATTGCAGGCAAGATACCGCTCAAAAACGACTTTAATGCGATGTTGCCTGCTGACTGGAGTGTTGAAGCTGGCTGGCGGGGCTGGGTTCAAGGCGGCGACTATCCACGAATTGTCAATCCGGAGAGCGGCCGAATCTGGACAGCAAACACGCGTGTCGTCGATGGTGACGCGCTGAGAATATTGGGCGACGGCGGCTACGCACTGGGTGCCCGCGCCAAACAGATCCGCGACGGATTGTTTGCCAAAGATATTTTCGCGCCCGCCGATATGTTGGCCATTCAGTATGATGATCGAGCGCTGTTCTTGTCGCCATGGCGAGACCTGCTGCTTGGCGTGTTAAGTGACGACGCGGTGGGCGACAACGAGCAACTTATTGAATATCGTCGCTTGGTTGAAGAGTGGATACCGCGTGCGGTTCCGGACTCTGTTGGTTACCGATTGGTTCGGGCATTTCGACTTGAGGTTGGAAGCCGCGTGTTTTTTGCGCTCACCCAACCGTTACGGGAGGCTTATGGCGACGAAGCGCGCACCCGCAGGAGTCGTCAGTTCGAAGCACCGCTATGGTCACTCATGCTTGAACGTCCGTCGCATATGTTGCCGACTGAGTACGCAAACTGGGACGAATTTCTGCTGGCTGCCGTTAATCAGAATATTGAGTACTTAGAAGGAAATTATGATGGACCGCTATCGGCTCGTACATGGGGTGAGATCAATACTGCGGCGATCAATCACCCACTGGGCGCAAGTATTCCGATTTTCGGCTCGCAACTGAACATGCCAGCAGATCAGCTCAACGGCGATGTTAATTTGCCGAAGGCGCAACGCCAGTCTTTTGGCGCATCGGAGCGCTTCTCGGTATCGCCTGGTGATGAAGCAAACGGTCTCTTGCATATGCCAGCAGGCGCAAGCGGTCACCCACTTTCGGACTACTACGACTTTGGGCATGCTGAGTGGGTACAGGGCTTGGCAAGTCCATTCTTGCCGGGACCGGCAAAGCATACGCTGACGCTGACTCCCTAGAGAAGATAGGGTACAAGCGGTAAGATTGTCGGCGACAGAAACGGAAATAGAAATGGCAAACGAAAGATTTACAGGTACCAGCTCATATATCGCTACCGACGATCTGACCATGGCGGTCAATGCGGCCGTTACGCTTGAGCGCCCTATATTAATTAAGGGCGAACCCGGCACCGGTAAGACGCAACTGGCCATCGAAGTAGCGAAGTCTCTGGGCAAGCCATTGTTTGAATGGCATATCAAGTCAACCACCAAGGCTCAGCAGGGTCTGTACGAGTACGACGCGGTGGCCAGACTCAGGGATTCACAGCTCGGTGATGACAAAGTTCACGATATTGCTAATTACATCCTGCCCGGTAAAGTTTGGGAAGCATTTGAGGCTGAGACACAGCCTGTCTTGTTGATCGATGAAATCGACAAAGCCGATATAGAGTTTCCAAATGATCTGTTGCAGGAACTTGATCGAATGGAGTTCTTCGTCTACGAGACGAAGAAGCTGGTTTCCGCACGTAATCGACCGATTATTGTTATTACCAGCAATAATGAGAAAGAGCTACCGGACGCATTTCTGCGTCGTTGTTTCTTCCATTACATCAAATTTCCGGATCAGGACACGATGGCAAAGATCGTCGATGTGCATTTTCCAGGTCTAAAGAAAGCGCTGCTTTCGGAAGCTTTGAATGCGTTTTACAAAGTGCGTGATGTTCGCGGCCTAAAGAAAAAGCCATCGACATCTGAGCTTCTCGACTGGATAAAGTTGTTATTGGCCGAAGACATTCCGCCTGAGGCATTGCGTAGCGAAAACGCACGCAGTGCGATTCCGCCGCTTTATGGCGCTCTATTAAAGAACGAGCAAGATGTGCACCTGTTCGAGCAGTTAGTGTTTCTCGATCGGCGCAACAATCCATCGTAGTTCCCTGAACCGATGCTAATTCCGTTTTTCTGCATGTTGCGCGATGGAGGTATGAAGACCTCCATCACCGAGCTGCTGGTCTTGCATGAAGCGATGCAGAAAGGCCTTGCCGGCCACAACGTCGATGATTTCTACTTTCTGGCAAGAACGACTCTGGTAAAAGATGAGGCGCACCTTGATCGCTTTGATCGTATCTTCGCTGCCTATTTTAAGGGCGTAGAAGATTCACTAAAGGATTTGATGCAGGAAATTCCAGAAGACTGGCTGCAACGTCAGGCGGAATTGTCCTTGTCCGACGAGGAAAAGGCGCTGATTGAGTCCATGGGCGGTTTCGAGGAATTGATGAAAGCGCTACAGGCTCGACTCGACGAGCAGGACTCGCGCCATGAAGGCGGCAGCAAGTGGATTGGGACCGCTGGCACCTCTCCGTTTGGGGCTTACGGGTACAATCCAGAAGGTGTACGCATCGGCCAACAGGGTTCGCGAAATCGCAGCGCGACCAAGGTCTGGGACAAGCGCGAGTATCGCAATCTGGATGATTCCGTTGAGCTCGGCACGCGCAATATCAAAGTGGCATTGCGTCGCTTACGAAAGTTCGCGCGCGAGGGCGCCGCGGATCAACTGGATCTCAATGACACTATCGACAAGACCGCGCGCAATGGCGGAATGCTCGACATTCGCATGGTGCCGGAGCGGCACAATGCCGTGAAAGTTTTATTGTGCCTCGATATCGGCGGTTCAATGGATGATCACGTGCGAATTTGTGAGGAAATGTTCTCCGCAGCGCGAACTGAGTTCAAACATCTCGAGTATTTTTACTTCCACAATTTTATTTACGAGAGTATGTGGAAGGATAATCGTCGCCGACAGGCGGAGAAAACGGCGACACTCGACATCGCACATAAGTATGCGTCCGACTATAAGCTGGTATTCGTTGGTGATGCGACCATGAGCCCCTACGAAATTGCCTATGCGGGCGGCAGTGTTGAGCATTGGAACGAAGAGCCCGGTGCGGTATGGATCAAGCGCTTGCTGAATACGTATCCGAAGGCTATTTGGCTGAACCCCGAACCGAAGGCTCGTTGGGACTACACCCCGTCCGTCAAATTGGTTCGCGAACTAATGGATGATCGCATGTACCCGCTCACGATTGCCGGGCTTGATGAGGGAATGAAGGAGCTACACTAGCCTCATGACGAACTCGCACCGAGTTTCTGAAGATCTGCCAGTACCTGAGCAGAATGTTTGTCCGGATCCACTGACACGTAATGCTTGGCGATGCTGCCGTCCGGAGCAATGATGAATGTCTGTCGCTTAGCCAACGTCATACCAAACATCCGAGTCTTGACGCCATAGGCGGCTGCGGTTTCGCCAGTGGTATCTGCAAGCAGGGGAAACGGTAATCCGTGTTTCTCGGAAAACGCCTTGTGCGACGCTACGTCATCTAGGCTGACACCCAGTATTTGTGCACCGATATCACGAAATGCAAAAATATTGTCGCGGAAATCGCAGGCCTCTGTCGTGCAGCCAGGAGTCTCGTCTTTGGGGTAAAAATACAAGATGATCCATTGATTGCGGTAGTCCTCAAGCGAGTGCAGATTGCCATCCTGATCGGAAAGCTCAAATTCGGGGGCCGGGCCACCAACAACGGGTTGCTCATTGGCTATTCCGATCGAGGTAAACGCAAAAACAGCCAGGATTGCAGTGAGCAGGGCTGCGCTTGATGTAATAAAACGTTTCATGACAGGGGTCCATAAGTGCAGGAATGGCGACTTGTAGCCATTCCTGTCTTTGCAGTGGCGTTATAATACGCCCCGCTTCGGGCGTACGGCAAAAAAAACTCGAAATTTATGAACAATCGATCTGACTCAATCAAAACGGCCTTGGTGCTTCCTGGCGGCGGCGCGCGTGGCGCGTTTCAGGTTGGCGTTCTGAAAGCGCTGGCAGAGGTGATGCCAAGAAAAAACGCGAATCCATTCTCCGTAATCAGCGGCACCTCGGCGGGGGCCGTCAATTCGGTTGTGCTCGCATCAAAAGCGCAGCACTTTCGCACAGCGGTCGCTGAGCTTGAGCATGTCTGGGCGAATTTCCGCTGCTACCAGGTATACAAGACGGACCGCCTGACAATGCTCAAAAGCAGTCTGCACTGGTTTTCATCGATCGTCCTTGGTGGTTGGCTGGTCGGCGCGCCCAGGTCCTTGCTGGACAATTCCCCGTTGCGGGAGCTATTAAGCAACAACGTGCATTTTCCACGCATCAGGGATGCCATTGAACGAGGCGACCTCGGCGCAGTGGCTGTTACGGCTGCGGGATATCAGTCCGCCCGATCTACGTCCTTTTTTGAGGGCGCGGATGAATTGCAGGATTGGGAACGCACGCGACGCCTTGGCAAGAGCGTCGATTTGAATCTCGATCACTTGATGGCAAGTATCGCGGTGCCGTTAATTTTTCCACCACAACCGATCGGCAACGAATTCTTTGGCGACGGCGCGATGCGCCAGGCAACACCCTTGAGTCCTGCTGTGCATTTGGGCGCGGACAGGATATTGGTGATAGGCATACGCGATGAAACCGGTGACCCCGTGTCTTCGACATTGCCAACTTCGCCCAGCCTGGGGCAGATCGCGGGCTATATGCTGGATACCTTGTTTATGGACGGACTGTATTCGGATCTGGAGCGAATTACGCGAATTAACGATCTAATTGATGCAGTCCCAGAGGATATACGTAGCGGTGCACTAAAGAACGTGCGACCGATTGATACCATGCTGGTTGTACCGAGCGAAGACCTGCGAGAAATTGCGGCTCGCCATCGACAGGAACTGCCGTTCGCGATCCGGGCGTTGCTGCGCGGAGTCAGTGGAAAAGGGCCGGGTCAAAACCGACTCCTAAGTTTCCTGCTGTTCGAGCGTGCCTACACGCGCGAGTTGATTGCGCTGGGGTATCGCGACGCAATGAAGATTAAGGATGAGCTGCTCGCATTTGTAAGCGGCGATGAGGTGCCTCGTCTTTTCGCGCCGGAATGGATTAAGAAGGACCTGAGTGCGTTTCGCGCCGACGATGCTTAGCGAATTGCAGCCGTCAAAGTCCCACTACAACAAAAATGCTGCGCCAAGACCGAGAAAAGCCGAGTAACCGATGACGTCGGTCACTGTTGTCAGCACGACACCGCCAGCCAAAGCTGGATCCACGTTGAGGCGTTTTAGTATCAAAGGAATGCTAAAACCGGCAAGCGCAGCGATGATCAGATTGATTATCATCGCGGCACCGATGATGGCGCCGATGCGCCACTCGTTGAACCACCAGTAAGTCACCATTGAAACAACAATGGCCCAACCTAAGCCATTTAAGATGCCAACCAGCAGTTCCTTGCGCAAAATTCCGATTGCGTTGTCTTTGTTGATCTGACCCAGGGCGATCGCGCGCGTAATTATTGTTAGCGACTGTGTTCCGGCGACACCGCCCATGCTTGGCACAACAGGCATCAGCACCGCTAACAACACGATCTTGTCGACCGTCGTCTGAAACATGTCGACAACGGCGGCTGCGACAAATGCTGTGCACAAGTTTACGCCGAGCCAGATTGCGCGGCGCAGGGCGCTCTTTACAACCGGTGCAAACATGTCGTCTTCTTCGTCAAGGCCGGCAGCACTCATCAGGGAGTGTTCTGCTTCGTCACGAATGACATCGACGACATCATCAACGGTAATACGGCCTAAGACCCGAAACTCATCATCAACAACTGGAGCCGATAGCAGGTCGTGATTTTCGAATTCCCAGACGACTTGTGACGAGGGAGTATTTGCGGGGATCGGCATGACGTCTGTTGACATGATATTTGCCACCAATTCGTCGGGATCATTGGTTAGCAATCGGGATAAATACAATGAGCCGATGTAGTTGTTGCCTCTGCTGACAACAAATATCGAATCGGTGCCGTCCGGAATCTTGCCGACGAAACGTAAGTAACGGCTGACCACTTCGAGCGAAACGTCGGGGCGCACCGTAACTATGTCGACGTTCATTAATCCGCCGGCACTTTCCTCATTATAGGCCAGTACTTGCTGGAGCCGTTCCTGGTCCTGCATGTTGAGCGATTGCAAGACCTCCTGGGTGACTGCTTCGGGAAGGTCGATCAGGAGATCGGCGAGATCATCGACCTCCATGCCTTCGGTCGCGGCGATTAACTCTTCGGTCGGCATACCCTCGAGGAGGCCATCGCGAACCTCATCGGAAACCTCGACGAGAACGTCACCCTGAAGTTCCGGGTTGACAATTTCCCATACCATGGCGCGCTTCTTGAGTGGTAGTGACTCGAGCAGGCGGGCCAGTTCGGAGGGATGCAGGCTATTGATCATGATTCGCGCAGGACGCATACCACCAGCATCCAGCTGCTGCCGTAATTGCTCCAGGGGGTCGGTTATTTGCTCGCGAACGTCCATGCGATCGGAGTCTAGCAGCTTAGTTAGAGTGATTCCGGAGCTGCGGCAAGCTGTTGTGCCGCGTAAGAACTGAGCTGTTCTTTACACGCAAAACCGCGGCAAGTTTTTCCGCCATACACACTGAGCGGTGTTGCCCACCGGTGCAACCGATTGCAATAGTCAGGTAGCCGCGGTGGGCGTCCTCGAATCGCGGTATCCAACGATCGAGAAAGGCCGCAATGTCATCATACATGGCGATGAACATTTCCTGCGCATTGAGAAATTCAACTACCTCGTCATCGAGTCCTGTCAATCCGCGTAGCTCGATAGTCCAGTACGGGTTCGGCAAACAACGCATGTCAAAAACGAAATCGGCATCAGCTGGAATACGGTACTTGTATCCAAAAGACTCAATGAGTACAGAAAGCGAATTATGCTGTCTGCGATCGACTCGTTCACGCAGGACATCAGCGAGTTCGTAAATACTGCTGGTGGAGGTATCAATTATCAGGTCGGCGGCATCATTGATCTGCGTGAGAATTTCTCTTTCGGTTTCGATCGCCTTGCGCAATTCAGCGCCCTGGTGTGCCAGCGGGTGTCGGCGGCGCGATTCACTATAGCGCTGCAGCAATACTTCATCGGTCGCGTCAAGAAAGATAATATCGGTGCGTACGCCTTGTTCTTTAAGGTCCGTCACGAGTCCCGGTAACGATTCTAGATCCTGCGGCCGATTTCGGGCATCAACACCGACAGCGAGTAGTTCGGCGGCTGAACCCTGTTTCGAATGTGCCTCGTGCACCGCCGATTTCAACAGCGCGGCTGGCAGGTTATCGATGCAGTAGTAGCCGAGGTCCTCGAGAACGTGAAGTGCAACCGACTTTCCCGACCCTGACAGGCCGCTGACGATAATCAGTCGGAGTTCTCTGGACATGATTATCGGTGCATGAAACTGCGTAAGTCAGGAACTCTGCGCGAGGCGCGCAGGATTGGGTGCCAGTAGATCGGAGCCGTTGAGCAAAGCGTCGAAAAGAGCATTGCTTGAGTTTGCACTGCGCAGTCGTGAGCGCAGGCCTTCGTCGGCCAATATCCGGGTAATCATCTTGATGGCGGCGTGATGCTCTTCATTGAGTTCAGTTGGCAGCATCATGCCGAATACGATGTCGACCGGTTCGCCATCGGCGGCATCAAATTCGACCGGTTCCGAGAGTTTTATTAGCGCTGCATGACACTCGTTTAGTCCTTCAACGCGACAATGTGGAAAGGCAACTCCTCTGTTCAAGCCCGTGCAGCCGAGGCGCTCGCGGTCGTTGAGACAACCAAAGGTGGATTCGCTGGCGATACCCGGAACGGAGCGGACCAGCAGCTCGCTCAATATTTCCAGGCAATGTTTCTTGCTTCGGGCGGTAGCGTTACATAACACGCCATCCGGCATAATGATGTCTTCAAGGAACATAGGGGTTTCTAGGTTGCGGCGATTTGTGCGGCCAGATTACCGCACAAATCGCGTGCAGCATTAGGCGTTTCTTATTTTCACTTTGTCTTTAGCGTGGTGATCGACGAGTTTTTCTTTGTATTTTCTAACTCGCCTTTCAAGCTTGTCTACAAGACCATCAATCGCAGCGTACATATCCCCTTCCGTATTGTCAGCGTAGATCGTACCACCATTTACGTGGACAGTTGCCTCTGCTTTATGCCGGAGCTTCTCGACGGTCAGGATACATTGGACGTCAGACACGAGGTCAAAGTGACGAGCTGTTTTCTTCATTTTAGATTCGACATATTCGCGCAGTGAATCCGTTACTTCAAGGTGATGGCCTGAAACATTCAATTGCATAGTTGTCTCCAGTTGGTGTGTTTATGCGGTCCCCTTTGGATTGAAATAGCGATCTTGAGTGTTACCTCCTGTTAGCGTGTCTCGCGAACTCTTCGGTCGCTGGACGATGGGATATTCATAGCTTCACGGTACTTGGCGACCGTCCTTCTGGCAACTGTAATTCCGCCGTCCTTGAGTAAGTTCGTTATCTTGCTGTCACTTAGCGGTTTCGCCGGATTCTCGGTGCCGATCAACTTCTTGATTTTTGCGCGAACCGAAGTCGAAGATTGGTCTTCGCCGCTGTCCGAGGACAAATGGCTGGAAAAAAAGTATTTGAACTCAAAGACGCCACGCGGCGTATGCATGTACTTGTTAGTGGTGACGCGCGAGATGGTTGATTCGTGCATGCCAATTTCTTCCGCTATATCTCTCAGGATCATCGGTTTCATCGCCTCATCGCCGAGTTCCAGGAAATTAGTTTGGCGTGTGACGATACTGCTCGCCACCTTAAATAAAGTTTCGTTGCGAATCTCGAGGCTGCGAATCAACCAGCGTGCTTCCTGCAGTTGCGTCTTGAGTACGGCATGTTCACTGCTGCCGTGAAGTAACTTGGCGTACTGCTGATTAACCGACAGTCGTGGTACACCGGTTGAGCTAACCTCAACTTGCCAGCGATTGTCGATCTTGCGGACGAATACATCCGGAATGACATACTGCGCTGCAGCCGGACTAACGGCGAGGCCGGGCTTGGGGTTGCAGGCACGCACCAGAGCTACTGCTTCATGAAGATTATCCTCCGAAGTTCGCAGGCTACGGCGCATCTCGCCGTAATCTCGGCTCGCTACAAGGTCGAGGTGGCCGGTGGCAATCTCCAGTGCCAACTTCAGGCCGGGCGTACCCGGATCCAGTTGCTCAATTTGCCTTGCAATGCACTCTGACAAAGATCGCGCACCGACGCCGACAGGGTCGAGTCGTTGTACTTTGAGGAGAGTGCTTTCTACTTCTTCGGGCGAAATCGGTGGCTGTTCGTCAAGACCAGCAACGATGTCATCCAGTTCGCCAATCAGGTAGCCATCATCATTAATGGAATCGACCAGTGCCTCGCCGATGAGTGCCTCACGGGCGCTAAAGTTTTCTATTTCCAGTTGCCAATACAAGTGTTCATGCAGGCTTTCACGGGATTCATCTGCAAACTCACTAACAGGCCGACCTTCGCCGTTCCAGCCACTGTCTTGCGATCGTTCGATGGCGCGCGATTCCCATTGCTCATCAGACTTAATAGTCTCGATTTCAGCGGTGGATTCTGCATTGGTGCGGGGAACGTCAGGCAGATCCTCCATCTCGAGCATGATGTTTTCTTCGAGCGCTTCCTGAATCTCAGCGTTCAGATCGAGAATAGGCAGCTGCAACAGGCGAATAGCCTGTTGTAGTTGTGGCGTCATCGTTAATGATTGGCCAAGTTTTAGCTGCAACGAAGGTTTTAGCATCGAACACTGTTACTCATTTGGCTGCTGCCCATTGCGCCAGCCATACTCTGCTGCACTATGCCTCAGAGTTTAAACTCTTGTCCGAGATACACTTCTCGAACGTGCTGATTCTCTAATATTTCTTCAGGTGATCCCGCGGCGATAAGACTGCCGTCGCTCAGTATATAAGCATGCCCACAGATGCCGAGTGTTTCTCGAACATTGTGATCAGTGATGAGAACGCCGATTCCGCGTTCACACAGATGTCTGATAATGCGCTGAATGTCGAGTACGGAAATTGGGTCGACGCCTGCGAATGGTTCATCCAGCAGCACGAAGAGTGGGTCGGCGGCTAACGCACGGGCGATTTCTACACGTCGGCGTTCACCGCCGGAAAGGCTAATACCGAGGCTGCTCCTGACATGACCAACGTGCAGTTCATCCAGCAAGGTCTCGAGCTCTTGCTCGCGCCCGGCCCGATCTAGGTCCGTTCTATTTTCAAGAATTGCGAGAATATTCTGCTCAACGGATAATTTGCGAAAAATTGACGCTTCCTGAGGAAGGTAGCCCAAACCGAGCTTGGAGCGCACGTGCATCGGCTTGGCAGTGAGGTCCTGGCCATCGAGCAGTATATTGCCGCCGTCTGCCGCAATGAGGCCGACGATCATGTAGAACGCGGTAGTTTTGCCAGCACCATTAGGCCCTAGCAGCCCTACGACTTCACCGCTCTTTATTTCCAAGGTCAGGCTTTTCACTACCTGCCGGGACTTGTAGCGTTTGGATATATCTTGAACGCTTAGAATGCTCATGGAGTTTCGACTTGTTCCTCTACTTCCTGAGCGAGACCGTCAACTTCTTCATCGGTTGGTGTGTAGATAATGCGAACGCGATCATCGTCCTCATCCCTGGCATCAGCGTTAATGCGCCGCTCAGCGATGTTGTAAATCAAACTGTTGGCCGAAATTCGATTACCGGCTTCACTGATGACAGCATCGCCAGAGAATTCTATGATGCCGCGTTTGAGGTCGTAGTTGAGCAACTTCGCTTCAGCGTTTGTTACATCATCGCCGCCTATTCGAGTTAATTCGAAGGTGGCTGGTACGCCGTTCACAGTAGCTGTGCTGAGAATGTTTCCTTCGAATTGCAACGTGGCCGAATCGCAACTGATATGACCGTTGTCGACATCGATGACTACGTTACCGGAAAAATTCCAAATGCTGGTTTTCTGTGCCAGGCTGGTCGCACGGCCCTCATCGGCTTCGATGGAAACGCTACCCTGGGAAAACCGCAAGCCGGTGTAAATGACGGTTGAGGTCTTGCCATCGAAATCCATGGTTTCGGAAACGATATCCCACGGCAGTCGCCGCAAATCGAGGTCCGTCTCTTGTGCATGCGCAGTTTGAATTTGCAACACGAAGACCATCGCGGACAGTTGCAAAATCGTTCGCATTTCACGCCTCATCTTACGGAGCAATTTTACCGCGAACATTGGCTTTGAGTTCAATCTTGTCATCGTCCAGAGATGCTAGCATGCCCGTCGCGGTGACGCTGCGGGCGCCAAATCGAATTTGTACCCGCGCATCCGTTTCGGCGACAAATAACTCTGGATTGAGCTGCAGAATCTGTGTGCGGATTTCTGTGTCGCCCTCGTCATCCTTGCCGCTGTTGATTATTTGCACGTGGCCGCGGAGCGTTATCAAAGGATCGCCTGAATGCAGTGTTGCCTCGTCGGCGTTGACCACCCACGGCACCTGCCGCGCCGGCGAGTAGCGGATTCGGACATTTGAAAATTCGATGCGCTTATCTTCTCGTTGCTCGGCATCCTGCGCTTCGATTTCGTACAACAAAGCGCCGTCTTCGCCGGTTCCCAGAATGCGCGCATTCTTTAGGTAGTAGCCGCGATGAGTCGGATCAAACGGGAATAGATCCGCACCGGGCGAAGAATGGGGACGTGCCAAATACCAGCTTCCGGCTACGCCGAATAACAGCAGAACAATAATAGAGATAGTGCGCGGACTCATTAACTGCGCTTAGCTCTGGCAGCGAGTACAAGTTCACAAACTTCTCGAACAGCGCCGCTGCCGCCGCCTGCGGCTGTTGAATAATCGCATTGCGCATGCACGGCCGGTACCGCATTCGCAACGGCGATCGCATAGCCGACATGCTTCAATAGCGCCAAATCGGGAACGTCGTCACCGACGTAGGCGCAATCGGCTACGCTTATGCCAAGCGACACAGCGATCTTGTCGAGGGCTGCGACTTTGTCTCCACATCCTTGGACAACGTGCGCAACCTTGAGTTCAGCCATGCGAGCCGCAACGGCCGCGGAGCTGCGACCGCTGATGACAGCAATCTCAATGCCGGCTCTCAGGAGCTGCCGGATGCCAAAGCCATCCTGCGTATGAAACGCTTTGCTTTCAATGCCATCATCCGAGAGGTAGAAACGGCCATCTGTAAAAACGCCGTCGACGTCAAACGCGACCAGGCGAATGTCAGCTAAGTTGATAGTGCTCACTTCAAGCCTTCTCTAAACAGGTCATGTATATTTAATGCGCCTATAAGTTTTTTGTCGTCATCGACAACCAGCAGCGAGGTGATCTTGTTTTGCTCAAGAATATGCATCGCCTCTGCTGCCAGAATACCCGCTGTGATGGTCGTGCAGTCACTATGCATAACGTCGCTGATTCTGGTTGTATGGATATCCGCGCCACTATCGAGCGAGCGACGAAGATCGCCGTCAGTAAATATGCCGAGAAGTGTCTGCTTTTCATCGACGATCGCCGTCATTCCAAGTCCCTTATCGGTCATCTCCATAAGGCCATCACGCAAACTAACGTTGGCTGTAACGGCTGGCATGCGTTCGCCGCTGCGCATTATGTCAGACACACGTAACAGCAGACGCTTGCCAAGGCTGCCGCTGGGATGAGAACGGGCAAAATCGTCTGCCGTGAATCCGCGACTCTTGAGCAAAGCGACTGCCAACGCATCGCCCATCGCGAGCGTCGCTGTGGTACTTGCCGTTGGCGCGAGATTTAGTGGACATGCTTCTTCTGCGACGCTGATGTCGAGGTGTGCATCAGCGGCCAGCGCCATAGTGGATTGTGGATCGCCTGTTATCGACAGCAACTTGGCACCAATACGTTTTACTACGGGCAAAATGGTGACGACTTCAGCGGTCTCACCGCTGTAGGAAATGGCGAGCAGCAGATCCTGACTGGTAATCATGCCGAGGTCACCGTGGCCGGCCTCAGCGGGGTGCATGAAGAATGCAGGCGTTCCAGTAGATGCCAGCGTGGCTGCGATCTTGTTGCTGACATGTCCGGATTTGCCCATGCCAGTCACCACGACTCGCCCTGCGGTTTGCAAACACAGGTCGCAGGCGGCAACGAAGTCATCATTGAGACGAGCGGCCAGCGCATCGATAGCCCGTGCTTCTATTTCGAGCACATTGGCGGCCAGCGCCAATAGTTCGTCATTTGTCAGATTGTCAGGCAAAGGTCACCCTCAGGGAAATTCTCAACCTATTCTATATGTTTTGAGTTATGACGTAGGACTGGTACGCAAGGTAGGCAATCAGCAGTGCACAGCCCTCGAGGCGCGTTAGTTTCGCCTTGCCATCATAATCGTGGGTCATGGCGAACAGTACCAGCGTAAATGCAACCATGACGAAAATGTGCAGTGACAATACGGTGGGTGCCAAAGCAGCGGGCTGGATAGTCGCAGCGACGCCTATTACAGCGAGAAGATTGAAAATGTTTGAGCCGACAATATTGCCGATTGCGAGGCCGTACTCGCGTCTCAGCGCACTTGTCAACGATACCGCGAGCTCGGGAACGCTGGTGCCGAAAGCAACTATCGTGACACCAATAACAATCTCGCTGACGCCGAGCTTTTGCGCAATACCGACCGAGCCATCGACGAGCCAGTCAGCGCCAAGGAGTAGGGACCCTAGACCGACCAGCAGCCAAATGACCGCAGCCTTTGTGCCGACATCCGTGGGTATCTCTGCCTCATAGTCCATCTTGATCGGGTCATTCTCGGCGGACCGGATGCCAAGCCGGACCAGCCAAAACATCACAATAATGAGCCCCGCCAGCATGACAACGCCATCGATGCGGCTTAGAAAAGTATCCAGAAACAGTGACACGGTTAGCAGCGAAACGGCCAGCAGTGCCGGCATCTCGCGGCGCAAGGTGTCAGACTCAAGCGGGATTGGCCTGATTATCGCGGTGAAACCCAGTACGAGACCAATATTGACGATATTCGAGCCAATGGCATTGCCGAAAGCGAGGTCTGGCTCGCCTTGCAACGCAGCGACGACTGCGACAAGAATCTCGGGTGCCGAAGTGGCGAACGCAACCACGGTTAGGCCAATCAGCAACGGCGCGATGCCCAAATTGCGCGCGGCGGCGGCGGCGCCGTGCACAAATCTGTCTGCGCCCCAAATTAGGAGCACCAGTCCGGCTACTACGAAACCGATATTTGACATCAAACTATCGCTAATCATAAACCATCGTATCAAGTGGTTTGCGACCGGTACACGGCGCTGGGTCAGGGCCTGCCCATGGTCACGGGGCGGGTATAATACACAATCATGGGGCAACGTTGGGAAGCCGCGTAAATTACGGTTAAACTGCGCCCGCCCGCCAGGGTCTGTGCACGGTGTGCAGGCCAACAACAAAAGATAATTCATATTATGAACGCAGCTGAAATAAGCCCCCTAATTGAGGCCGGATTCGAGAATGCCATCGTCAAAGTTGAGAGCGATGACAACACACATTTTGCAAGCCTGGTGGTTGCGGCGGAATTCGAAGGTCTTCGTTTGCTGGCGCGGCACCAGCTGATTTACCAAACGCTGGGCACGCTGGTAGGCAACGAGATTCACGCGCTTTCAATAACCGCCTTGACGCCGGATGAATGGCGCGAGCAGGGCGGTGGGGCGTGAGAGTTGGATAAGTTACTAATTGAGGGTGGAGCGACGCTGTCAGGCAATGTGACGATATCGGGCGCCAAAAATGCCGCACTTCCTATTTTGGCAGGCACTCTGCTCGCCACAGAAAAAGTTATTTTAAGTAACGTGCCGCATTTGAAAGACGTCACGACCATGCTTTCGCTGCTACAAATGATGGGCGTTCAGGTCACCGTTGACGAACATATGACAGTCGAGATCGATGCCAGCGATGTAAGCAGTCTGGAAGCGCCCTACGACTTGGTGAAGACGATGCGCGCTTCGATCCTGGTGCTAGGCCCGCTGCTAGCGCGATTTGGTGAGGCTGACGTGTCGTTGCCGGGCGGCTGCGCCATCGGCGCACGACCGGTCAATCTGCACGTCGCCGGCTTGCAGGCGATGGGCGCAGACGTCGTTGTTCAAAACGGTTTCATCAAGGCTCGTGCTGAGCGCCTCAAAGGGGCGCATATCGTGTTCGATACCGTGACGGTGACCGGCACGGAAAATCTCCTGATGGCTGCTGCACTCGCGGACGGCGAAACAGTGCTTGAAAATGCCGCGCGCGAACCGGAAGTGTCCGACCTCGCGAATTTCTTGCTCGGGTTGGGTGCCAGAATCGACGGTATTGGCAGCAGTACGCTAACGGTACAGGGCGTAGAAAGCCTCGGCGGTACGCAATACTCTGTGCTTCCTGATCGTATCGAAACAGGTACCTACCTGGTGGCCGCCGCCATGACCGGTGGCCGTGTTCGGGCGCTGAATACCGCACCGGATACGCTGGAGGCTGTGCTTATCAAGTTACGAGAAGCCGGTGCCACAATTGAAGCCGGTGACGACTGGATAGACATCGACATGCGCGGCAGACGACCCACATCGGTCGATGTTCGGACCGCGCCGTACCCGGCGTTTCCAACTGATATGCAGGCCCAGTTTTGCGCCCTGAACGCTATTGCTGACGGGGTAGCGACCGTTACCGAGACCGTCTTCGAGAATCGCTTTCAGCACTTGCTCGAAATGCAGCGCATGGGAGCCGATATTCAAATTGAAGGCAACACTGCGATTCTGACCGGTACTGACGAGCTCAATGCTGCGCCGGTCATGGCGACCGATCTGCGCGCATCCGCGGGTTTGGTGCTGGCGGGGCTGGCTGCAAAGGGCGCGACGCTGGTTGATCGGATCTATCATGTCGATCGTGGTTATGAGCGAATCGAGGAGAAACTGAGTCAGTTAGGGGCGTTGATCCGCAGGGTCGGATAGCGAGGTTTCGCGCCGCAGCGCCCGCTGAACGCCTATCTGGGATCTTCAGGTCTTTCCGCGGCAGTGACCGTGGCAGCAAAACGAACACCGTCGCGCAATCCGACCACATCAACAGTTTCGCCGGGGTTCGTGCTGGCGGAAATCAGTAGCGCCTGACGCTGCGAAAATACCGGTTCACCGTTCATTTCGAGGATAACGTCGCCGACCTGTAAGTCCGCTAGTGCCGCCGGTCCACCCGCGTAAACCGCCGTCAACAAAATTCCATTACCGCTTTCAATCCCCATTGCGGTGCGTTCAGATTTGGTCAAGTCGTCGGGCAATAGACCCATGTAACCGCGGATGACGCGACCGTTTAATTTGATTTGATCGACCACGCCACGCACCAGATCGACAGGAATCGCAAAGCCAATGCCCTCAGTGCCTGGGTCCTGGGCCAATACGGCTGTATTTATTCCCACCAACTCGCCGCGGCTATTGATCAAAGCGCCGCCGGAATTACCCGCATTAATAGCCGCGTCGGTCTGTATGAAGTTCTCGAACGTCACCAGGTTGAGGAGGCCTCGGCCGATGGCGCTAACAATGCCCTGAGTGACGGAGGTCGTTAATCCATAGGGGTTGCCGATTGCCAGGACCACATCGCCGATCCGCAAACTATCAGATCGACCGATGCTGATCGCTGGCAGAGTGCCAAGATCCACTTTTAGCAAGGCCAGATCGGTTTCAGCGTCCACGCCAACCGTCACTGGCTCGGTGATGCGCCCATCACTGAGCTGCACGCGGATCTCCGCAGCAGTCGCTACGACATGGTAATTGGTGACGAGAAAGCCTTCAGGATCAATAATTACCGCTGATGCAAAGCTGGTGTCGACCCGAAATCGGCCCTCAGGTGCCTCAGAACCTTCATCCTGTACCAATCTTTTGGTATAGATATTGGCGACCGAGGCCGAACTCAGGTCGACTGCGTCCGCATAACTGGCTGGTTGCAGCGCGCCGCCCATATTAGGCATAAGATCGGGTCGCACGAGCACGACCAGAAACGCGACTGCCAGCCCAACGACAATCGACTGCAACAGGAAAATAAGTGCTGACTTCATGCTAGCCAATCGATGTCCTTGTTACCCTCTATCCAAAATCAACACGCCCCGTGTATAATATGCCGTGGTTCCGCATCGAGCCCCGGGGCAAGCGTCATCCTGACGGCAAACCGAGTCTGCTGCAAATCTTTGAGAATCAAAATTAAGCAATAAAAAGCGCTGTAATTGAGGCCGTTCAGAGAACGGCGTATGGGAGTGCCTGATGAACGAAGACGACCTTGATCGAAATAGGCGTCATTTTCTTACTGTAGCGACCGCTGTCACCGGTGTTGCCGGCGCTGGTCTGGTTGCTATTCCGTTTATTTCATCGCTGAAGCCGAGTGCCCGCGCACAAGCTTTGGGTGCGCCGGTCGAAGTGCCGATCGGATCGCTACAAGGTGGTGAAATGATACGTGTCTTGTGGCGCGGCAAACTTGTGTTCGTTTTGCGACGGACAGAAGAGATGCTTGCTCAGGATCCGTTGTCAGCAGACGAGTTTAAAGACCCGAATTCAGAAGTTCTGGATCAGCAACCCGACTATGCCGCGAATGCGACACGGTCGGTGCGACCGGAATACCTGGTCGTCGAAGGTTCCTGCACCCATCTGGGTTGCGCACCGATTGAAGATTTTGAGGTGCGCCCGGCAGAAGGTTGGGGCGGTGGCTTTTTCTGTCCTTGCCACGGTTCAAAATTTGACCTTGCCGGTCGCGTCTATAAAGGCGTTCCGGCACCGACTAACTTGCGGGTTCCGCCGCACCGCTTTGTCAGGGATGACCTGATTCTAATCGGTCAGGATACGGGAGCAGCATAATGTCGAGAATAGAAGCCGAAGTAGGCACGCCAAAAGGCGGGTTCATGAAATGGATCGATGACCGTTTCCCCTTTACGGAGACGATGCGCTACCACGTGACAGAATATTACGCATCGAAGAATTTCAATATTTGGTATGTGTTTGGCGTATTAGCGATGGTTGTCCTGGTTATTCAGCTTGTGACCGGCATTTTTCTCACCATGAACTACAAGCCGTCGGCGGCAGAAGCGTTTGCATCTGTTGAATACATCATGCGCGATGTTGAGTGGGGTTGGCTGATTCGCTATATGCATTCAACCGGTGCGTCATTCTTCTTTATCGTCGTCTATCTGCATATGTTCCGCGCCATGTTGTACGGCTCATATAAAAAGCCACGTGAACTTATCTGGATTATCGGCATGCTGATATTCCTGGTGCTAATGGCTGAAGCATTCGCCGGCTATTTGTTGCCGTGGGGGCAAATGTCCTATTGGGGTGCGCAGGTAATTATTTCCTTATTCGGCGCGATTCCCTGGGTTGGCGACGCGCTAGTCGAGATTATTCGCGGTGACTATTCGATCTCGGATATCACGCTGAATCGCTTCTTTGCTTTGCACGTTATCGCTTTGCCATTAGCTTTGGTCGGACTGGTATTCGTACACATTGTTGCTTTGCATGAGGTGGGTTCGAACAATCCTGACGGTGTTGAAATAAAAAATAACAAGGGTGCGGATGGCGTTCCTCTGGATGGCGTGGCGTTTCACCCGTACCACACGTCAAAGGACCTTGTTGCGATAATTGTTTTTCTGATGATCTTCAGCGCGGTGGTCTTTTTCGCGCCGGAGATGGGCGGCTATTTTCTGGAGCATGCCAATTTCGAACCGGCGAATTTGACTGCAACGCCGGAGCACATTGCTCCTGTGTGGTACTTCACGCCGTTTTACGCGATCCTGCGGGCCGTTCCAGATAAGCTTTGGGGATTCATACTCTTCGGCATGTCAGTAATCCTGCCGCTGTTCCTGCCATGGCTGGATAAGGCGAGAGTCAAATCGATTCGCTATCGCGGCTGGATCTACAAGTCGGCTCTGAGCATCTTTGTGATTACCTTCCTTTCTCTGGGTTGGCTGGGTGTGCAACCGGCAGAAGGCATATACGTCATGGCCGCGCGGATATTCTCTGTTCTTTACTTCGCCTTCTTCTTGCTGATGCCGTATTACACCACTATCGACAAAACGAAGCCGGTACCGGACAGGGTGGTTTATCATGATTAAAGTGTATCTGCGTAAGATGAGAAAAATCCCTGATTTGTGTGCTGTTGCCGCCTTATTCCTGGCGACACCCGTGTTCGCGGCAGGCGGTGGAGCGGATCTCGAGTCTTCCGGAATTGATCCGGACAATATCAATTCATTGCAGCGCGGCGCTGCAAATTTCATGAATTATTGTTCCGGTTGCCACTCTGCGCAGTACGTGCGCTATAACACGATTGGCAAAGATCTTGATCTGTCGGATGAGCAGTTGGTCGACAATCTGATGTTCAACGCTGAGAAGACTTTCGAGACTATTCAGGCGGCAATGCCGGCTGTAGATGCAGCGCGTTGGTACGGCAAAGCGCCGCCAGATCTGTCATTGATGGCGCGCTCCAAAGGTTCTGATTACATTTATAATTTTCTCAAGAGTTTCTACGTTTCGGCGGGAAGTCCAACGGGAGTCGATAATGCCGTGCTGGAAGGCACCAGCATGCCGCACGTGTTGTGGGAATTGCAGGGCTATCAGGTAGCACACTACGTGGACCAAACTAATGATGACGGTTCCGTAAGCCGAGCGTTCGAAGGGTTCGAGCAAATTATTCCCGGCTCTCTGGACTCAGAAGACTATGATGATTTCGTTCGCGACACAGTAAATTTCCTGGCGTATATCGCGGAACCAATTCGCTCAGACCGCCGTAAGCTAGGTGTCTGGGTGTTGATGTTCCTGATCTTTTTCTACGTCATCGCACGTATGCTCAAAAAACAAATCTGGAAGGATGTAAAATAATGGCAGTAATAGCCAACCGGCGTTCAGTAATGACGCTATTTTCGCGACCGACTGATATCCACAGCCATCGCACTCGGCTGGTTCTCGCTGAGAAGAATATCAATATCGAGATCACGGAGGTTCTGGGCCCCGATTTGCCAGAAGACTTGATGGATCTCAATCCCTACCACTCGGTACCAACGCTGGTTGATCGCGACCTCACGTTGTACGACTCGCGCGTCATCGTGGAATACCTGGATGAACGTTTTCCGCATCCACCACTGATGCCAGTCGATCCGGTTACCCGGGCGCAATTCCGCCTGGCGCTGTTTCGTATTGAGACCGATTGGTATGCAATCGCAGAAGAAGCGGAGACCAGTCCTGACGGCAAACTCGGCAGCAAAGCGCGCAAGGTTTTGCGCGAGAGTATTTTGCAAAGCTCTGAGTTATTCGGTGCGCGACCGTATTTTCTAAGTGAAGAGTTTTCACTGGTCGATTGCACTATTGCCCCGCTGCTGTGGCGATTGCCGGTATATGGCATCGATCTTGGCAAGAATGCAGAGGCGATTGAGGGCTACATGGACAGGGTATTCGCGCGACGCTCATTCCAGGAGAGCATGACGGAACTTGAGCGAGAAATGCGCTTGTAATCTGATACAGCAGATTTGTTGCCTTAAGTTAAGTTGCAAAGCTGCTGCGAAAAACAATGGTAAACTGGGTCTACCGTAGAAAAAATTAGAATATTTGTGAATAACGTTAATCGCTCTAAACGTCCATATCTCATTCGTGCAATGCACGAATGGATGGCTGACAACTCACATACGCCGCATATCGTTGTTGATACGTCGGTCGACGGTGTTACGGTTCCGCCGGAACACGTAAAAGATGGCAAGATCATTCTTAACATCAGCGAATCGGCTGCGCATAATCTGAAACTGACAAATGATGCTGTCAGTTTTCGCGCCCGCTTCAGCGGTGTTGCTTTCGACGTTTGGGTACCAATGCGATCAGTACTCGGTATCTATGCCAGAGAAACCGGTCAGGGGATGATCTTCTCGCATGATGCAGAAACCGCCGAGCATATTGAACCGGTTAGTGCGGCAGAAGATGCTGAAGAAATAAGCTCGCGTCCGCACTTGACGCTGGTTAAGTAGGACTCGATTTCCTGGCGTTTTTGCTCTTCTGATTCTTGCGGGCAAAGATTGTTGTCAGGCGCGCATTGGCGCCTCTCCGATGCACCTCAAACTGTTGTGTGACTATTCGCCTAGCAGGGTTGTATCTATCAAGTCGCAGAGGCAGTGAATGACCACTAGGTGAACTTCCTGGATTCTGGCGGTTCGTGTTGCTGGAACTCGGATTTCAACATCGCCCGGTTGGAAGATATCTGCCATTCTGCCGCCGTCCCGGCCGCTTAATGCAACCACTTTCATGCCGCGCTCGTGTGCTGCAGCAAATGCGCGGATGACATTTTCTGAATTTCCTGAGGTCGAGATTCCAAGCAGGACATCTTGCGGCTTGCCTAATGCTCGTACTTGTTTCGAGAATATTTCCTCGTAAGCGTAGTCGTTGGAAATTGACGTAAGCGTCGAGCTGTCTGTCGTGAGCGCCATGGCTGGGAGACCGGGTCGCTCCTTTTCAAATCGATTCAAAAGTTCAGATGAGAAGTGCTGCGCATCAGCAGCGGATCCACCGTTGCCGCAGCTTAAGATCTTGCCGTCATTGAGTAGCGCGCTACTCAAAAGTTGTCCGGCCGCGGCAATACTTTCAGCGATCTGCTCCGCGGCGACCTGCTTGGTTGAGATGCTTTCAGCAAAGTGTTCGCGGACTCGGGTAACAGGATCCATGCTTGCTCCGTTCTAGTCCCAGTTTGGGGGATTCTAACAGTATGTTGCTACAGGGTTGAGTCATTTGGGCGAAAGGCATCGGCTATCCATTCGATAGACGGCTGCTCGCTTCCCTCTATGGCGA
The DNA here is from genome assembly GCA_905480215.1 of uncultured Woeseiaceae bacterium. Classification (GTDB taxonomy): domain Bacteria; phylum Pseudomonadota; class Gammaproteobacteria; order Steroidobacterales; family Woeseiaceae; genus UBA1847. The sequence goes on along the minus strand of CAJQPL010000005.1, from coordinate 34,801 downwards.
CGACATCAAATCGCATGCTTGCCATTGCAAAGCGGCGGTTTCTGGCGATGAACATGGCAGCTGTGCGGATAATCTTTTTTTGTTTATGGCGATCGACGGTATGGCTTGCTGCAGCAAAGGAATTCGATCTGCGAAAACGCACTTCAATAAACGCGAGGCACTGGTCATGCAACATGATCAGGTCTATTTCCCCGCTGCGGCAGCGAAAGTTTCTGGCGACGAGTTTCAGGCCGCGATCGACCAGATACCGGCATGCCAGCTGCTCCGCGTGCCGGCCTATTGCTCCTGTTGCGGGCTGTCCCACGGTGCTTCGTCAGCCGCATCAGGCGCAATCAATTCACTGTCAGCGCTTATATCGAGAATAGGGCCATCGAATTCTTCCTGGGCGGGCAACGCAACGGCCTCACCGCTTTGAAACTGGGCCCAGGCAAGGCGCCGGTGTACGCGGCCGTGCTGGTCAAGAAACAGGCTGCCGGTCGCGCCGTCTAGTTCTGCCATTTCGCCACGGTTTTCGTAAAGAGCGGCAATCAGGTTGTAAGCGTCGTAGCCCATCGCGTGCAGGCGGCCAAGACGACGCTCTTGTGGCCAATGTTCGGCATACGTGTCTGGCAAGTATTGAATCCATGGTTGCGGATCTATTAGCCATGGTGTGTCGGCAAACATGACACCATTAAGGTCGGAGTTCGAACGGCCGTCGAGTGAGTTCACCGACGAGGTTGAGTAGGCCGGCAAGTCGCCTGAGTAATGAAACTTTAGTTGCGACTTGAGCAAGCGCCCGGGCCCGGAAGCGGCGGCAAGGAAGATGAATTCGACATCCTGGCGGCGGCGCGGATCAAATTGCAGGCTAGTGCCAATATTGGCGCGCATACGCGTGTAGCGCTGTACGCTGCCGGAGAGTCCCATCAGCGTTTCGATTTCGTTTGAGAAATCCTGTTTGTCCGGACTGTAACTACGGTAGTCGAGCAAGGTTCCGCCGAGACCCTCAAATTCGGTCGCGAAGCTACGCAATACTCGCCGTCCCCAATCGTTGTTTGGGACCAGCGCAACTGCCCGGGTGTAACCGTCGCCCAGCGCGCGTTGTGCTGCCGATGCCGCTTCATCCTCTGGCGCCAGCGCGAACTGGTACAGGCCGGGCGGGGCGAGCGAGCCTTCCGAGAGATAATTCAAGGTCAAAACCGGCACTGGCACGAGAATATCGTTGGCTAGTTCATCGACGTTTTTTCTAAGCAAGGGACCAACAACAAATTCTGCGCCGTCAGTAACTGCGGCTTGGTACGCAGCACTGGCACCGCCTTCTGAATTGATATCGTAGATGCGCACCGATTGCTGCTGGTCAAGTGCGCTCGCCGTCGCAAAATACGCGCCTAGAAAACCGTTTTGAATCGCTTTTCCGGCCGCCCCGGAGCGACCTGATAAGGGCAGTAGCAATGCGACCTGTTGCGGGTATTCCAGCGCTGGTCGGTCAAACGAGTAGCTATTGCCAATGACTCCGAGAGCGGGGTGGCCGCCATTGTTGTCCTGCCAGCGGGCTACTCCGTTGCTCCAGCCAACACCTTGTTGCCCGGTTGACGTTGCCAGTGATGCCAGAGTTAACCAGCCGCGCGTTTGTGTATTGTTCGTGTTCTCCGCGGCCTCTCGAAGAACCTGCGAATTGCTCACAAGCAGTCCTTGCCATAAGCGTTGACGATTTTTTTCGATACCCCGCGACCCATCGATCCAGACTTCGCGTTGTGTCATCAATTCGACTGCTCTTGCAGGATTCTGCTTTTGGATCCAGGCATCCGCGCGCAATGCCTCGACACGCAGTCGGTCACGTTTCGACAACGACTGGCGACTTGTAGGTTCGAGCAGTGCTAGCGCCGCATCGGGATCACCTTGGTACAAAGACAGGGCCGCGGAATTTGTGTTCCAGATTGGCGGTTCTGCGCCCACAGCTGGTTTCGTGACACTTCGGAATGCCCGAATTGCCCGATTGACGTCGCCGGCATCGAGCCATTGTTCAATTGCCAGCAGCGTTAGTCGGTCGCGTTCGCTACCGGTCGCGCCGGCTGCAAGACCGATGTACTCACCCGCTGCATCGCTGTGTTGACCATCTTCGGCGAGGCGGCTGGCCCGATACTCACCTGAAGCAGACACGCCACCAAAGTCGGTTGTTTCGCAAGCCGCAAGTGCCAGAGTCGCCATTAACAAGACGACACTGCTTGCCAGCGAGCGCGGTTTACCTGCAGGATGTCGAAAAACTAAAGCCATGTAGCCACCAAAAAAAGGTTTATCGCCAGATGAGCGGCACACTCTACGTAGTTGCAACGCCGATCGGTAATCTTGACGACCTCACCCCGCGAGCGCGCCAGACGCTGGCCAGCGTGAGTCTTATTGCTGCCGAGGATACCCGGCACACCGGGCGATTGCTAATGCATATCGCTTGTAAAACGAGACTTATGACGTTGCACGATCACAATGAAGAGAAAGTCGTTGGCGACCTGATCGCAATGCTCAAAGACGGTGACTCAATCGCCCTTGTCAGCGACGCGGGTACGCCGTTGATTAGTGATCCCGGATTTCGCTTGGTGCGCGAAGCACATCGTAATAATATTCCCGTTTCGCCGATCGTTGGCGCCAGCGCAGGGATTGCCGCGCTCTCAAGCTCCGGTATTGCGACCGACCGCTTTTGTTTCGAAGGTTTTTTGCCGTCTAAAGAGACAGCACGCAGGGATGCTTTAGGCAAGCTGGTGAATGAAACACGTACACTGGTTTTCTATGAGTCCGTACATCGAATTGCCGATTGTCTGGCTGATATGGTCGCGGTATTCGGCGCCGATCGACAGGCTTTCATCGGTCGCGAGCTGACCAAAATGCATGAACAATGCGTTCAGGAAACTCTGGCGACGATCAAACAGCAAATCGACGCTGGCACGATCGTCAGCAAAGGCGAGTTTGTCGTCATAGTCAGCGGCAACGATGCTATCCCCGACTCGGACATCGATAACGACCAATTGCTGCTGGAGCTTGCGGCGTACCTGCCGGCAAAGGATGTTGCGAAAGTCGCCGCCCGCATATTGGGGAAGAAGAAAAATGCCTTGTATGAGCGTCTGCTGCAGTTGAAGGCGGCGAATACCTGATAGACTCCGCCGCCGAGAAGGTCGGAGTTGGCCAGACAATCGCTGCAGCTATGCTGTAGAGGAAAGTCCGGGCTCCTTCGGACAGGGCGCCAGGTAACGCCTGGGAGGCGCGAGCCTATGGAAAGTGCCACAGAAAATAAACCGCCGGAAAGGGCCTCTGGGCCTTGGCCGGTAAGGGTGAAAAGGTGCGGTAAGAGCGCACCGCGCGACTGGTAACAGCTCGCGGCATGGTAAACCCCGCCCGGAGCAAGACCAAATAGGGGAGTAAGCGAGCTTGCTCGCACCGTCGGTTCCGAACGGACTCCCGGGTAGGTTGCTTGAGGTAGCTGGTGACAGCTATCCCAGATGAATGGTTGTCGATGACAGAACCCGGCTTATTGCTGGCTCCGGCTTTCTCACTTTTCTTTTAATATATAAATCAATCACTTATAATAATAACTCGTGCCAATCCGGGTTTCGGTGCGGCATTTGCGCAATCCCTGACAAAACTGCTGCAAATGCACACATGTCGCTAAATACAGACCCGTTTCTGAGGGTTCGTCTAAGAAGCTGCCGTAAGCATCTGATTTTATTCGCGCGATAGCTGCCACTATTCGCCCTTTTTTCGCCACGTCATTGCACTTAAGTCACTGTACAACAACAACTAATTAAGCATCGTTGTTGACCCCCATCAGGGCCATCCCTATAGTGTTGAAAAGTGGAAAAAAGTGGGAGGAAATGGGCGTTCAGCCCGGATATCGTGCCAGAAGAGCGATTCCCGGTAAGTCCGAACCACCGTGTTTAGAGGGGCAACAAAAGTTTCACTCGACGCCAAAGGGCGTATGGCAGTGCCGACCCGGTATCGGCAGCGGCTGTCTGAGCGTTGTGGTGGCCAAATCATAGTGACTGTGGACAAAGACCATTGCCTCCTCGTTTATCCATTGCACGACTGGGAAGAGCTCGAGCAAAAGTTAGTGCAGCTACCCAGCATGAACAAAGCCGCACGTCGCATTGTGCGAATTATGGTCGGTTATGCAACCGACGTCGAGATGGACGGCAACGGTCGAATTCTGGTTTCGAAAGAGCTCCGGGAGTTTGCGAGCATCGAGAAGCAGGGAATGTTGATTGGTCAGGGCAACAAGTTTGAATTGTGGAATGAAGCAACTTGGAACGAAAAACGAGACGCATGGCTTAGCGATGAGGACGACGGCGAAATGCCCGCCGACCTCGAATCCATTTCGTTTTAAGACGCTGAGCATTGTATGAGCAGCAACGAGCATGTGCCGGTGCTGCTGGGACCAGTCCTTGATGGGCTGGATATAAAAAAAGACGGCTGTTACGTCGATGCAACATTCGGTCGCGGCGGACACAGTGGGGAAATATTGCAGCGCTTAAGTTCGAGCGGACGATTGATAGCAATCGATCGAGACCCGGACGCGATTGCTGCAATTCCAGCAACCCTGCTTGATGACCCGCGCTTCGAACTGGTCAGAGGTGAAATTGCGCAACTTAAGACAATCCTTGGTGAACGGTCACTCGATGCAGAAGTCGACGGATTACTGTTCGACCTGGGCGTCTCCTCGCCGCAGCTGGATGAAGCCCATCGAGGCTTCAGTTTTCTCCGCGACGGCCCGCTCGACATGCGAATGGACCCGGACTCAGGGACCTCTGCAAGTGATTTTCTGCAGCAAGTGGAACAGAAAAAGTTGATTCAGGTCCTACGAAAATACGGTGAGGAAACTCACGCACCGCGAATCGCAAGAGCAATTTGCGCTGCGCGCGCGAGTGCGCAAATCGTGTCAACGGGTCAGCTTGCGGCAATCGTAGAGAGTGCTGTACCAGCGAAGTATCGAGCACAGAAAAAACACCCGGCAACGAAAACATTTCAAGCCATCCGAATTCTTGTCAATGATGAACTCGGTCAACTCGAAGCGGCGTTACAACAGTCTTTATCGATACTGAAGAAGGGCGGGCGGCTGTGTGTAATAAGTTTCCACTCACTCGAGGACCGCATCGTTAAACGCTTCATACGCAATACGTCGCGTGAGCCAGAGCAGTATCGTGGTATGCCCTCGATACCGGATGAATTTCGTCCGCAGCTAAAAACTATTGGCAAAGCAGTGCTTGCTACAAGCGACGAGATTGCCAGCAATCGCCGCTCACGTAGTGCGCGGCTGCGTATTGCGGAGCGCACCTGATGCCGCTAGCGAATTCGCGGCAGCCGTTTCTGCTGGTTTTTGTGTTTGCGCTGGTCTGCGTGTTGTCCTCGATTGCGATGGTCTACACCAAGCACGAATCACGAAAGCTGTTCATCGAGCTTGAGGGGCTTACGCACGAGCGCGATGAATTGAACATCGAATGGGGCCAGTTGCAGATTGAGCAAAGCACTTGGGCCACACATGCCCGAATTGAGCAGGTCGCGACGGACGATTTGTCACTCGCGCGCCCCGAATCCTCAGAAATTTACGTGATCGAACGGCCATGACACGCGGCGCAGAAACCAAACAAAAGACTGCACGGCGCTTCGTCGGCAGAGTAACGCTGGTGATGGTGTTCTTCAGCTTAGTGGCATCTTCGCTGGTCGCGCGCGCGGTCTACCTGCAGGTACTTGACAAAGATTTTCTAAATCAACAAGCCGATACACGGCATCTGCGCACAGAGTCGATCTCAGCTCACCGCGGCACTATTCTTGATCGCAACGGAGAGCCGCTGGCGATCAGCACGCCGGTCGACAGCATTTGGGTGAATCCAAAAGAATTCGCCGGGGCGATCGACAAGATTCCGCAGTTGGCAAAAGCTTTGCAACTAAAGTCGGATGTACTCATGCGCCGCATTACGCGCAGCATGGACAAAGAATTTCTATATCTGAAACGGCACCTGAATCCGAGCGTCGCTGAAAGCGTGATGGCAATGAGTTTGCCAGGCATCAATGTGCAACGTGAGTACCGGCGTTATTACCCGGCATCGGAAGTGACCGGTCATTTGGTCGGCTTTACGAATGTTGACGACGAAGGGCAGGAAGGCCTGGAGCTCGCCATGAATTATTGGCTTGAAGGTGAGCCAGGCGCTAAACGCGTCCTCAAGGATCGCCTCGGGCGCTCGATTGAGAACGTCGAGAGTATTCGTCCACCGCACCACGGCAAAGATTTGCGAACCAGCATTGATTTGCGTTTGCAATATCTGGCGTATCGAACTCTAAAAGCCGCGGTCAAATCGCAAAATGCTCGATCCGGATCGGTCGTTATTCTCGACGTAAAAACCGGCGAAGTTTTGGCGATGGTTAACCAGCCAACTTACAACCCGAACGATCGTTCGCAGTTTATTGCAGAACGTTACCGAAACCGCGCAATTACCGACATCTTTGAGCCCGGTTCCAGCATCAAGCCATTGATTGTCGCGGCCGCGCTGGAGAGTGGCCAGTATCTTCCTGGCAGCATAGTCGATACAGCGCCCGGATTTGTCACCGTTGGTGCGAAGAAAATTGAGGATCGCAGAGATCTCGGTCGCATTAGTTTGACAACGATTCTCGCGCGTTCAAGCAATGTTGGTGTCACTAAAGTCGCAATGGACCTGCAGCCTGACCAACTTTGGAACACCATGGCGCAGTTCGGCCTCGGTCAAATGACCAGCAGCGGCTTTCCAGGCGAGTCGGCGGGAATGTTGTCGCACTACAGCAACTGGCGGCCGATCAGCCAGGCAACGATTGCTTACGGCTACGGCGTGTCTGTTACACCGTTGCAGCTTGCACAAGCGTATTCCGCTTTGGGTAACGGCGGCATGATGCAAGCGGTTTCTTTGTTCGCGAATGATGAACCGTCGAGCGGTGAACGTATCGTATCCGCGGAGACGGCGAATGCAGTCCGTCGCATGCTTGAGGAAGTTGTGCGACCGGGCGGAACAGGTACGAAAGCATCGGTCGATGGCTATCGTGTGGCTGGCAAAACAGGTACCTCCTGGAAGTTCGCCAAAGGCGGATACTCCGAAGACAAATACATCTCGATTTTCGCGGGCTTAGCGCCGGCGAGTAATCCACGGCTTGCAACCGTTGTCGTTATCGACGAACCCGGCGGCGAGCTTTACTACGGCAGCGATGTCGCAGCGCCCGTTTTTGCCGACGTGATGGCTGAGTCCTTGCGTTTGTTGGCGGTGCCGCCCGACGCGATGCCTGCTCGTGATCCCGGCAGCGTGGTGCAAGCGATGGCGGACCGGAACGTGGGGCCATGAGCGTGCCTGCGATGCAAATTCAATCGACTCCAACACTTGCCGATTTGTTGCGCGGCTATGCAGATGCTCCTGAGATGGCAATTCGTGGCTTAGCCAGCGACAGCCGCAAAGTAAGCGAAGGCAGCTTGTTTCTTGCCTGTCAGGGCATCGACAGTCATGGCCTCGACTACTTGCCTGAAGCGATCGCCGCTGGCGCTACTGCGGTCGCCTGGGAAGCGAACACGGCAGCGACTCCGGGTGAAACAGGTGTTCCGGCCATCGCGGTGCAAAACCTCGGCGCCTGTCTCGGCGAGATTGCAAATCGTTACTACGGCCACCCTTCGTCGACGTTAAAAACCATCGGTGTCACCGGCACTAATGGCAAAACGACCGTTGCGTGGCTGCTTGCACAATGCTTACAACAGCTGGATCGGCGATGTGGCTACATCGGCACACTCGGTATCGGTGTTGATGAATTGCACGGCGGGGAGGGAATGACCACTCCCGCGGCAGTGGAATTACACGGCGAACTTGCAGGCTTTGTTGAGCAAGGTGCGACCCACGCCGCGCTGGAAGTTTCGTCGCACGCTTTGTCGCAAGGGCGGGTTGACGGCGTGAATTTCGACGCAGTTCTGTTTACTAACTTGAGCCGCGATCACCTCGACTATCACGGTGATATGACGAGTTATTTTGAGGCAAAAGCGAGTTTGTTTGCTGACTATCCGAGCAGCTTCAAGATCGTGAATGTCGATTCAAAATTCGGCAACGAACTTGCTGCTCGATGTGATAAGCAAGTGGTTCGTGTGTCGACCGATGTCGATCGCATTGCCAACGACGATCTTTACGTCACTGTCCGATCGATCGATGCCATACAGCAGGGTTCGAAAATCAGCTTCGAAAGCTCTTGGGGCAATGGCAATTTCACTTTTCCATTGCCGGGTGACTTCAACGTTGCAAATGCGGCTTTGGTTCTTGCCTACCTTTTGGCCAGCAAGGTCGAGCTTGAACAAGCCTGCGATGTACTGCGCCTGGCAACAGCGCCAGCTGGTCGTATGCAAAACGTCGCGTCGTGCAAGGCTGCTATCTACATTGACTATGCACACACACCCGACGCCATGGCTGCGGCGCTAAGTGCCTTGCGCCCACATTGCGGCGGCAAGCTGTGGTGCATATTTGGCTGCGGCGGTGACCGTGACGTCGGCAAGCGGCCGCAAATGGGTCGCTTGGCCGAAAGTCTTGCGGACAACATCGTCATCACGACAGACAATCCGCGCAGCGAAAGCCCGAATGCGATTATTGATGACATTCTCGCCGGGCTGGATAGGCCTGACGCGGCAACTGTGATTGAAGATCGCGCCGCGGCGATTGCATGGGTTGTCGCGAACGCTGCGCCAGCGGACATGATATTGATCGCCGGCAAGGGACACGAGAACTATCAGGAAATAGATGGCGAACGCCTGCCATTTTCAGACCTCGCCGTAGCAACGACGGCAGCTGCAGGAGCCGGCACATGATTGGTTCTTTGTCAGATGCTGCTAAAAACATGAGTGGCGTATTGCGCGGTAGCGATCGCCAGTTCGCTGGCGTTAGTACCGATACAAGATCGCTGCGTGACGGCGAACTTTTCTTCGCCTTACAGGGCCCAAATTTTGACGGCCACGATTATGTTGCGGCAGCTGCGAATAGCGGGGCGGCGGGTGCAGTCGTCAGCAAGAAAGTTGCAAACGGTATCGCCCAGATTGAGGTTGCTGATGCGAAGCAGGCACTCGGCCGGTTCGGTGCGGCCTGGCGTGATAGCAAGAACGTTCGAGTGGTTGGCATTACAGGCAGCAACGGCAAGACCACATTGAAAGAACTGGTTGCTGCTTGCCTGGCATCGACAGCACCGACGCTGGCAACGGCTGGGAATCTGAACAATGACATCGGCATGCCTTTGATGCTTGCGCGCATCGATGACGAGCACGAGTATGCCGTACTTGAGATGGGAGCTAATCACGCAGGCGAAATCGCGTACCTCGCGTCGCTGGCAAGTGCGGACGTCGTTGCGATTACCAACGCCGGTGCGGCACATCTGGAAGGCTTTGGCTCGGTTGAGGGTGTCGCAAAAGCGAAGGGCGAAATTCTGCAGAATGACAAGCGGCCCAATGTTGCCGTACTCAATGCCGACGACAACTATTACGAGTACTGGACATCGTTAGTCCAGGACGTGCAGGTCATAAGCTTTGGTTTTTGCGATAGCGCCGATGTCCGGGCCACCGATATCGTTACGAGTGCCGACGGATCGGAATTTAGATTGCACCTGGCAGGCGAGGTTCTGTCCATCGCTCTGCCACTCGCAGGAGTCCACAACGTTCGCAATGCTTGTGCAGCGGCAGCGATCGCAAGTGCATGTGGAATTGGCGGGCAGAAGATTAAGACCGCACTTGAGAGCGTTGCGCCCGTCGACGGTCGCCTGCAAGCGCTCCTTGGCATAAATAATTGCACGCTGTTTGACGACAGCTACAACGCGAACCCGCTGTCTGTGGTTGCGGCGGCAGAATTTCTAGCCAGTCTCGATGGCGAAAGCTGGTTAGTGCTGGGCGACATGAAAGAACTCGGAGCCGATGCAAAGGAATTGCATCGCGAGGTTGGAGCGTCGGCGCGAGCATGTGGAGTTGACCGCCTGCTCGCGCTCGGCGAACTTTGTAAGTTCAGCGTCGAAGCGTTCGGTAATGGCGCAAGCTGGTACGAAAATATTGACGCATTACTCGCAGCGGTCGGTTCGGTTCCCGCGGCAAGTAATGTATTAGTCAAAGGTTCACGTTCTATGCACATGGAGCGCGTGGTCGACGCACTACGTGCGCCTGATGATGTGAGGAAGAAAGCCTGATGCTGCTATACCTCACAGACTATCTGGTGCAATTCGAATCTGGCTTTCGTGTCTTCGACTATTTGACGCTGCGCGCGATTCTCGGCGCGCTAACGGCATTGATAATTTCCTTTATCATCGGTCCGCGCATGATCAAGAGCCTTAGCGTCAATCAGCTCGGGCAGCCCGTTCGTGAAGACGGACCGGAAACGCACCTGCTCAAAGCGGGTACGCCGACGATGGGTGGCGCACTTATTTTGACCGCTATATCTGTGGCAACAGTCTTGTGGGCAGACCTTGAAAATCATTACGTCTGGATTGTGTTGTTTGTCACATTGTCTTTTGGTGTCATCGGTTACGTCGATGACTACAAAAAACTCGTAATGCAAAACCCCGCTGGTATTTCGGCGGGGCAAAAACTCTTCTGGCAGTCTAGTGCGGCTCTAATAGCCGCCATTGCTCTGTACGTTACGGCGACCGATGAGGTGCAAACCTCTTTATTGATTCCGTATTTCAAGGATCTTTCGATCCCGCTTGGCATGTTTCAAGTCGTCGTAACGTACTTTTTTATTGTTGGCTTCAGTAACGCAGTGAATCTTACTGATGGGCTCGACGGTCTGGCTATTATGCCTACCGTACTGGTAGGCGGCGCACTTGGTTTGTTTGCCTACGTTACCGGTAACACTAATTTCTCCGAGTATCTCGGCATCCCTTACGTTGCGGGATCGGGTGAAATCATGGTGTTCTGTGCTGCGATGGCTGGGGCAGGGCTGGGTTTTCTTTGGTTCAACACGTATCCAGCACAAGTGTTCATGGGTGATATCGGAGCGCTGTCCCTGGGCGCGGCGCTTGGCGTCGTCGCGGTAATCGTGCGGCAGGAAATTATCCTCGCGATCATGGGCGGTGTCTTCGTCGTTGAAACTGTCTCGGTAATCATTCAGGTCACATCGTTCAAATTGACCGGCAAGCGCGTATTTCGCATGGCTCCGATTCATCACCACTTCGAGCTCAAGGGCTGGGCAGAACCTAAAGTTATCGTTCGCTTCTGGATTATCACGGTGATCCTGGTGTTGATCGGGCTGGCGAGTTTGAAAATCCGATGAGCGCCGCTAACAAAAAAGCGACAGGCAACGAGGATCTGGTCGTGGGCTTGGGCTCGACGGGCTTATCGATCGCTCGATACCTGCAGCGTAACGGCAAGGTCGCGACCTTTTTTGACAGTCGCGATGAACCACCGGGTCTGGATGAGCTTGAGGAAATAAGCCCTGGTGCAAAGGTGCTATTGGGTAAAGCCAGGCTGACCAAGAACATAGGCAGGATTATCGCATCGCCCGGCGTCCCCGATAGCCAGGCGATGATGAAGAAGGCGATCAAGAAAAAGCTCGAGGTCGTATCCGATATCGAGCTCTTCGCGCGCGCTGCAAAGGCACCGTTTGTAGCGATTACGGGGTCTAACGGAAAAAGCACTGTTACGACGCTGCTCTATCAGATGTGTTGCGCAGATGGACGTGAGGTGTTGGCAGGAGGAAATCTGGGAGAGCCAGCACTGGATCTGCTTAGCCAGGAAACGCCCGATCTGTACGTGCTGGAGCTGTCTAGTTTTCAACTGCATCGCACTGCAAATTTACCAGCAAGCGTCGCAGTCTTGCTAAACGTGTCGCCGGATCATCTCGATTGGCATGCTGATGAGGACGAATACCGTAGTGCGAAATATCGTGTCTATGCCGAAGCGAAAGCGGCCGTTATCAACCGTGCCGATGAGGTAGCGGCAGAGCAGTCGAGTCATTGTGAGCGCGTCATTAGTTTCGGCGCAGATGCGCCCGCTGACGGTCATTACGGGCTGCGAATCGACAACGACGAAACTTTCCTGGCCTGCGGAGATACCTTGTTATTGTCTTGCCGTGATCTCGCTATGTACGGCGTACACAATCAACTCAATGCGCTTGCGGCACTGGCTGCTGGCGACCTGCTCGGTCTCGATATGTCAGCGATGTTGCAGGTGCTGATCGAATTTCCTGGATTACCGCATCGCATGCAATTCGTTGCGCGTATCGGAGCAGTCGACTACATCAATGACTCCAAGGCGACAAACGTCGCTGCGGCGGTTGCTTCAATTCAATCGGTTGACTCCATGCTGGTCCTGATTGCCGGGGGCGACGGAAAAGGCGGTGACTTTGGGGATTTGTCGAGCGCTGTTGAAGACAAATTGCGTGGCGCTGTATTGATTGGCAAGGATGCTGAAAAGATTGCACGCGCCCTCGATACCGTCATGCCCGTGCACTTTGCCGATACCATGGGTGCAGCTGTGAGCATGGCGGCACAATGCGCTGAATCTGAAGACACCGTGTTGCTGGCGCCTGCTTGCGCAAGTCTCGATCAGTACAGCAACTATATGGAACGCGGCAAATCCTTTTGTACCGCTGTTGAGGCGTTGCAAAGATGACGACTCGTAGCGTAACGATGCCCTTTCCCGCACGTCTCAAGACCGAACTGCAGATCGATCCTGTTTTACTGACGCTTGTGTTGGCATTGCTGTTGGGCGGCTTCGTCATTCTCGCATCGGCGTCAATCTCAATTTCGGACAATGCTACAAGCAACCCGTTCTTCTATATTCAGCGGCAGCTAATTGCGGCATTGATTGGGGGAGCGGCCGGATTCTGTTGTTTGTTTATACCGATGCGGGTATGGCAAAGCCTCGGACCGGTAATGCTTATAACCGGCTTGCTATTGCTAATGCTCGTGCTGGTACCTGGGATCGGTTACGAAGTTAATGGCAGCACTCGTTGGATTCGCGTCGGCGTAATGAACCTGCAAGTGTCAGAGCCCGCAAGATTGTGCTTTATTTTGTATCTCTCAGGTTACCTGGTACGTCGCAACAAGAGTTTGCGCGAAGAGTTCACTGGTTTTCTTCGGCCCATGGTGGTCTTGAGTATCGCGGGCGTACTGCTTCTGGCTGAGCCCGATTTCGGGGCGACCGTGGTGTTGTTGGCAACAGCGTTGGTGATGATGTTTGTCGCTGGCGCACGCCTGCGTGATTTTTTGTTGTTCTTTACGACGGCCGTATTGGCCATGGCGGCTCTTGCTGTCGCATCACCGTATCGAATGCAGCGCTTGACTGGCTTCCTAGACCCTTGGTCCGATCCGTTCAACACTGGCTTCCAGTTGACACAGTCATTGATCGCGATCGGACGCGGCGAATGGTTTGGCGTTGGTCTTGGCGGCAGCGTACAGAAATTGTTCTATCTGCCGGAGGCGCATACGGATTTTGTGTTCGCTGTTTATGCCGAAGAATTCGGTTTGGCTGGATCCCTTATTCTCATCGCATTGTTCCTCGCCTTACTCTGGCGAGTGTTCAAACTCGCCATGCGAGCGGCTGATGCCGAACGCTTCTTTGAGGCTTATATCGCGATCGGACTTGGTACCTGGCTGGGAATTCAGGCCTTCATCAATATTGGTGTGAACATGGGTCTGCTGCCGACCAAGGGACTGACGCTGCCATTGATTAGTTACGGTCGCAGTAGCCTCATTATTACGATGATCTGTATAGCGTTGCTGTTGCGAATTCATCATGAATTGGCGGTCGATGCCAAACCCGTTAATCGCAAACGCGGCAAGAAAAAAACACGAGGCAGTAAGTCATGAGCGGCCGGCCCATCTTAGTCATGGCTGGTGGCACTGGCGGACACGTCTATCCGGCGCTCGCTGTTGCTCGCGCTTTACAAGAACAGTCACGCGACATCGTTTGGCTCGGCACTCACCGCGGTCTTGAATCGCGCATCGTTCCAGAAGCTGGAATCGATATGGAGTGGATCAGTGTCAAAGGATTGCGCCGCAAAGGCGTACTCGCATTGATCATCGCACCTGTTCAACTGGGCTGGGCATTGCTGCAATCGCTAGCCGTAATTTTTCGTCGTCGACCTGCCGCAGTGCTCGGTATGGGTGGATTCGCGAGTGGCCCGGGCGGCATTGCCGCCTGGCTGACACGCCGTCCGCTCATTATCCATGAGCAAAATGCTGCTGCAGGTATGACAAACCGTCTTCTGGCGCGTTTTGCCCGGGTTGTGCTGCAAGCCTTCCCGGGCAGTTTTAATTCCAATGTTGTCGCGGAGACCGTGGGTAACCCGGTTCGCGAGGATATCGCTGCAGTTGCCGTTCCGGCAGAACGTTATAACGAGCGACGCGGCCCACTACGCCTGTTGGTGTTAGGTGGCAGTCAAGGTGCGCTTGCCTTGAATAAGATAGTACCTGAAGCGCTCGCGTTATTGAGCACGGAGGTGCGACCGCAGGTTCGACATCAGTGCGGCGAACGCACGTTGGAAATTGCGAAAAAAGCCTACGCTGACAGCGGCGTCGATGCCGAATTGATGCCATATATCGAAGACATGGCAGCCGTGTATGCATGGGCGGATCTTGTGGTCTGTCGCTCCGGAGCGTTAACGGTTGCCGAATTGTGTGCAGTTGGATTGCCGGCTTTGTTCGTTCCGTATCCAGCCGCTGTCGATGATCATCAAACAGCAAATGCCGCCGCGATGGTTGCAGCAGATGCCGCTGCGATCATTCAGGAGCGGGATCTCACGCCGAGCTCGTTGCAGATCCTGCTGCGTGAATGGTTGCAGTCGCGGGCAACTCTATTGCAACGCGCTGAGCGCGCTCGATCACTCGCACGACCTGACGCGCTTAGTCGCATCACGAAACTTTGTCTACAGCAGGCGGAGGGTCTCACATGATCACTCGCATGCGACGCATCCATTGTGTTCACTTTGTCGGTATCGGCGGTTCCGGCATGTCTGGAATTGCTGAAGTGATGCTGAGCCTCGGCTATGCGGTACAGGGTTCTGATCTTAAAGCCAACAAACAAACGCGTCGTCTCGAAGAACAGGGTGCTACCGTGTTCCTGGGTCATGCAGCTGACAATATCCGCGATGCTGACGCTATAGTGGTGTCCAGTGCAGTGGACGAATCGAATCCAGAAGTTGCGGCTGCCAAAGAATTATTGATGCCGGTCGTCAGCCGAGCAGAAATGCTTGCCGAGCTCATGCGTTTCCGCTATTCGGTCGCGGTCGCCGGCACACATGGCAAGACAACGACCACAAGTCTGGTTGCCAGCTTGCTCGCGGAGGGCGGTCTGGATCCGACCTTTGTTATCGGAGGGCGACTTAAAAGCGCCGATGCCAATGCGCGACTCGGCCAGGGCGACTATCTGGTCGCGGAAGCCGACGAAAGCGATGCTTCATTTGTGCATCTGAAGCCGATGCTCGCTGTTGTCACTAATATTGACGCGGATCACATGTCGACCTACGACGGTGATATCGAGAAATTAAAAGCCAGCTTCATCGAGTTCTTGCATAACCTGCCATTCTACGGACTGGCAGTTGTCTGTATCGACGACCCGGGTGTCAACGAAGTGTTGGCTGACATCGGGCGCTCAGTGACAACCTACGGGACTGACGAAGACGCCGATGTGCGCGCGACCAAGGTCGTTTTCTCGGCATCAACGACCAAGTTCGATGTATTGCGAAAGAACAACAACACGCCTATGCACATCACGCTGCAGCTACCGGGTATGCACAACGTTCGCAACGCACTTGCGGCAATAGCGGTGGCCGATGAACTGCAGATCGGTGATGACGCAGTATCAAAAGCATTGCAACAGTTTGAGGGAATCGATCGTCGATTTCAGCGCATGGGTGACGTCACGACGGCAGCAGGTACGGTCATGCTGGTCGATGACTATGGCCATCACCCGACAGAAATTGCGGCGACCTTGGCAGCGGCTCGCGGCGGCTGGCCTGAGAAGCGCATCGTGTTGATCTTCCAACCGCATCGTTATTCCAGAACACGCGATCTGATGGACGATTTCGCTACTGTTTTAAGCGATGCTGATGTGCTGTTGCTGCTGGAAGTTTATGCGGCTGGCGAAGAGCCTATCACCGGTGCAGATGGTCGGGCTGTAGCACGCGCCGTACGCTCGCGCGGTGCGGTCGAGCCGGTATTCGTCGAGTCGCTGGACGACGTGCAAGCCGTGCTCTTGGACTTGCTCAAAGACGGCGACCTGGTTCTAACCATGGGCGCCGGCGACATCGGTGCATTCGCCACAGAACTTCCCGAATTGATCCACAGCGGCCCCGTTTTGAAGGTGCAGCGATGATGGCTGCCGCGAGGGACCTTACAGTGCAGGGTGAGTTGCGCTATGACGAGCCAATGAGCCGACATACGTCGTGGCGCGCCGGCGGCCCGGCCGACGTGTTCTTTGTGCCCGCAAGCATTGCGGATCTCAGTGACTTCCTTAGGGAGCTCGACGCCGATACGCCGGTATTTTGGCACGGTGTCGGTAGCAATCTTCTGGTTCGTGACGGTGGTATCCGTGGTGTCGTAATTTCGGCAAGTAAAATTCTGCGCGACATCGAACGTGTTCAGCAATATCAGGTCAACGTTGGCGCAGGCCTTGCCTGTACACAACTTGCCCGGCACTGCATCCGTTGGGAATTGGGGCCTTCTGAATTTTTTGCGGGAATACCCGGAACAGTCGGCGGTGCATTGGCGATGAATGCCGGTGCTCACGGTGGCGAGACCTGGGAACGAGTTGCAACGGTACAAACGATTGATCGTGGCGGTAAAATTCATGAACGCACACCGGATCAATACAGCATCGCGTACCGCAGTGTTAGCGGCCCGCCTGACGAATGGTTTCTTGGTGCGACGCTCACTTTCGAACCCGATGCAAAGCCCAGTTTCGAAACTTTGAATGCGATGCTTGATCGTCGCAAGACCACACAGCCGCTCGGGTTGCCGAGTTGCGGTTCGGTTTTTCGCAACCCGGCGGGTGATCACTCCGCCCGACTGATTGAGACGGCCGGATTAAAAGGTCATCGAATTGGCGGCGCAGAGGTTTCTGAAAAGCACGCTAACTTCATCATCAATCGTGACGATGCGTCCGCTACTGACATAGAAGCCCTCATCGAGCATGTTCGGCAGACGGTTGCCGAGGTTCATGGCGTCACGCTCGTGCACGAAGTTCGTATCGTTGGGGAGGCTCGGATATGAGTGCCGCGGCAATACTGGAGCAACGCGCAGTGATAAAAGACGCTGCCGGATTCGGTCGAGTCGCTGTTATGTTGGGCGGTGATTCGAGCGAGCGTGAGGTCTCGCTTGATACCGGCACGGCAGTGCTTAATGCCTTGCTGTCTAAGGGTGTTGATGCCCACGCCTGGGATCCGTCAGAACGCTCGCTTGGCGAATTCGCTGATGCAGGCTTTGATCGAGTATGGGTTGCATTGCACGGCGCGGGTGGTGAAGACGGCGCGTTGCAGGGTGCATTGCAGTGGCTACATATGCCGTATACCGGCAGCGGTGTGATGGCATCGGCAATTGCAATGGACAAAGTACGCAGCAAGCATTTGTTCCGCGCCGCCGGTATTCCTACGCCTGAATATGTGGCGGTGAAATCGCCGCACGAGGCGTCCGCAGTGAGCGAGCAGCTCGATTTTCCTTTGTTTGTTAAGCCGTCCTGTCAAGGTTCCAGTGTTGGCATGTCCAAGGTAGTTGAAAGCGCCGCGCTCGATGACGCAATTGCTCTGGCGTTGCAGTATGGCGATACGGCATTGATAGAGCGCTGCATCGTCGGCGACGAACTTACTATTGGGGTGTTACAGGGCAGAGCATTGCCCAGTATTCGTATTGCAACGCCACGTGATTTTTACGACTACCAAGCGAAATATAAATCCGATCGCACCGAATACGTTTGCAAGGGCACCGCAAACGATATCGAAGAAAAGCGCTACGCCGATCTGGCACTAGCCGCATTCAATGAACTTGGTTGTTCAGGCTGGGGCAGAGTCGATTTCATGACCGGTGCTGACGGCCAACCGTTGGTTCTCGAGGTCAATACGGTCCCGGGGATGACCAGCCATAGTCTGGTTCCTTTAGCCGCAAACGCGGACGGCCTGGATTTTGAAGAATTGTGCTGGCGAATTTTGGAAACGAGTTTCAGCAGTGCAGAAGCTCCTGCAATAGTCGAGGTGGCCGCTAATGGCACGTAAGCAAGCCAAGCGACGCAAGCAGAAATCCGCAGCACGCTTTCAGCTGCCCAGCTTGCGTCTCGGTCGCCTTATCGCGCCGCTATTCGCCCTGGCCGTGATACTTGCAACCTATCAGGTGAGCTTGACGATGCTCGACCGGGAAATTTCCTCTGTCGAGATTACCGGCCCGTTCCATCGCGTAACTGCACTGCACATTGAAGCGGTGATCAGCGACCAGATCGCCGCGGGTTTTATCGGCGCCGATATCGATCGGATGCAGGAGCAAATCGTCTCGCTACCGTGGATAGACCAGGCGCGCGTCGCCAGGCGTTGGCCGAGTCGCATTAGCATCGCGGTTAGTGAGCAGGTGCCGGCTGCCGTTTGGGGCGATAGTGGCCTGTTGAATACGCGCGGCGAACTGTTCGTCAATGATAGTCGGCACGTGCCGGCCGAGTTGCCGCGATTGAGCGGGCCGGACTCCAAATCGGCGGAGGTTGCGAGGCGTTATCTGGAAGTGCGTGAGCAACTGATTCCGGTTGGCCTGGATGTGCGTCGAGTGCATTTGGACGCACGTGGCTCATGGCAAATGACATTGGGCAACGGCATTGAAGTACGTCTCGGCCGCCGCGCCGTAGCAGAAAGAACCAGTCTGTTTCTGGACGTTGTTGCAAACATAGTTTCGGGTCGTACCACCGATATTAAGTATGTCGATATGCGCTACGGCAACGGCTTCACGATTGGTTGGAAAGGTGGATCGCAAACGCCCGCTCGCGATTCGGAACGCGACGAGCAGAAAATGCTCGCTGCCAGAGGAATAAACTGAATGTCCAAGCGCCCGGACAAAAATTTGATTGTCGGACTCGACATTGGAACCTCGAAAGTCGTTGCGATCGTTGGTGAAGTTAACGAAGACGGCAAAATAGAGGTTGTCGGCATTGGTTCTCATCCGTCTCGCGGTCTGAAGAAGGGTGTCGTCGTCAATATCGAATCGACGGTGCATTCTATTCAACGCGCTGTTGAGGAAGCCGAGTTGATGGCCGGTTGCGATATCCACTCGGTTTATACGGGCATCGCCGGCAGCCATGTGCGTAGCCTGAATTCGCACGGCATCGTTGCCATTCGCGATTCCGAGGTGAGTGCTAACGACGTCGATCGTGTCATTGATGCGGCACGCGCTGTTGCGATTCCCGCGGATCAGAAAATTCTACATATCCTGCCGCAGGAATTTGTCATCGACAATCAAGAGGGTATTCGCGAGCCCGTTGGTATGTCCGGGGTACGTTTAGAAGCCAAAGTTCATATGGTTACTGGCGCTGAAAGCGCGGCGCAGAACATCGTCAAGTGTGTACAGCGCTGTGGACTTGAAGTTGACGACATCGTTTTGGAGCAGCTGGCGTCAAGTTATTCAGTGCTCACTGACGATGAGAAAGAGCTCGGCTCCTGCATCGTCGATATCGGTGGCGGTACAACTGATATAGCAGTGTTCCTCGGCGGAGCTATTCAACACACAGCGGTCATTCCGATCGCCGGTGATCAAGTTACCAACGATATCGCCGTATCCATGCGTACGCCGACGCAATATGCCGAAGAGATCAAGATCAAATACGCATGTGCGTTGTCGCAGCTTGCGAACCCGGACGAGACTATCGAAGTACCCAGTGTTGGCGAGCGACCACCGCGACGTCTGGCGCGGCAAACACTGGCCGAAATTGTAGAGCCTCGCTACGAGGAATTATTCGGCCTGGTGCGTGACGAGTTGCGCCGTAGTGGCTTCGAAGAGTTGATTGCGGCCGGTGTGGTCATCACCGGCGGCAGCGCAAAAATGGAAGGTGCAGTCGAACTGGCGGAAGAAGTGTTCCACATGCCGGTGCGACTCGGATCGCCACAGTACGTTGATGGGCTTATGGATGTCATACGCAATCCGATTCACGCCACAGGCGTTGGTTTGTTGCTGTATGGCTTCGAAAATCTGTCACGCCGTGATCGTCGCAGTACGCCGATCGGCGGTAATTTAGGGGAAGTTTGGGACCGTATGAAGTCATGGTTCCAGGGTCAGTTTTGACCAGCTAATTTTTAGTAGAAGTTTATTGTTTTATCAGCGGAGGAAGACTCAATGTTTGAATTAATGGATGCGCATAGCTCGAGCGCTGTCATCAAAGTCATCGGTGTCGGTGGCGGAGGAGGCAACGCGGTCTCGCACATGGTTGAAACCGGCATCGAAGGTGTCGATTTCATCTGTGCGAATACCGACTCGCAAGCTCTCAAGGGATCACAAGTACGAACCTCGTTGCAAATCGGTTGCAACATCACAAAAGGGCTCGGCGCTGGCGCCAATCCTGATGTCGGCAGGCAGGCCGCGATGGAAGATCGCGATCGAATTCTCGAAGTTATCGAGGGTGCCGACATGTTGTTTATTACGGCTGGCATGGGCGGTGGTACCGGTACTGGTGCTGCACCGATCGTTGCTCAGGTTGCCAAGGAACTTGGCATTCTGACTGTCGCAGTCGTTACCAAACCTTTCTTGATGGAGGGTGGAAAACGCATGCAGATCGCCGAGCAGGGAATTGCCGAATTGGGCAAATATGTTGACTCACTGATCACGATTCCAAACGAAAAACTGCTGACAGTACTAGGTGGTGAAACTACCTTGCTGGATGCTTTTCGTTCTGCGAACCAGGTCCTGCAAGGTGCGGTTCAAGGTATTGCGGAATTGATTACCCGGCCAGGTCTGATCAATGTCGACTTTGCCGATGTTCGCACCGTGATGGCTGAGATGGGTATGGCAATGATGGGTTCTGGTTCTGCGTCAGGTGAAGATCGCGCCAGAGAGGCAGCTGAGGCCGCGGCATCCAGTCCGCTACTCGAAGACATTAACCTCAAGGGCGCCAATGGCATTCTCGTTAATGTTACCGCCGGTATGGACTTGTCAATTGGCGAGTTCCAGGAAGTGGGTAACACAGTCAAAGAGTACGCGTCCGAGAATGCAACGGTTGTTGTTGGCACGGTTATCGATCCCGACATGACGGATCGTATTCGCGTCACCGTCGTTGCAACTGGTTTAGGCCAGCAAGCAGCGAATTCGGAATCGCCGATGCGAATCGTACGGCAGCATGCTGCGCGTGCCGAGCCTAACTATCAGTCGCTGGACAAGCCGACAGTACAGCGCCAACGAGCAGTGGGCGATGGGTTGGAAAACAGCGGTTTGCAGGAAGAGTTGCTGGATATTCCGGCCTTCTTGCGCCGTCAGGCTGATTAGGTCAGGGATAAACTTATGCCGCGCAGCGCACGGACGCGAGCGCGCAGCTTAAGGGTGTTCACCAGGTAGTTTGACTGCCTGGGGCAGGTAACCTCCGCAAGCCTGCCCGGTTTCGACCGGGCAGGCTACCTGCTTGACGCCAACTTCAGGCTCTTGATTTTAATTTCACTGAATTAGGCTAACAGCTTGAAATCCTGTAGCTTTTTGGAACAGAAGTGCTTTTATGCTAATCTTTCGCTCGAAATGTTGAGACAACGAACACTGAAAACAACCATTCGCGCGACAGGCGTCGGACTGCACAGCGGCGAGAAGGTCTATATGACCTTGCGCCCAGCCGCCGCCAACTCCGGAATTACCTTTCATCGCATTGATCTTGAAGAGCCTGTCGACATAAAGGCTGATCCGCGCCTGGTTGGCGAGACGATGCTCGGTACGACCTTGGTTAAGGACAATGTCAAAGTCGCAACCGTTGAACATTTGATGTCAGCGTTGGCTGGTTTGGGCATCGATAATCTGAATGTCGATCTTTCTGCAGCCGAAGTGCCAATCATGGACGGCAGCGCCGGCCCATTTGTTTTTCTGCTGCAATCGGCTGGTATCGAAGAACAGAATGCGGCGAAGAAGTTTATTCGCATCAAGAAAAAAATTCGTGTGGAAGACGGTGACAAGTGGGCCGAACTACGTCCATTTAACGGCTTCAAAGTTAATTTCGAGGTGTACTTCAACCACCCGGTCTTTAACAAGCTAAGTCAGCATGCAAGCATCGACTTTTCGTCGACGTCATTCCTAAAAGAAGTCAGCAGAGCGCGAACATTTTGTTTTCTACGAGACGTCGAAGCACTTCGTGAACGTAATCTGACGCTGGGCGGCAGTATGGACAATGCGATCGTACTTGATGACTACCGCATTCTTAATGAAGACGGTTTGCGATACTCGAATGAGTTTGTGATCCACAAGATTCTTGATGCGATCGGCGATGCCTATTTGTTGGGTCACAGTTTGATCGGCGAAATGCGCGCCTATAAATCTGGACACGATCTCAACAACAAGTTATTGCGCGCCATGCTCGAAGATGAGACGGCTTGGGAAGAAGTCATCTTCGAAGATCCAAAGAAAGCGCCGATCTCCTACGCGACGCCCTCATACGCCTGATCCCCGTCAGTTTTGCGTGACACGAACGCGGCATGTATGCGCCGAGAAACCAGCATCTTTGGCTGCTTGCAGGAGCTTGTCAGTCTCGTAGCGTAATCGCGATGCCCAGGCTGACGATGCGCAAATTATGATTAGCTCTCCATCCTCCCGGACATTTGCGGCGACGATGGCGCTCTGATCTGACTCGGGCAGAGAGCTGCAGAGCACGTTCGTCAACTTACCCATTTGCTGGGCCCGGCTGATGAGGCTGCCTAAGTCCCCGTCTTTGCTAGGATTTAATAGATTTTCAAGTTTATTAGACGGCATAAAAGTGTGACGTAGTTAACATTTTCGACCTCAAGTGTGGTGATCCCGGTCACCCTTACCGAGGCCGCTCCTTGTAATGATTTCCGACATTATGCATAGTTTCGCCCACGATAAGGGCAAACCTGTTGAAAGGCGGGGTCGCAAAACCACCGGTCTAAGGGGCAAAAGCCCTACGACAGCGGAGCTACCGAATTGAGCAGGGACAGCAAGTTTATAACAAAGCGAATAAGCGGACGCGGGCATTGCCTGAGCGAATCCGCAACTTGTACTCGTACGTTGCAACCTTATTTGGTTGCTCGGGAACCTAGAACATGAATGTAGTCATTTTTGGCAAAGGTATGGCTTCGACTCGGCAAGTCAACCTGACGGGATTCGGCGCAGTCTCGGGTATTGTTGCCATTGCTGTTTTAATTATTGGTATTGGGTTTGCGACTGGATCCTGGCATGCCGAGCGCAATGGTTCAGGCCTTAGTGTGACCGAGCTCGAAGAACTTAGCGCTCAACTAGAACTACAACGCGAAAGCATCAAGACAATTCGACAGGAAAACGAAGATACGCTGGACGCGCTTGCTATTCGCATTGCGCAAATGAATGCTCGCGTCATTCGTCTCGATGCGCTGGGCCGCCGCTTGACCGGCATGGCCGATATTGATGACGGCGAATTCGATTTTGATTCCGATCCTGCAATCGGTGGACCGGAAGAACCAATGCCATTGGTGCCAAACCTGGCTGTACCGGAAATGCTCGAAGCCATGGATGCGCTTGGCTCGCAGCTAAGTAACCGCGAAGCCCAGCTCGATGTACTTGAAAGCGTTTTGATGAACCAAAATTTGAAGGATCGAGTCTACCCGCAGGGCCGACCAGTTGGCGCCGGCTGGATTTCATCCTACTTCGGCAAGCGGACCGACCCGTTCACGGGCAAGGCAGCAAATCACACTGGCATTGATTTCGCGGGTAAAAGCGGCGCCGAAATTGCGGCTGTTGCCGATGGTGTTGTTACCTGGTCAGCAGATCGTTACGGCTACGGAATCATGGTTGAGATTAATCACGGCTCTGGTTATGTAACGCGCTATGCGCACAACTCAAAGAACCTTGTGGGTGTTGGCGACGAAGTCAAAAAAGGGCAAATCGTGGCCCTGATGGGTGAAACGGGACGCGCTACTGGTCCGAATCTTCACTTTGAGGTGCTGCAAAACGGCAGCCGTGTTAACCCGGTGAAGTTCATTCGCGAAGCATCGAAATAAGCGACTTTCAGGCAGTATTTCAATCAGATAGCAATTAGATGGCAATACGGCGTCGCCGAACGGCCTGTTAACGGTTTTTTTGTCCAAAAGTCGCCACATTCGATTCTAAATAGCTCCACGACACCTTAGAATAGCGGCCTTTCCGGACCCGATCCCTAGGAGCACTTGGTGGCCAATTTTCTGACACGCATATTTGGCAGTCGCAATCAGCGACTCGTGCGTCAGTACTCCGATTCAGTACGCAAAATCAATGCAATGGAAGCGGGCATGCAAGCGCTCGACGATTCCGCTCTGCAGCAGAAAACTGTCGAGTTAAGGAAACGTTATGCTGATGGCGAGACGCTGGATCAGCTGCTTCAGGAAGCGTTCGCAGTCGTGCGAGAGGTTTCTGTACGAACCATGCAAATGCGGCCATTTGACGTCCAGCTGATCGGCGGCATGGTGCTCCACAATGGCAACATCGCGGAAATGAGGACCGGTGAAGGTAAGACCCTAATGTCGACCTTGCCGGCTTACCTGAATGCGATCAGCGGTGATGGCGTCCATGTCGTTACGGTGAATGAATATCTGGCGCAACGCGATGCGGACTGGATGCGGCCGATATTCGAATTTCTGGGCCTGACTGTCGGTGTGTCGAAAAGTGGTCAGACCTCTGAGGAAAAGCGAGCAGCTTATCAATGCGATATTACCTATGCGACCAATAACGAACTTGGTTTCGACTATCTACGTGACAATCTCGCGTTTGCAACTGCCGACAAGGCCCAACGTAAACTTAATTTTGCCATCGTCGATGAAGTCGATTCGATTCTTATCGACGAGGCGCGTACTCCGTTAATTATTTCCGGCCCGGCTGAATCGAGCACCGACCTGTATGCGCAAATCAACAAACTCATTCCGAAGCTCAACGTACAGGAAGAACCTGAAGCACCGACCAACTTCGATATTTCGGCGAACAGAGTCAGTATCGCCGGAGAGTCGCCTGCGGAAATGTCTCTTGAGGAGGCGGTGGATCTCGCAACGCAACGCGATGCGGATCTGGTATTGCTGGAGTTACAGGAAAAAGTAGCTAATTGTCGAATTGCTGTTCGCGGCCATTACACAATCGATGAAAAATCGAAGCAGGCACATATCACCGAAGAAGGGCATTCGCGCGTCGAAGATCTAATGGCCCAGGCGGGTCTTCTTGCCGAAGGCGAGAGTTTGTATGACGCGGGCAATATCAAGCTGCTACATCACCTCAATGCGGCTCTTAGAGCGCACGCAATGTACCAGTGCGACGTGGACTATATTGTCAGCGATGGTGAAATCGTTATTGTCGACGAGTTCACTGGTCGGACCATGCCGGGACGGCGTTGGGGTGACGGTCTGCACCAGGCAGTAGAAGCAAAAGAGGGTGTATCGATCAAGCAAGAGAATCAGACGGTCGCATCCATCACCTTCCAAAATTACTTCAGGCTCTACAACAACCTGTCCGGTATGACCGGTACGGCTGATACTGAAGCATTTGAGTTCCAGTCAATTTACGGGCTCGAAGTGGTCGTTATTCCGACTCATAAAGACATGATTCGGGAGGATCAGGCGGATCTTGTTTACCTTACGGAGAACGACAAATTCGAAGCGATCATCGAAGATGTTGAGGACTGCGCCGAGCGCGGCCAGCCGGTTCTTGTGGGAACGACGTCGATTGAGGCGTCGGAATTGTTGTCGTCGATGCTGAAGAAAAAAAGCATTAAGCACCAAGTGCTAAATGCCAAGCAGCATGAGCGCGAAGCGCATATCGTACAAAATGCCGGGCGACCAGGTGCGATTACGATCGCCACCAATATGGCTGGCCGTGGTACTGATATTGTATTGGGCGGAAGCCTTGATGGTGCGCTGGAAGATGCGGGTAAGGGTGTTGATGCAAGCGTGATCGAAGCCGAGTGGAAGCTGCGCCACGAACAGGTTCTTGAAGCCGGTGGCTTGCATATTGTTGGTACCGAGCGTCATGAATCCCGTCGTATTGATAATCAGCTACGCGGCCGCTCAGGCCGTCAGGGTGATCCGGGTTCGAGCCGCTTTTATCTGTCAATGGAGGATACGCTGATGCGTATCTTCGGCGACCCGGAACGCACCAAGAAACTTCTGTCGCGCGCAGGTATGCGCGAGGGTGAAGCGATCGAAAGTCGCTTGCTGTCGCGACAGATAGAGCGCGCACAACGCAAGGTTGAGGCGCATAACTTCGATATTCGAAAAAATCTGCTTGAGTATGATGACGTCGCCAATGATCAACGTAAAGTTGTCTATCATCAGCGCGCTGAGCTTATGGATGCCGAAGATATCGAGGAATCCATCGCCGCGATTCGCGAAGAAGTCGTTGGTATTACCGTTGAACAATACATCCCACCGGGCAGTTTGGACGAATTATGGGATGCCGATGGGCTCAGCAAAGCGCTTGATGCTGAATACGGTGTGAACGTCGATGTTGCCAACTGGGTTAGCGTCGAGAAAACTCTGAGTGCTGAGGGGCTTGCCGAGCGCTGTATTGACGAAGCGCAGAAAGCCTACGACAAGAAGGCCGGCAACATTGGCCCTGAATTGATGCGCGGGGTTGAGAAGCAGGTCATGTTGCGACAACTCGACAACCACTGGAAGGAACATTTGGCGGCCATGGATCACTTGCGGCAAGGCATCGGGTTGCGCTCCTACGCACAGAAAAATCCGAAGCAAGAATACAAACGTGAAGCGTTCGAAATGTTTGGCGTGATGTTGGAGCAGGTAAAGCACGACACAATCAGCATTTTGTCGCGTATCCGCATCCAGGGTGAGGAGGACCTCAACGAGCTGGCGGAACGCAAGCAAGCATCCGACGCAATGAAGTTTCAGCATGCTGAAGCGTCAGCACTTGGCCAAGCGCCACAAGATGGTGCGCCGGCAGCGCCGCCGCAAGCCGCGGCCCCTTTTATTCGTGACGGGCGCAAAGTGGGCCGCAACGAGCCCTGCCCCTGCGGGTCCGGCAAGAAGTTTAAGCAGTGCCATGGACAACTTAACGCTTAGTCGCGCAGATGAATCACTTCGATGTAGCAGCAGGAATACTCTGCGATCAGCTTGGCCGCATATTGATTGCAGAGCGCCTCGGCGACGGACCATTTCACGGCCTGTGGGAGTTTCCGGGCGGCAAGATTGCACCCGGTGAGACAGCAGAACGAGCGCTGTCGCGCGAATTGGCAGAAGAACTCGGCATTGAGGTCACCGAAATCTCATCGTTCATGAACTTGCGCCACGAATACGATGATCGGGTGGTATCCATCGAGTTTTTTCTGGTCAGCGCCTGGAATAGCGAGCCGATTGGTCGCGAAGGACAGGAATTGCGCTGGGTGCCGTCGGAGTTTCTTAATGCAGACGAATTGTTGCCCGCTGATATGCCCGTCGTAGCCGCACTACAGCAGCGTCACTAGTAACAGGGTCCTTTAGCAAATAGACAGCCGAAACGTGACATCGTCGCTCGATTGAACCGCTCGTTGTTCAACGGTTGACCACTCCAGGAAACGGATTATAAATCGATGTTGGCTGCCGCTAATCTCGGGAAATAATGATGAGCCAGCTGACAAGCTGACACGCAACAGGCGACAATTCGCATCCTTTTGCATGTTGTGCTGGTACATGCCATTGCTTGCTTGCTGTTCCTTAGACTGCGCGCTTTCCCGAATAAGCCAAAGTACTTCAGTGACGCCGTCGCACAATGGCCGAATGGATTGAATCCACTGCGCCATATCTTGTTGTCGTCGCTGAATAGGCTGGCGCAGCCAATGGCTGTATTCGGGCAAATCAAATTCGCAGGTGCCGCCAGGAATGGCGCTGCGGTGCTTAATGGAATTCAGAAAGTGGCTTTCCTTGAGGGACTTCAAATAACCGGTTCCAATTGAAGCGATTTCGTCACGGCTGGTCGATAGATTTTGCATCAAGCTACCGAGACGACCGCCGTCGACCCCCGTATGGCTTTGAAAGCGATCCAGTGCGCCGATCTGATGATCGAGTTCACTCAAGACCTCACTGCGGACATCGCCGCGCGAGAGAATAGCGAGAATTTCAATAAGCGTCGAAATCGTGGCCCGTGTCGCCCAATCGTCGTCTTGGTCGCTGTTTCTGAGCATCGGATGATATAGGAACTCGAGTCGCAGAAAGGTCCGCATACGCTCGGAGAGCGGCTGCTCATAGTGCGCAACGCCTGTAGCGGATTGGGTAGCGATATTTTCAGCGGGCTCGACCATTCTCCCATTTTGCGCTACCTGCAGTTGGCTGGCAAATATGCTGTGCCCGTCGATATCCTTAGCAGCGTCGTCGGGCTAGAATACGCAGCACCTAAGCATGCAGATCAGTTGTTGAACAAGAACCCAATATCCGCCAATTTCGACTTTTCGTCGGCTTACTTTGTAGCAATTTACGCGGGCCTGCTGGTTCTGCTTGTCGCTGCGGCGTACTGGCCAGGGCTTGGCGGGCCGTTCGTACTCGATGATTTCGGTAGTATTGCGGCGCTCGGCAATCGCGGTGGCGTTGTTGACTGGGAAACCTTTAGGGCGTTTGTTCTGGGCGGTACGAGTGGCCCGACCGGTCGGCCAGTTTCTTTGCTGACTTTTCTGATTGACGCGAATAACTGGCCAGCAGATGCGTGGCCGTTCAAACGCACTAATTTGATTGTCCATTGCCTGAACGGTGCTCTCCTTGGCGTATTGATCCAGCAAATTCTCGCGCTGTTGCGCTACGAGCGTCGAGACGTACGTTGCATTGCCATTGCAGCTGCGGGAATCTGGCTGTTGCATCCGTTCCTGGTTTCGACAACTTTGTATGTCGTGCAACGTATGGCGCAATTGTCGACGCTGTTCTGCTTCGCGGGACTAATTCTGTACCTTCGTGGCCGGGTATTGCTGCCAAGCAATGCACGACGTGCTTACATTCTTATGAGCGTTGCAATTGGCGTGTTTGGAATTGTCGCGATGTTGGCGAAAGAAAACGGCATATTGCTGCCGTTGCTTGCCGGCACTATCGAAGTAACTGTCGTTGCGAGTCAACGTGAACATCTCGGAAAGCTCAATCGCTACTGGTGCATCGCTTTTATTCTTGTTCCGGCGCTGGTCATTGCTGTCTACCTTGGTGCGCGCATATTCAGCGGCAGCTTCTTTGAGGTTGTGCCGCCCAGAGACTTCAGTCTCTACGAGCGGTTGTTAACGCAGCCGCGCATTCTTTTCGACTATCTGCAGAACTGGTTCTTGCCGAAGCTTTATACGACCGGCGTATTTCAGGATCACTTCATTAAATCAAGCGGCCTGATTGCACCGCTAACTACACTACTGTCGATACTGGCGCACACTTGCATCATCGCGCTGGCAATTATCAAGAGACACAGTTGGCCGATTTTCGCCCTTGCCGCACTATTCTTCTATTGCGGTCACTTGCTGGAATCGACGGTGATGAATCTCGAGCTCTATTTCGAGCATCGCAACTATCTGGCAAGCGCTTTCTTGTTCTTGCCATTGCTGGTCGCGCTGCGGCGGAAGGTCGAGCTTCGCCAGTTTGCATTGCTGAGCCTCATTACCTGCTTATTGCTGGCTGGTTTTACGCGCTATTCGTCTGGCGTTTGGGCAAGCTGGCCGGGAATGGTCGAAGCCTCTGCACGCAAAGCGCCCACATCGGCGCGAGCGCAAGCGCAGTATTCCGTGCTGCTCTTTAATGCAGGTCGACACGATGAGTCCATTGAAGTTCTCGATCGGGCTATCGAAATTATTCCTGTTTCCAATCCGTTACTCATCGCCAATCGACTGGTTACGTTGTGCGAATTGAATCGACTCGTAGCCGAAGAATTCGACACGCAAGCTCTTCTGCTGTCGAAAACTGCATACGATGCTCGATTGCTTACTCTTTACACAAGCCTGGCAGTTGCTGTGGTAGCAGGAAAGTGTCCAAGCGTGAATACAACACAGCTCATCGAGTTGTTTACTACGATGCTCAGTGTGCCTGTTATCGTCGACAAAGAGACTCTGGAGTATTCGCAGGTCCAGTACCTGATCGGTTTCTCGTATGTCCAGGATGGGCAGCCGCAAAAAGCGATCACAGCATTCACTGAATCGCTAGGCGCCAGATCCGGCGCGGGTCACGCGATGCAGATGGCAGCAGTTTTGGCGAGCGCTAATTACGGTGTCGAGGCTCTGCACTTTTCCGATCTTGCGTTGGCGGATCTTGCTGTTCAACCGGCGAGTGTTTTGAACGCGGCAAGCGTCAGTGAAGCTGATATTCGTGGTTTTCAGGAGACCGTTCGGGCGGATATCAAGGCGTTGCAAGATGCAGATATGCCGCGTGCAGAGCCGTAACCTGATCTTGCAAATGTTGCAGGTCAGAATCGTTCGTGACAACCTCGTCGGCAATTGCGAGTCGTTCAGCGCGACTTGACTGCGCGGCAAGAATTCGCTGCGCCTCGTCGATCGTTCCCGCATCCCGTTTTAAGAGGCGCTGCAGTTGTGTGTCTTCCTCGCAGTCGACGACCAATACACGATCAACAAATTGCAGTAGCTGCGAGCTCACCAATAAGGGTACGGCAATGATCTGATAAGGGCCGCCAACCGTTTCTGCCTGGCGCCGCACTTCAGCGCCAATTCTAGGGTGAAGAATCGCTTCGAGATCAGATCGCGCTGCATCATCCAGAAAAATCAGCTTGCGCATCGCAGCACGATCAAGGTTTCCGGACTCGTCAATCACGCTGTCGCCGAATCGCTTCCGCACTTCTTCGATACCTGGCGATCCGATTGCGACAACCTCGCGGGCGATAATGTCGGTATCAATGATCGGAACGCCAAGTTTCGAAAATTGTTCGGCAACGGTGGACTTGCCGCTGGCAATACCACCGGTCAGTCCGATTCGAAGCGGCTGCTGTGTGTTGCTATCGCTCACTCAGAACATCAGGTCGAGGTAGGCGTTTTTTATCGTCTCGCCCCACAGCAATGTTATCCAGCCCGCCGCGGCAAGATACGGACCGAAGGGAATTGGGACGCTACGATCCTTACTCTTGAATACTATTAGCGCGACGTTGATGACGGCACCAACAATTGCCGACATCATGATTATCATTGGCAACTGCTGCCATCCCAGCCACGCGCCGAGCGCCGCGAGCAGCTTGAAATCACCGTAGCCCATGCCGTCCTTGCCGGTCGCGAGCTTGAACAGCCAGAAGACACTCCACAGCGACAGATAACCTGCTATGGCGCCTACGATAGCGTCTGACGGGCTGATGAATAGCGTGCTGCTGCCCAAGACAGGGTGGAACAAGCTCATGCCGAGACCCAGCCACATCAAAGGCAGCACGATAGAGTCAGGTATCAACTGTGTATCGGCATCGATCATCGCGATCGTGACCAGTGCCATGGTCAATACGATAGCCATTACTGCCTCCCAGCCGAAGCCGAAATGCCAGGCACAGGTGGCGGCCAGAGCTGCGGTCATTAATTCGACCAGGGGATAGCGCAATGAAATACTTGCCTTGCAGTTGGCGCACCGGCCCCGCAGGAAGATATAGCTCAGCACTGGAATATTCTGCATGGCGGTAATGAGTGCCCCGCAAGAGGGGCAGCGGGAGTGCGGCAAGATCAGGTCGAATCGACCCTCTGGCAGCGCTTCATCTGCGGGTGTATTGGCCAGCTCGTCCGCCTGCTGGCGCCACTCGCGCTCCATCATGATCGGCAAGCGATGAATAACAACATTCAGGAAGCTACCGATGATCATTGTCAATGCAAAAACAACCGCAATGAAGACGGGGGCTGAGTCGCCAATTAGTTCGAGCATCCGAAGACTCCGTTAGGTGGCCGGTGGCATACAAAAAAGGCGTTCGGAGTGTCCTCCGAACGCCATATTTTTGCAAATAGTGTTTGTAGTTTTAGACAACCGCGCCCAATTTGAAGATCGGCAGGTACATCGCGACGACCAGGCCACCGACCAGCACACCAAGTATGGCCATGATCAAAGGCTCCAAAAGGCTCGATAGGTTATCGACGGCGTCATCGACGTCCGCTTCGTAGAAGTCCGCAACCTTGCCGGACATCTCGTCCAGAGAGCCTGACTCTTCACCGACAGCGATCATCTGAATAACCATGTTTGGAAACAGGTCCGTATTCTCCATGGCCTGTTGCAAGCGTTGTCCGGTTGCGACTTCGTCGCGCATTTCCATCACGCCGGTTTCATAGACGATGTTGCCGGTAGCGCCGGCAACAGATTCAAGCGCTTCGACCAGCGGTACGCCGGCAGCAAACATTGTTGATAGTGTTCGTGAGTAACGCGCGATCGCCGCTTTTTGTAGAATCGGACCGATGATAGGTGCTTTGAGCATCATGCGATCGAGGAAATGTCTGAAAGGGCGCGAACGTTTGTGAAAATAAATGAATGCCGCGACCAAAGCGCTGATGATCAACAATATGATTATGCCCTTGGCGCGCACAAACGCCGATAGGTCGATAACCATGCGTGTGAATGTTGGCAGATCCGCGCCAAAACCCTCGAACAGGTCTTCGAACGACGGGATAACGAAAATCAACAATATAGTCGTAACAACGAATGCTACAACCAAGACGGCGGCAGGATAGGTCAGCGCCTTTTTGATCTTTTTCTTGATTGCTTCCGTTTTTTCTTTGTAGGTCGCAATCTTGTCGAGCAGTGACTCAAGTGCACCGGCCTGTTCGCCTGATTCCACCAGATTGACGAACAAGTCGTCAAAATACAGTGGCTGTTTGCTCAGCGCTTCCGCCAATGAGCTACCGCCTTCAACATCAGACTTAATCGCCAGGATGAGTTTCTGCATGGCCGCATTTTCATGGCCGCTGCCGACGATCTCGAATGCTTGTACCAGTGGGATACCAGCAGCAAGCATGGTCGCGAGCTGGCGACTGAAAATTGAAATATCACCAGAGGTGATTTTGCCGCCGCCAGCAAACAGACCCTTGTTCTGCTTTTTGATACGCGTCGGCACAACACCTTGACGGCGCAGATCGGAACGTACCTGCTTTTCATCTTTCGCGAGGCTTTTGCCTTTGACCTTCTTGCCGTTTCTGTCTGTACCTTCCCACACAAACGGTGTGCTGGTTGCTACTGCTGTATTAGCCATCTTTGTCGTCCGTTCGCTTTAATTGCCGATGAAAATCTACTCAATGGTAACCCGGTTAATCTCTTCAAGGCTTGTAACCCCGTCCTTGACTTTGTTTAATCCGGCATGCCGTAAATCGATGACCCCCTCTTGCGAAGCCTGGTCTGAAATCTGCATTGCGTTGCCGCCTTCCATTATTATGCGACCCATCGCCTCGGACACTTCCATGACCTGGAAAATACCGAGTCGGCCTTTATAACCGGCGTTACATGCTTTGCAGCCTTTCGGTCCAAATATCGTCACGCCAGCGTCGAGCTCTTCCGCAGAGAAGCCTTCTTTTTCCAGAGCTTCGCGGGGAATATCTTTTGTCTCTTTGCAATTGTCGCAGAGTCGACGCGCCAGTCGCTGTGCAATGATCAAACTGACCGAAGTTGCAATTGCGTAGGGCTTCACGCCCATATCGACCAATCGGGTCAGTGTCTTCGGTGCATCATTGGTATGCAATGTAGATAGCACCAAGTGACCGGTTTGTGCCGCCTTAATGGCGATTTCAGCCGTCTCCAGGTCTCGAATCTCACCGACCATGATTACGTCCGGATCCTGACGCAAGAATGCCTTGAGCGAGGAAGCGAATGTCAGGCCAACTTTCGGATTCACGTTGACCTGGTTGATTCCAGGCAAGTTAATTTCGGCCGGGTCTTCAGCGGTCGAAATATTGCGATCCTCGGTATTTAATATATTGAGACCGGTATACAGCGACACGGTTTTACCCGAACCGGTCGGTCCCGTCACCAGGATCATGCCGTACGGTTTGGCGAGATGCCTCTCGTAAAGCAGTCGCTGGTGATCTTCGTAGCCGAGCATTTCAATGCCGAGCTTCGCGCTGGACGGATCCAGGATACGTAATACAATTTTTTCGCCAAACAAGGTCGGGCAGGTATTCACACGAAAATCGATGGCTCGATTCTTGGACAGGCGCATCTTGATGCGGCCATCCTGAGGTACGCGCCGTTCGGCAATATCCATGCGCGACATGACTTTGAGACGCGCACAGACTTTGTTAGCAAGTATGACAGGCGGAGTGGCTACTTCTGACAAAACACCATCAAGCCGAGTACGAACCCGAAATATCTTTTCGTAGGGTTCGAAGTGAACGTCCGATGCGCCGCGCTTGATCGCATCGAGCAGCACCTTGTTGACGAATTTGACCACCGGCGCGTCTTCGACGTCGTCGCGTTGATCTTCCTCTTCATCAGTATCCTCACCACCAACGTCAAGGTTTTCCAAATCGAAATCACCATCGTCGAGACCGCCCATGCTGGTATCAACGGCTTCGATAGCTGAGGTGATGCGCTCCTCAAGTTTGTCCTGTTCGACGACGACCGGGTCAATGCGGAGACTGGTGGCAAATGCAATATCGTCAATCGCCTGAAGGTTGGTCGGGTCCGAAATCGCGAGAAATAGCCTCTTGCCGCGTTTGACGAGTGGCAGAACTCGATGTTTGTTGATGAGCTTCTGATCAACTGCCCGAACGACGTCGAGGTCAATCTCGACCGCTTCCAGATCAAGCAGCGGC
>CAJQPL010000004.1 GCA_905480215.1 uncultured Woeseiaceae bacterium | reverse complement strand
TAACGGCTATTCACGGCGACACAGCGGAATTGTCTATGGGCGGCGTGCTGGTAACCCATCCAGTCTCCGCAATCCTCGACCTCTGGTACGGCGAATTTATGTTGC
Organism: uncultured Woeseiaceae bacterium; assembly: GCA_905480215.1. GTDB lineage: Bacteria > Pseudomonadota > Gammaproteobacteria > Steroidobacterales > Woeseiaceae > UBA1847. The sequence goes on along the minus strand of CAJQPL010000004.1, from coordinate 48,796 downwards.
TTTGGCAACCTCCCAACGGCGCATCGATTTCGCTGCTACCGGGATCGCGCGGACCAGAAGTCGTTTGGCTACGGCAAAGCCTTGCCAATATTGATGAGCGCTATACAAGCAGTAGTATTGATGTTTATGACGAGGACCTTGCGAATATCGTACGCCAGTTTCAGCGCGACTATCGTTTAAACGTCGACGGACTCGCCGGACGACAAACGCAAATTATCGTCAATTCTTTGCTCGGATCTGACGGCTCTCCGCGACTGACCACGCCGCGACTGGCAAGGGATTAGGCGATGTCGTTTATTCTCGATGCTCTGAAAAAGTCCGAAATGGAGCGGCAACAATCAAACAGTACTGAATTCACCGCTGTGCCCAGCAATCCGACCCAACGCGCGTTTCCGCGTTGGCTTTTGGTGCTCGGCATCTTACTCGCAGTGAATCTCGCAGTACTAGTAGGACTCCTGCTGCGAGAGGACAACCCACCAACAGCGTCAGCTGCGCTGCCGGTCCGAGAGGAAGCAATTGCAGAGGCGCTTATCCCAACTACTTTTCAAGACCAGGTTGCGGCAGCAATAATGAATCCGCCGGCGAAGAGTAACGTCAACGCTATCGCTGAGCCCGCGGCGAAAACGGCAAGCGCGGAATCGCCCGGCCTACAAGCGGTACTCATTTCACAGAATCCATCCTCAGTATCGGCAGAGCAACTGTATCCGACCATTCAAGAAGTTCGTGTCAACGGCGGTATCGACATTCCGGATCTGCACCTCGATATTCACGTTTTCAGTGAGACGCCCGCCGATCGTTTCGTTTTCATCAATATGACGAAATTACGCGAAGGTTCAAGAATGGACGAAGGGCCGGCTGTTGTTGAAATCACGCCTGATGGGGTTGTTCTAAGGCACCTGGGTAAATCGTTCCTGGTACCGCGCGAATGAAACCGTTCTAAGCGATGAACGATGAACGATGAACGACACTAAGCCCACGTTGGCGCCCACGCCGACACCAACGCCAATCAATGGCGACACTTTTGCAACCGCACTGCAGTCAGGGATCTATCGGGTCATCGGCCAGCAGGATTACCTGAATCGCATCAACGTCTTTCCAGTCGCAGACAGTGACACTGGCACCAATCTTAGCTTGTCACTGAGCGCTGCATTGCCACTCTTGAGCGGCGACAAAAACAAACACCTGGGTCAGCTGCTTGCAGCAACTGCAGATGCCTTGCTGGACAGCGCGCGTGGCAATTCCGGTGCAATTATCGCCCAATTTTTCCAGGGTCTGAGCGACTCGGTTGGTGACTCGGCAGAATTAACGCCGGAATCTTTTGCTGCCGCAGTGACTATCGGCGCCGAATACTCACGCGATGCATTATCGCAACCGCGCGAAGGAACTATTTTATCGGCGATCTCCGCCTACGCCGACGCTTTGACACAACAAGTCACTACGACTCCACTTACGGAACTCGCTGCGCAACTCAAATTCGCAAATCGAGCTGTCAATGTCGCGGTCGAAATGACACCAACGCAACTGGATGTATTAAAAAAAGCAGGCGTCGTTGACGCCGGTGCGAAGGGTTTTGCTGAACTGCTAGACGGAATCACCAATTATCTTATTTCAGGCGAACGAACAACGAGACCTGAAACAAGGTTGTTAGATGAGCTACCGGCCAGAGTCGATATACCTGACGTCGTCAACAAATCGCAGTATCGTTATTGCACTGAATGTCTGCTTACCGATACCAGCATCGACCGTCGCAAGCTTCGTGAGGCGCTCAACGGCCTTGGTGACTCCGTAGTCCTGGCTGGCACTAAGCGTAAGGCAAGAATTCACATCCACGCTAACGAACCTGAAGCAGTTTTTGATCTGGCGCGGCAATTCGGACAGCTTAGCGGGGAAAAAGCGGACGATATGCGTCGGCAACACAGTGCCACGCAGAATCAGACGCGAAGCTTTGCTGTTGTTACGGACTCTGGTGCTGACATCACCGATGCCAATTTGGAGCGCTTTGACATCCACATGGTGCCTTGTCGAATTCAGTTCGGCGATCGCGGTTACATGGACAAGGTCAGTATTTCTGCGGACGAGTTTTACACTGAATTGAATAACAATCCGCACCACCCCACTACGTCACAACCAGCACCCGGGGATTTTCGGCGGCAGTTCCAGTTTCTCGCCAGCCATTTCTCCGATGTCATCTCGATCAATCTGACATCTGCCGCCAGCGGCACTTACGAGGGGGCTCGTGCTGCTGCTGCGCGTAGCAACGCACCCGGACGAATTCACGTTATCGACTCGCTCAACGCCTCAGTTGGTCAGGGCCAATTGGTTGTCATGGCTGCCGAGTGCGCAGCGCTGGGACATAGCGTCGACGATACCTTGCGGGTCCTTCGTGAACGTATACCTATAACAAAAACCTTTGCCATCCTGTATGACCTGAAGTACGCAGTGCGCGGCGGTCGGCTGCCGCGTTGGATCAGGTTAATAGCCGATTTGATACGCGTGACGCCCGTCATCTGCATTAAACCCAGTGGCCGGATCGGACTTGCTGGATGTTGGTTGGGCCGATCGAGCCGCGTAAAGCGCTTTGCCAAATTTATCGCAGGACGTTATCGAGACGAGAACTCTGTAGAAATTAGCGTCGGGCATGCTTCATGCCTTGACGATGCGACCCATCTCGCCGACGAGCTGCAAAAATATATCCCGAATGCAAGCAACGTCAGCATTTGCGACATGGGCACCGCCATCGGCGTACATGGCGGTCCTGGAACTCTTATCGTTTCTACGCGACCTTTCGATCTACTCGATGTCGCCACTGGAAGTGGCAGGTTCGATTAAAGACTCGCCCTGATTCCGCGCATTGTTAACCGCCTTAGTCACAGGCCAGGCTCGTAACGGTGGCGTTCTGTCTGCGGCGTCGTTAAAGAAGTCGGCGCTGCCAGCCAGCCAATCATCCGCTGCCTTTGGCTGCAAAATGAGCGGCATTCTGTGATGCAGTGGCTGCATGAAGTCATTCGCCGCTGTCGTGATCAGGGTTGTCGTTTGTAAAGACTCGCCGCTGACTCGGTCGGTCCAGCTTTCCCACAAGGCCGCGAGCCCAAACGGCTCACCGCTATTAAGTGAAATGTAGTGCGGAATTTTTGCATCACCTTGCCGATGCCACTCGTAAAACCCGTCCGCGAGTACGATGCACCGCCGATGCTTGAAGGCTGCCCTGTAAGACGGCTTTTCCGCGACCGTTTCAGCTCGCGCATTGATCATGCGATTGCCTATCTTGGGATCCTTCGCCCATGACGGTATCAAACCCCACTTCAACATCACCATTTCACGTTGCTTGGTTGAATCTTCGCGAATGGCGGCGACGAATTGCGTCGGTGCGATGTTAAACCGCGGTTCAACCTGAAGTGCGCCGTCTACTCCGAACAAAGCTGCGGCTGCTTCACTGGGTGAATAAAAAGCGAAACGACCACACATTTTATTCGCGGATGCCTACGCCTTTGCGCATCAGCAACATGCATGCGGAGAACAGCAATATGACGAATCCTATGAGGATAATGTAGGCATAAGCAACGCTGATGTCCGATGTCCCCAACACGCCATAGCGAAATGCGTTCACCATATAGAGAATCGGGTTCGCCTTGGAAACGGTTTGCCAAAACTCCGGCAGCATTGATATCGAATAGAAAACGCCACCGAGATAAGTCAACGGCGTTAGCACGAATGTTGGAATTATCGAGATATCGTCAAACTTGCTGGCGAAAACAGCGTTGATAAAACCTGCTAGCGAAAACACTATAGATGACAACAATACGATCGTGACCATGATGAAAGGGTGCGCAACTTCAAGTTTCGTAAAAAACAAAGCGATAATTGTAACCAGCGAACCCACGAGTAATCCTCGCAACACTCCACCCGCTACATGGCCAATGATAATGGCCGCGTTCGACATTGGTGAAACCAGCATTTCATCAACGTAGCGTGTGAACTTTGCGCCGAAAAACGAAGACACGACATTGCCGTAAGAATTGGTGATCACGGACATCATAATGAGGCCGGGCGCAATGTACTGCATGTAGTCAAAGCCATCCATGCTGCCAATTCGACGGCCAATTAAATTGCCGAAAATAATGAAGTACAGCGTCATGGTGATGGCCGGAGGTACGATAGTTTGTATCCAAATTCGCAATACACGGGACACTTCTTTGCGAATGATTGTTCGTACGGCGACAAGATTCAGTGCGATATTCATACGCTACTATTCTCGGCCTGCTTGCCCTCGACCAAACCGATGAACAGCTCTTCAAGTCGATTCGCCTTGTTACGCATACTGACAACCTTGATATCTTTCGCATTGAGCTGCACGAACAATTCATTCAGATCGCGATCTGGTCCCTTCTCAACCTCAAGCTCGTTTTCGCCGCGTAGCTTAGTCGCAAAGCCTTCAAGTTGTGGTGCGACTGCGACGCTGTTTGCAAGACTGAGGATAACGACCTCGCGCTGCAGCTTGCGCAAAACCGTACTCATCTTCGCGTCTTCAATAATTTTGCCACCATCGATGATGCCAATGTTGCGACACAATGACTCTGCTTCTTCCAGATAGTGTGTCGTGAGGATGATAGTCGTTCCAGCCTCGTTGATTTCTTCCAGAAACTTCCACATTGAGCGGCGGATTTCGATATCGACACCCGCGGTAGGTTCATCAAGAATTAACAGACGCGGCTCGTGAACCAGAGCTCGGGCAATCATGAGACGCCGCTTCATGCCACCCGACAAGTGACGCGCAATATCAGCGCGGCGATCCCACAAGTGCATCGAGCGCAAGTATTTTTCAACGCGCCCATGTGCGACCTTGCCCGCAATTCCATAGTAGCCAGCCTGATTGCTGACAATGTTGTACACGGAATCCCAGAGATTGAGGTTAATTTCCTGAGGAACGAGGCCGATGCAACTCTTGGCCGCTTCCAGATCACTATCAATACTGTGGCCAAATACTTCGACTTCTCCAGCGCTCTTGTTTATCAGCGAAGTAATGATGCCAATCGCGGTGGTTTTGCCAGCACCATTTGGCCCAAGTAGTGCGTAGAAATCGCCTGCCTCGACATTGAGGTCGATACCTTTCAGCGCTTCGTTGCCGCTGGCATAGGTTTTTCTCAAGTTTCGTATCGTTAGCGCTTGCATAAGGCGGCGTATTGTAACCGCGACACAGCGCTACCGTAAGCTTAAGTTTTCAGAAATTTGTGTTGCCAGTTTTACTGAGAGTTTTGCGGGCCCGGAGTCTTTGTGGGTCCAGACAATCGGCAGGCCGCAGCAGGCAGCCGAATGTGGGAATTAAAACCGGGGTTTGTTAGTAACGCTTGCAATGCAGACAATTGCGAAGATTTCTGCAGCAACTGGCTAACGCTGATACCGCCCTGCAACAAACGCTCTCCAGCCGCACCCAAATGATACAGCCGTGATTCAATTAGGTCTGCTCGAGCTCCGACTCGATCCAATAATGTCAGCAAGGGTAACTCGGAGATTTTTTCACACCAGGCGGTTGGGGCACCGCTGACAAGACGTGCTGCATAGGGATTGCGTTGCGCGAGCTGCCAGAGAAAACTCAGTGCTGTCGTTTGAACTCTTTGCAAATCCGGATCATGCAGTTCGCTGTCCGCGAGCAAATCACCTTGCCGCTCATCGGCTAGCGCTTGCTGCCACCAGTCAAAATCGTTCTCACGTAGTGAAAACAGCAAAAACGGTGTCGCTGCGAGCCGCCCTCGTTGCGGCCCCTTCAGAGATGATGTTGCGGCGATAAAGGCCATGTTTAGGACTCGAACGTTGTCAAAGTCTTCCTCACTGGGCCCTGGATATTCGGTGAGTTGCTGCATACCTAAGCGCTCCTTTAGCATAGATGGCGTATTTCTCGCCTATTCCTTGAGTTACTAAAAATAGTCTTGTTCGACCATGTATGGATAGTATAGGATATTTATATACTACATATGGTCATTTTCTATCATAAAGGGAAAGAAATGCGATTAACTGATGACCGCTATTCCGGCGAACGCAGCCAGTTTGAACTGGCATTGAGAATGATTCGTCATGAGGCGCGCACGCGAACGATTCGCGAATGTACCGGTCTGTCGGATGACCGCATCCGCAAACTCTATACAACTTACTTTCTCAATAGCGGCACGTCGGGCATCAAGCGCAGGAGAGGGAAGTCGCCCCGTCAAATTTCGCGCTTCGTGAAAAATTCCCAGAACCAGATTCAAGCGACGACGCTGGTGGCCTTGTTCGCCGCAGGCCTTCTGCTACGTATCGACAAGAATGATTCTGTACACCCATGCTGGCCGCGTCCCGACGTGGAATTCGGCCACCGTCTGTGTCGAGCTTATGAGACTTATCTGATGTTGCACCGAAGACCACAGCTAAATTTCGAATGGGCATGGAATCTGCTGCAGTGCATCTCCTACAACGACGAACTTTTCCTGGCCAGCTGTAAACTATGCAAATCCTTCTATGTTCAGGATGCCTACGCACTGGATAATGGTGCTTGTCCAACCTGCCAAATCACCGATCTTGAACGTTAGTAAGGTACAATTACGTGTTCGTTAATAAATAAAAAATAACAGGGAGATAATCCAAATGCTTAAAGAATTCAAAGAGTTTGCGATGCGCGGCAATGTCGTCGATATGGCCGTTGGTATCATAATCGGCGCCGCATTCGGCAAGATCGTTTCGTCTCTGGTGTCCGATGTCATCATGCCGCCTGTCGGCGTAGCAATGGGCGGTATCAGTTTCAACGATCTCGTCTTCACCATTGGCGAAAGTGGCGTCACCGTCAACTACGGGGTATTCATCGATACGATCATCAACTTTCTAATCGTCGCGATTGCAGTGTTTATGTTGATCAAGGGCCTCAACTCGATGAAGAAAAAAGAAGAAGAAAAACCTGCGGAGCCTGCGAAGCCATCGGCCGAAGAGACTTTGTTGACTGAAATTCGTGATTTGCTGGCGAAAGGCTAGTAATACTCGCTACAAGCAATGAAAAATCACAATGTGTTTGCGGGCGCCTTCGTCGATCGTAGCGGCGAAAAGCGCAAGGATGCAGACTGGCTCGACGAAGCGCTCACGGATGCGGAAACGCGCTTCGTTCCAGTTTGGGGAGATCACTGCCTGGTTGGCGGTGATCCACTCACACTGATGCTGCTTGAGCGCCAGCAGATTGAGCCATTTCTACAAGATCACAATCAAACCTTCCTTGGCTTGTTTCGCGGCCATGCGGCTATCGCAGTCGCCATCGATGGCGGCGGCATGCCGCCGTTCTCGGAACTAGGTGAGTTTCAGGATTTGCGCTATCTAGGCTCAGTATTGCCGGCCGATGAGGCGAACCTGGCGGCGCATGCGCGTGGCATGGTGTTGTGGCACGGGTCGCAATTGTTTTGTGGCAGCTGCGGTTCCTCGGCGAGACCGAACACCGACGGTACTTCGAGACTGTGCCTGAACCCGGATTGCGCTCGTGAAATTTATCCTCGCGTTGATCCGGCAATTATCGTGCTGGTTGCAAATGGTGAGCGTTGTCTGCTGGGGCGTAACATCAGCTGGCCGGAAGGACGCTACTCGACCATTGCAGGTTTCGTTGAGACGGGTGAGAGCCTTGAAGATGCTGTGCGACGTGAGGTCTTTGAGGAAACCAACATTCGTATTGAAAAAGTTCGCTATCACAGCTCGCAGCCATGGCCGTTTCCATCGTCTCTCATGCTCGGCTTTATCGCGGAAGCAGACTCTTCTATTGAACAGAAGATTCAGCTCAATGACGGCGAGCTGGAAGACGCCAGATGGTTTACGCGGAAAGAGTTGCGATCTGGTTTTCCCAAACTGCCGTTCAGAATATCGATCGCGCGACGACTTGTTGATGACTGGTTAGACCTGGATTCAAGGCCCTAGCCATGTGCCTCGTTGTTTTTGCCTGGCAACAACACCCCGACTTTCCACTGTTGCTCGCAGGTAACCGCGACGAATTTCATGCTCGCCCAACAAAAGCAGCCCATTGGTGGCCGGATGAATCCGACATAGTCGGTGGACGTGACTTACAGGCCGCCGGCACCTGGTTAGCACTGCACCGTAAAGGTCGTTTCGCAACGGTTACGAATTATCGGGATGCAGTCGTTCCTTCGGCCAGGAATCGATCTCGCGGACACCTAGTCACCGAGTTTCTTTTGAGTGAGCAAAATTCAAAGGACTACCTCAATAGCATCGATGATGAAGCGTATGCAGGATTTAACCTGATCGTTTTTGATGGCGAAACTCTTGCATGGCACTCGAATCGGGGTGAGGGCACTCGCGTTCTTGCACCGGGAATCTATGGGCTCAGCAACGCCTTGCTGGACTCACCATGGCATAAGGTCAAACGCACAAAGGCCGCTCTTCAGAACCTAGTCACAAGCAATAGGGTCAATGAAACCGAGCTGTTGCGACTACTGCATGACCCGCAAAAAGCGCCGGTTGGTGAGATTGAAAGCGACCACCTCTCGTTTGAAAAAGCACATGCAATCAGCGCGCCGTTTATCGTCATGCCCGACTACGGAACGAGGAGTGCCAGCGTCGTTATCGCCAACGCCCAAGGCGACTGGCGATTCAAGGAGCGGTGCTTTGATCCGAACGGCCGTTCCGCCGGCGAGTCAACTTTTACGATTGATTCTTCAGGCGAAAATTCGGGCTAGCCAAGCGCTGATATCGTCGATCTCCGACGGGCAAACGGCATGCGCCATTGGATACTCATGCCATTCAACGCTATAGCCGACTGATTTCAGTTGCTCTACCGACTCGCGGCCCCACTCCAAGCGCAATACGGGATCAAAGGAACCGTGCGCCATGAAGATGGGCAGATCCTTGCGACTGACCGCACCCTCAATGGAATCCGGAATAGCAATATAAGTTGATAACGCCATCAGGCCGGCGATATCGTGTTGCGTTTGCAACGCCGTATTTATTGCGACGGCTCCGCCCTGCGAGAACCCGGCGATGACGATTTTTCGCGCTTCAATACCGCGCTCGATCTCGCGGCTAATTAGTGATTCCAGGAATGCAGAACTACGCTGCAAATCTTCCCGATTGGCGCGCCCCTCGGCATCGAAACTCACAATGTCATACCAGGAGCGCATTTCCATTCCACCGTTAACAGTGACCGCTTGCACCGGCGCGTGCGGAAATACGAAGCGCAACGCCAGGTTTTTTGGCAGTTTAAGCTCCGGTACTATCGGCTCGAAATCATGACCATCCGCACCCAAACCATGCAACCAGATAACGCTGCCAACAGGATCTGCGCCGCTAACGACTTCCACCGTATCGGGATTGTGCATAAATAAGCTCCGGAATTTGCCAAAGCGGCGCAGTGTAACGCAGAAAGATCGTCAAATGGGGCATTAGAGGCTTGACTCTTTATGTGCATGATGTTCAAATTATGCGCATATTTATGCGAGATGGATCATGCCGAACACAGAACACCAAGAACGTCGCGAAGCAATTCGAAAGCTACTGCTGACAGGGCCTGCGGCAACGCAAGGGTCGCTGGTCGCGGCCTTGATCGCCGGTGGCTACGGGGCCACTCAATCGAGCGTCAGCCGCGATCTGCGCGAGATCGGCGCCATCAAGACCGGCAACGGCTATGAGTTGCCGGGCGGCGAGCAAGATGGCGATCAACAAATGGCAGCCGTCGCAGATTTGCTGCGCGGCACGGAGCCTGCCGGACCGAACTTGCTGGTCGTCAGGACTGCCATTGGCGCAGCGCAGCGCGTTGCTCTGGCCCTCGATCGCTGCAATTGGCCAGAGGTTATCGGCAATATCGGCGGTGATGACACAGTTTTTGTCGCGACCAAAAATGGCACCGCGCAAAAAATCCTTTTGAACCGAATTGAGCATCAACTGCGATGAACGACGACACATCCCCCATCATCCTGGCGTTTTCTGGCGGCCTCGATACTTCCTTTTGCGTCCCGTGGTTAAAAGAAAACTACGGACGTGAAGTCATTACAGCCTGCGTTGATACCGGCGGCATCAATGCGGCAGCGGCCGCGGCACTTAAAGACAAGGCCATGGCACTCGGCGCGATCGAGCATGTTCTGATCGATGCTAAGCAGGATTATTTTGACAATGTCATTCGATATTTGATCGCCGGAAACGTTTTGCGCGGCCAGGCATATCCCTTATGTGTCGGCGCTGAACGAGGATTGCAGGCTGAAAAACTCGCGCAAATCGCCAAACAACGTGGTGCAACAACGGTTGCCCACGGCTGCACCGCTGCGGGCAATGATCAGGTCCGCTTTGAGGTCGCCTTGCGTACTTTGAATCCCGGCCTCACGATCCTGGCACCGGTTCGCGACAACAGCTGGGTTCGTGAAGAACAACTGGCTTACCTCGAGGACCACAAACTACCACTGCCAGCACAAGGCTCAGACTATTCAATCAACCGCGGCCTGTGGGGAATCTCGATAGGCGGTCAGGAAACCTTGACCTCACAAGCATCGATACCTGAATCCGCCTGGGTGTTATCAGCAAGCGCATTTTCTGCGCCACTCGAACCGTCAACTCATACGCTCGTCTTTGAACAAGGCATCCCCGTGGCATTGAACGGCAAGGCCATGGCGCCGATTGAATTGATTGAAACGCTGGAAGCGCTCGCGGGAGCTTATGGAATCGGACGTGGCATTCACCTTGGCGACACGGTACTTGGCACCAAGGGACGCGTGGCGTTCGAAGCGCCGGCCGCGATCACCCTAATTACGGCGCATCGCGAATTGGAGAAACTCGTATTGAGTGCACAACAAATGCGCGTGAAGGACGCCACTTGTGCTGTCTATGGAGATCTGGTGCACGAAGGTAAGCAGCTGGATCTTGCCTGCGACGATATCGAGGCCCTGCTGAGGTCGTCGCAACGACGTGTAAGCGGCAGCGTGCAGTTCGGATTGCGTCCCGGCCAGCTGTTCATCGAAGGCACTTCCTCACCGCACTCACTTCTCGCGGCAACCAAAGGCGTGTATGGCGAATCCGCCGGCGAATGGACGGCTGCGGATGCCGTCGGTTACGCCCGCATCATGTCCCTGACTGGCTCGCTGCAAACGCGCGCGGCTGGAGATTAGAATGAGAAATATCGTCGTCGACAAGATTGCGTCTGTCGCGCAACACAATGACCTTACATCGGAACTCAGGCTTTCACCTGATATCCCTTGTGAAGAAGGTGTGTTAGTTGCGGTTCGCGTTCTCAATAACAAAACCCGCTACAACCAGTTGGAGCTCACTTCGGGTCGCATGGCGACCGTAACGATGGGCGATATCGTTGTTGGCGCACTCGGGCATCGCAATGCATTACGCGGATATTCAGGGCATCTACCGACTGAACTTGCTGCGGGTGACAACGTGCAGCTGCTAAATATTGGCGGCGTGATCGGTCTCTGTGACTCAGTGAATCCCGACGTTGGTGAGCCGTTCGACTGTGAAGTGCTCGGCACCGTGCTTGAGTTCCCCTACCTGGGTGAGCGAATTGGTGTTCCCGCTCGCGCCGGTGCATCGTCATTGGATTACGATGCCCAGCTCAATGCGAATGGAGTCCCGGTTGTCGCATTGGCTGGCACCTGCATGGATTCCGGCAAGACGGCGGCCGCCTGCGCAATTGTTGGTCGCTTGCGCCACCTCGGCCTGAATGTCGCCGCTTGTAAAGCCACCGGTGTGTCGTTACGTCGCGATGTTCTGGCGATGGAAGATGCGGGCGCTGAGGACACGATGATTTTTTCTGACCTTGGCGTGATGACGACCACTGCAGATAACGGACCTGCCCTCACGCGCTCATTGCTAAGCAAGCTTGCGGCAAAGAAACCGGACGTAATTGTTCTGGAACTCGGTGATGGCTTGTTAGGATCATACGGAGTGGCCGCGATACTTGCCGACGCACAGATTCATGCCGCGCTGACCGCAGTGGTGCTGTGCGCCAACGACCCAGTCTCGGCTTGGGGCGGCGCAAAAATTCTACGCGACGAATTCGATATTGAACCAGCCGTAGTCACTGGCCCTGCAACCGACAACGACGTCGGCATTGAACAAATTGCCGGGCGTCTTTCGCTACCCGGAATTAACGCGCTGTCAAACGGTGTCGCCCTTGGGGACACTATTGCTGCGCTGCTCAAGGGAGAGTCGCTTTGAGTGAGTCTATCCAAGCTGTAGTGATTGGCGCCAGCGGCTACGTCGGCGGCGAATTACTGCGCTTGCTCGTGAATCATCCTAATTTCGAACTGGCCGCTGCCGTTTCTGACAGCCGTGCAGGCGAAGCAATTGCCGACACCTTCGCACATCTGTCGCAGGCATTTGGCAATACAACATTTGTCGCAAGAGATCAGTGGTCAAAGACAATTCCTGATGGCAGCCAGGTTGCCTTGTTTTCTGCTGCACCGCATGGCGCTTCCGCAGAGACGATCGCCGCAGCGCTGGCTACTGCGAGCAGTAAAGGTCTGCAAGTCCATGTCGTCGATTCATCGGCCGATTTTCGCTATGCGGAACAAGCCAGTTGGGAGGCGGTGTACGGCGCAAGCCATGGCGCGCCGCAACTATTGGATCAGTTCACCTGTGCTGTCCCGGAACATCTTGCGTCGATCGAAACGCCGCACGTTGGCCACCCGGGCTGTTTTGCAACGGCAACTTTACTCGCCGCTGTGCCGTTAATGCGTTCGGGCCTGAGCGAATCTGATTTGTTTGTATCAGGGGTGACCGGCAGTACCGGCTCTGGACGCAGCCCGCAAGCGGGCACGCACCACCCGGAACGCAACAGCAACCTATATGCGTACAAGCCACTCAATCACCGTCATTCGCCGGAGGTCACAGCGCTTGCTAACGCAGCCAGCGGTCGGGAAACGAAGCTGCATTTCGTACCGCACTCGGGTCCGTTCGCAAGAGGAATCCACGTAACATTGCAGGCGAAGGCAAAGTCTCCTGTTAGTGAAGAACAACTACGCAAGGTATTCATCGAAGCGTATGCCGATTCGCCGTTTGTCGAGGTCGTTTCAGGCACACCGAAACTCAAGAATGTGGTCGCCAGTAATATGTGTCATCTAAGTGTCGCGAGCGATGGTGATTCCATTGTTGTCATGAGCACCATCGACAATCTCGTCAAGGGAGCCGCTGGCGGCGCGATCCAGTGGATGAATCGACTTTGGAACTTGCCTGAAACTGCAGGCCTTACCGCAGCATCGCCGGGGTGGACCTGATGACGGATGCACGAAGCCGCGAAGCCGCCGTCACTATCCCGGTTTACGGCCAGTTGCCGTTTGTACCGGAAAGCGCCAGCGGTTGTGAAATCCTGACGCAGGATGGGCGCCGTATTCTCGACATGTACGGTGGTCACGCAGTGGCCGCTCTGGGATACGCGCATGCCGGCTTGGTCGAAGCAATAAGCGAGCAAAGTAAAAAGTTACTCTTTCAAAGCAATGCGGTCGCTCTGGACATTCGCGCGCTAGCGGCTGAGAAACTTACCGGTGTCGCGCCGCGCGGTCTTGACCGGGTTTTCTTCGTCAATTCCGGCGCAGAGGCCAATGAAAATGCACTTCGCATCGCCTGTATGGCGACTGGCCGAAAAAAAATCCTGGCGATCAGCCACGGTTTTCACGGCAGGACAGCAGCCGCTGCCGCGGTTACCTGGAATTCCGATCGCTGGTATGGCTTTCCATCGCGGCCGTTTGACGTAGATTTTATTCCGCGTGATGACGTCGATGCGGCGATGAGCATGATCGGCGATGACATCGCGGCCGTGATTTTTGAGCCCGTCCAAGGCATCGCTGGCGCCTATGATTTATGCAACGAATTCCTGACGGCTTTGCGCACGCAGACTGAGCAACATGGCGCGCTGCTGATCGCGGACGAAGTGCAATCCGGCATGGGCCGCTGTGGCGAGTTCTTCGCGATTCAGCTACATGATATCGAACCGGATATCCTCACCAGTGCGAAGGCGCTCGGTGGCGGCATACCTTGCGGCGCGGTGTTGTGCACTGACGATATCGCAGCGAATCTTCGACCGGGTGATCTTGGCAGCACGTTCGGCGGTGGACCGATCGCAGCCGCCGCGATTGTTGCAACCATAGATGCCATTAATGACGAAAATCTATTAGAAAACGTCCGTGCTTGCGAACTCGCGATTCGCGAACTTTGTATTACGGGCCCGATAACCCGGATTCAGGGCAAAGGCCTGCTCCTCGGACTGGTTTGTGATCGGGCAGCAGTCGAAGTTAGAAACTCCTTGCTGGAGCAAAATATATTGACCGGTAGCAGCTCAGATCCGAACATATTAAGGGTACTGGCGCCACTGATCCTTCAGAAACATCACATAGAACAGTTTGCCGATGCGCTACAAAAAGTAGCTAACGGATGAATGAAAGGAAATCAGAATGAAAGCGTTTAACGATTTGGCGGATTTTTCCAATGAAGAAATTAGTGAGTTGATAGCGCTTGCTAGCCGCCTCGACAAACACCCCGAACCCGAAGCACTAAAGGGCAAAGTACTGTCTTTGCTTTTCTTGAGTCCATCATTGAGAACCCTGGCTTCATTTCAGGCTGCAATGGTACGTCTCGGTGGCGGTTCATTCGTTATTTCACCTGACATGTCTATCCACGGTCTGGAAACACGGCCGGGCATTGTCATGGACGGTTCGGCAGCCGAGCACATTCGAGAAGCGATGCCTGTCATTGCCTCCTACGGAGATGCCATCGGCATCCGAGCCTTTGCCGAGCGCAAAAACATCAACGCCGATATGGCTGAGACTGAGTTCGCCGCGCTGACTGATTTGGTAGACACACCCTATATCAACATGGAATCGGCAATGAACCACCCGTGCCAAAGCCTGGCTGACTGGAAGACTATGGATGATCATGGCATTCCGGCTAACGGTGGAAAATTTGTTCTCAGTTGGGCCTATCATCCGCTGGCATTGCCGCTAGCTGTTCCCGCTGCGACATTGCATATGGCGGCGAAACGCGGCATGGATGTAACCGTACTGCGTCCCGAGGGCTTCGAGCTTCCGGAGGAATTAATGCAGAAAGCGAGATCCGCAGCCGCGAGTTCGGGTGGCTCAGTCACAGAAACGGATCAACGCGGCGAAGCAATGCAGGACGCACAGATCATCTATGCGAAGTCCTGGTCATCAACGCGGCACTATGGAGATAGACTCGGCGACCAAAAACTGCGAGAACAGCATCTTGACTGGTGCGTCAATGAATCGTGGTTTGGCAATGCTGATAAGGAATGTCGATTCATGCATTGCCTGCCAGTGCGACGGGGCGTAGTGGTCGCAGATGAAATTCTTGACGGACCCAGAAGCATCGTCATTCCCGAGGCACGCAACAGAATGCTTGCGCAGATGGCCGTGTTACATCAAATGCTGGGGAGGTCGTCGTGAGCACCAGCAAAGATCGCGCAATTGTCGTCTCCGCACTGAAGCACGCTGCGCCGTATATAAGGCTATTCAAAGGCAAGGTCTTTGTCATTAAGGCTGGCGGCGAAGTATTCATCGATGCCGAAAAAACCAACGCTCTAATGGAGCAGGTCGGCATCCTCCACCAGGTAGGTATCCGCGTTGTACTGGTGCACGGAGGCGGCCCGCAGTCGACTGAGCTGGCAACGGCTCTCGGCTTCGACACTACTTTCGTTGACGGGCGCCGCGTCACTGACGACGATTCGCTAAGCGTCGCGACCATGGTTCTGAACGGCCAGATCAACACACGAATTCTTGCCACCTGCCGTAATCTTGGCATCCCGGCTGTTGGTATTAGTGGAGTCGACGCAGGCCTGATTCGAGCTCACAAGCGCCCTCCGGTTGCTCGCGAAGGCGACTCGCCAGTCGACTACGGCTTTGTCGGCGATATCGACTCGGTTGAGGCCGATATTCTGCGCAAGCAATTGGAAAGCGGCTTGATGCCGGTGGTCAGTCCATTGTCGTGCGACGAGTCAGGAACCATTCTGAATATCAATGCCGATACTGTCGCCGCTGCAATCGCAGCCGAACTGAATGCCGAGAAACTGATTCTCGCCACCGGCGCGGCCGGTATTCTCGAAGACATAAGCGATCCCAGTTCGTTGATTAGTTATATCGATCGCGCAGCCCTGCAGAAGCTGCGTGATTCGGGCAGTCTTGCGGACGGCATGCTGCCTAAGGCAGCCGCAATAGACGCAGCCATCGCCAACGGTGTGCAGCGGGTGCATGTCATCTCCAGCAAGTTGCCCGATAGCATCCTGCTGGAGGTCTTTACCAATGAAGGCACCGGCACATTGGTGGTCGACGACATCGCTGGCCTGACGCCCGCAGAGCAGAGTCAGAACACATGAGTCGACTTTGGGAAAAAGGGCTGCCGCTGGATGAGCGGGTGTTGCGCTATACGGCCGGAGAAGATCACAAACTTGACGCACGCCTGGTCCCCTACGATGTCCGCGGCTCAATTGCGCACGCGGAAATGATCGCGGATCAGGAGCTGATCAGCAGCGACGATCGAGACGCAATTTGCGCTGGCTTGAACGAGCTTCTGACCAGCTTCGAAGCTGGTCACTGGGAAATTCAGCTCGAAGACGAAGACGTACATACCGCGCTGGAAAGCCGTCTGACAGATGCCATTGGAGCGGCCGGCGGCCGACTGCATCTTGGTCGATCGCGAAACGATCAGGTTCTTACGGCGCTGCGACTTTACTTGCGGGATGCGGCTGACGATCTTTCGACACGCGTCAGTCAACTACGCAGCTCCGTCACCGCCCTCAGCAAACGCCAGGGCGAGATCGAGTTGCCGGGCTACACGCACATGCAACACGCCATGCCTTCATCAGTTGCCCTTTGGTGTGGCGGTTTTGACGAAGGCTTTGCTGACGCCGAGGCCGGTCTGCTGGCGGCTCAACGACGCATCAACAAGAACCCGCTGGGCAGCGCAGCGGGATACGGCACGCCAGGTTTGGCGCTGGATCGCAACGCGACGACCGCAAAACTCGAATTCGAGGTAACTCAGGAACCCGTTACTGCGGTACAGCTGTCTCGCGGCAAGGCCGAAAGCGCACTACTATTCGAAATTACGCTGTTGATGCAGGACCTGAGCCGCATGGCGAGTGACCTGTTGATGTTCTATACGCAGGAATTCGCATTCATAAAGCTCGCAGCGGAAGTGACGACCGGCTCGTCGATCATGCCGCAGAAAAGAAACCCTGATGTACTCGAATTGTTGCGAGCCTCATCAGCGACCAGCCAAGGGTGCCTCGACGAATCCTTAATGATCACCGCAAAACTGCCGTCCGGTTACCACCGCGATCTGCAACGCCTCAAGTCACCGCTGTTCCGTTCCATCGATCTCGCAGTAGAGAGCGTCGACATAATGGCCTATCTGCTCGATGGCCTGGAGTTTGTCGCCGATAACATTCACCTCGACGACGGAATTTTTGCTACGGCAGAGGCTTACCGGTTGGTACAGGAAGAAGGCCTGACATTCCGCGACGCTTATCGCCAGGTAGCAAAACAATACGCAAAATAATGCCCTTCCGGGCCGCGTGGCTCTATACTTGATGTATCACTACTGACACCACACGAGAGTCAATTACATGAAACGCCTGACCTTCCTGATGACCGCCATGTCTGCACTGTTCCTATTCTCTGCTTGCGGCCAGAGTGGGCCTCTTTATGTACCTGGTAGTCCGAGCCAGATGGCAGCACCGCCGGCACAGCAATCTACTGACGACGCTAAAGAAACAGATCAGGAATCCAGCGAAGATTCCTCCGAGTCTGAGTAGCCGTCTGTAAACCCATGACCGATCTCGTTCTTATCGACGGGTCCTCGTACTTGTATCGCGCTTATCACGCGCTGCCACCGCTCACCAATTCAAACGGTGAACCAACCGGCGCATTGCATGGCGTTCTAACGATGATCCAAAAGTTGCTGCGTGAGGAGCAACCAACACAGGTTGCCGTGGTGTTCGATGCACCCGGAAAAACATTTAGAGACGATCTCTACACTGATTACAAAGCCAATCGCCCACCAATGCCGGATGAACTCCGCTCGCAGGTCCAGCCAATTCTTGACGCGGTCGAAGCGATGGGATTGCCACTACTGCGTGTCAAAGGCGTTGAGGCCGATGACGTTATCGGCACCTTGTGCAAGCAGGCAGCGAACAAGGGCATCAAAGTACTTGTATCGACAGGCGACAAAGATCTGGCACAACTCGTCAATGACAAAGTCACTTTGATCAATACCATGAACGACACACGCATGGATCGCGACGGTGTAAAGGCAAAATTTGATGTCTACCCGGAACAAATTGTCGACTACCTGGCGCTTGTCGGTGACACCTCGGACAACATACCCGGCGTTCCCAAGGTTGGTGCAAAAACTGCTGCCAAGTGGCTCAACCTGTATGCCAGCGCCGATGGAATCGTCGAAAATTCCGCCGAGATAAAAGGCAAAGTTGGCGATAGTCTGCGCGATAATGTCGAGCAGCTTCGACTGTCGCAACAACTTGCGACCATTCGTGAGGATCTTGATCTTGATATGGCTATCGACGATTTGCTGCCTCGCGATGCCGATGGGGAGCGATTGCGCGAGCTTTACGGCCACTTCGAATTGCGCTCCATGCTGAGTCAACTCGACGAGGAGAACGAACAGCCCGCGAGCCCGGTCGAAGAGAAGCACGAAGCGCAGTACGAAACTGTCCTCAGCTGGGACGCTTTTGATCGTTGGCTGCAAGCGATTGACCAGGCCGATCTCACCGCTTTTGATACCGAGACCACGAGCATCAACTACATGCAGGCGGAGATTGTCGGCCTGTCGCTGTCGGTCAGTGCCGGTGAAGCGGCATACATTCCGCTGACACACGACTATCCGGGCGCACCGGATCAACTACCTCGGGATGAGGTGCTGGGAAAACTGCGCGGCTGGCTGCAAGACGAAAGCAAGAAGAAAGTTGGCCACCATCTAAAGTACGACGCTCATATTCTGGCTCGTTATGACATCGCGTTAAGAGGAATGCAGTTCGATTCCATGCTGGAATCGTACGTACTGAACAGCGTCGCTACGCGACACGACATGGACTCTGTAGCACGCCAGTATCTCGGTCGCGAAACCATCCACTACGAAGATGTAGCCGGCAAGGGTGTCAAGCAACTAACCTTCAATCAGATTGATCTCGAGACCGCCGCCCCCTACGCGGCGGAAGATGCAGACATTACTTTGCAATTGCACACCACGCTGTGGGAGCAACTGCAGCTCCACGATGGCTTGCGAAGCATCTACCAGAACATCGAGCAACCACTGGTAGCTGTATTGCTGGAGATGGAAGAAACCGGCGTACTGGTCGACCGTAAAATGCTGGCCACGCAAAGCAGTGAACTGGCGAAGAAAATGATTGAGCTGGAGGCCAAGGCGCACAATCTCGCAGGCGGTCCCTTTAACCTCGGCTCGCCGAAGCAGTTACAGCAAATCTTGTTTGAACAACAGGGCTTGCCGGTCATTCGCAAGACGCCAAAAGGACAACCCTCAACCGCTGAAGACGTTCTCATCGAGCTCGCTGGTGACTATGAGTTGCCGGCCGTCATTATTGAGTACCGCAGCGTCAGCAAACTCAAGAGTACTTATACGGACAAGCTGCCACTGCAAATCGCGGCACATACGGGACGTATCCATACTTCTTATCATCAGGCAGTCGCTGCGACCGGGCGTCTTTCATCCACTGATCCAAATTTGCAAAACATCCCGATCCGAACGCCCGAGGGCCGCCGTATCCGTCAGGCATTCATCGCGCCAGCGGGCAAACTGCTGCTCGCAGCCGATTACTCGCAGATTGAGCTGCGCATCATGGCGCATTTGTCCAAAGACCCCAGTTTGATGAATGCCTTTGCCAAGGAGCTCGATGTTCACCGCGCAACGGCTGCTGAGGTATTCGATATGCCGCTCGCTGAGGTCACCGATGATCAACGCCGCTCTGCCAAGGCAATTAATTTCGGTTTGATGTACGGCATGTCCGCTTTTGGCCTGGCCAAGCAACTCGGTATATCGCGCGGTGAGGCTCAGGAGTATGTGCATCTGTACTTCGATCGCTACCCGGGCGTGAAGAAATTCATGGATGACATTCGCGACAAGGCCAGTACCGATGGTTTCGTCGAAACCGTTTTTGGCCGGCGCCTGTATCTTCCGGAGATAAATGCACGCAATGCCAACCGGCGCCAATACGCTGAGCGCACGGCCATCAATGCACCGATGCAGGGCACCGCTGCCGACATCATCAAGAAAGCCATGCTCTCGGTGCATGAATGGCTGCACACGGAGAAACCCGGTGCGCGGATGATTATGCAGGTTCACGATGAGCTCGTATTCGAAGTTGACGAAGATTGCATCGACGGCGTACGTGATCGTGTTACCGACTTGATGAACGGCGCGGCGACGCTTGAAGTACCGCTAAAAGTCGACGTAGGCGTCGGAATTAACTGGGATGAAGCCCACTAACAGCATAATGGCTCAGACTTGGCCTAGTCTCTTTCTGCATAATTATCAAAATCTTATAATCTTTATGAACTCAGGGGGCAATTCTGCCTCTAATCTTCTGAGTGCGTAAGTCACTCGCCTGCTTACCTCCCTAAGCAGGCGTGCAATACGGTCTCCCCAAGACCGATTGCTTCTTTTAGCCCCGGGGTAGCGGCTACAACCGTTGCTTCGGGGTTATTTTAAGGTGAGGAACTCATGCAGCTTGGAGCGCGCCTCATCTTCGCCAACGCGCGTAAGCGCAGAGAATTGCTGCACGCTGGCAATACCTTCGAGATCACGCCGAACTTCCAACATAGCCTTTGCGGCTTGTCCGCGTTTCAATTTGTCGCATTTGGTGAGCAGCACATGAGTTGGCAAGGCGACCATTTCGGCAAATCCCAGCATGTTCTCATCAAAAGGTGTGATCTGACGGCGGATATCAATGATCAGAAACAGGCCCCGCAGGCTCTTGCGCGACTCAAAATAGTCCGCCATTAGACTACGCCAGTGCGCTCGCATCTTGGCCGAAACTTTGGCAAAGCCATAACCCGGCAGGTCGACCAGTCGTTGCTCATCCTGCAGGCGGAAAAAATTAATCAGCTGGGTGCGGCCCGGAGTCTTGCTGGTGCGCGCGAACTGCCGCCGATTGACAATAATATTGATAGCGCTCGACTTGCCGGCATTCGAGCGACCCGCCACAGCAACTTCTGCGCCACTATCGCCCACAAACTGGCTGACTGCGTTTGCACTCTTGATAAACTCGGCTTCAGGGTATTGCGACATGGGGTACGGCCTGCGGATAATGTGTATAATTTGGCTCTGCTGGGTACAGGACCGAACGGCTAGTCTGACCGGTTCGAAGGCACTCAGCAAGGTAGTTCAGCTTGTCATGGACCCTAAGGCCCTCCGGCCCGGTTCGCAACAAACAGTCAGATCAATAATCTTAAAGCGATGGCACTGCCAACGCAGGAAAGTAACGGTTAGACAATATGAATATTAAGTTTGCATTGCTGTTCACGGCCGCTGGCATCTTGCTTTCAGGCACACAGCTTCGGGCACAGAGCCTGGTCGAGGGGTCGGCTGAGGCCGGCAAAGCCAATTCAGTGACATGCAGTGCCTGCCACGGCGCTGAGGGCAATAGCTCTAGCCCAATGTGGCCGAATCTTGCCGGGCAGAACGCGCCCTACTTGCTAGCGCAACTGAAGGCCTTCAAAGACGGTAGCCGCAGTGATCCTTTGATGACGTCGCAGGCGATGCTGTTGAGTGATGAGGAAATGGCTGATCTTGCTGTTTATTTTGAGAGCCTGCCGGGTGCGGCACAGGCCGTTGCAGATGCGTCACAGCTTGATCGTGGTGAATCACTTTATCGCGGCGGCAACCTCGAGGAAAAAACCTCGGCCTGTCTCGCTTGCCATGGACCATCGGGACGCGGCAATCCAGCCGCCAAATACCCGGCGTTGCGCGGTCAACACGCGACTTACACCGCCAAACAACTTAATGATTATGCGAATGCTGCCCGCACCAGCGATGGCAAGACTCGTATCATGCAAGACATCGCAGCGCGTTTAAGCAAAGAAGACATTGCGGCACTTTCTTCCTACGTACAGGGACTGAAGTAATATGAAACTAGGTAACCTTAAAAAACTATTTTGCCTGTCTGTCCTCGCCCTCGTTATTGCTGCCTGCAGCAAGGAAGAGGCAGTTGCGCCAGAAGTCGAAGCCGCCGCTGTTGAAGAAGAAATCGTAAGCTCGGTTGATAATGCAACGGAGAGCGCGGTGCCCAACACCGAGTCGCTGGTGGTTGTTGAAGAATCGGCGGCAGAGGCTGAACCCGAGGACAAAGCAATTTTGCTGGCGCTGGCCGACGATGCAACCGAGGGAAGAACCTGGAAGTTTAAGGAAGGTACGCACTTCACACGCCTGACTCCGACACAGCCAACCGTTGGCGGTCCGGACAAAATAGAAGTCGCCGAAGTCTTTATGTACAGCTGCCCACATTGCTACGACCTTGAAGGACACATGGTTCGCTGGGAAGAAAGCAAAGATCCCGACGTTCGATTTGTGCGCATACCAGCGGCATTTAATCAGCTTGCACAGCTGCACGCACAACTCTATTACACCGAAGTTTTTCTCACCCAGAGCGGTAAGCTGCAGGATCAAAATGCTTTTCGCAATATGATATTTGAAGATTTTCACCGCAGAGGAAACCGCATAGCTTCTGAAGCTACCGCGCAGAAATTATTCGAACGAGCCGGTGTAAGTGCCGACGACTTCAAGCGCACCTGGAATTCATTTGAGGTAAATCAGGCCTTGCGCCTTGCTGCCGATCTTGCACGCCGCTACAACGTCATGAGCGTTCCAATGATCATCGTGAATGGCAAGTACAAGACGGACGCAGCTATGGCCGGTAGCTATCCAAAATTGATCGAAGTCATCGACGAGCTCACCGCTCGCGAGGGTCTCCGCTAGATCTTAGCTTAGCCATCATCTTCAGCGATAATACGCAGTGCGCCTTGCGCATTGCGCCGCCAGTACAGGCGTTTCGTAGTTTCGACCATCCGATCATCTGTCGCACGCTGTAAATGAAAGCGGCTTAGATAAACGCCCTCTTCTTCCGGGTATCGGAGCAATAACAGATCACTCATCGATTGCTCATGGACTGGTTGCGATGCGATTGCTTGCACAGACACGGCAGACCATTGAGCTTTGTTCAATCCCCAGCGCTGAAATTCGTCATCATAAATTGACAGGTAAGCATGCAAGTCCGCGCTTGAAACCGAGTCAACCCAAGCGGCGACCGCAGCTTCCAACTCAAGCCGTAACTCAATATTTTCCTCTGCCGAGGACCAGGTAAGGTCTCGCGCTACGATCACAGGCGTGACATTTTCTGAGAAACTCGGCGCCAGGGCAGTCAAATCCTCGTTCCGCAGCGCAACGCAGCCATCCGTATCTAACGCTGGCCGTTCGCCACCGTTAGCGTCAACGCCATGCACCCAAATACCGTCACCACTGCGTTTCGCTCGCCGGTCCCATGCGTTCGGATAGTCCAATGGAAAAGCCATGACACCATATTTTTCATGGAGTCGTGAGGTATCCAGACGCTCAGTAACGAAATAAACACCCAGCGGCGTTCGCCTGTCGCCAGCCCGTTGCTTTCCAGCACCGGCCTGACCGATCGACATGTAGTAAGTACCCTGATGCACTAGCAAGTCCGCGGAGCGATCGAAGCGGTGAAACTCAGCCGTATTCGTTTGCGCAACAAATATTGATTGCACGGATTCGGGAATGCGGATAAATGCCGCCGGCAAACGCTCCTCAGCGTGCAGGACGGCTGGCAGCACTATGCTGATCGCTAACAATGAAACAATATAAATACAACGCATTGCCGCATATTACAGCGTTGTCAAAGCCGTGCTAAGGTTTAGTACAACTGGAATTGGTGCGGGATAAGGCGATGAAACGGATCTCTTTTTTAATCGTATTTCTCTGCGCTGGAGCAGTTGCATACGCTGATGACGCCAGTAATCAGGCGTTTCAAAACCTGGGCGACGAGTACATTAGCGATTTGACTAATTTTTCGCCGGTGTACGCCACTCTGGTTGGCGACCACAGCGCGGATCACAAGCTCGATCAGGTGGATGCGGCGGCACGCGATCAATATCGAGCCCTGCTGGTCGAATACATTACGGCACTCGATGCTATTGACAGCGGCGAACTGTCTCGAGCCAATCAGATAGACGCCGAAATTTTGATGAATCAACTGCAGTCCGATCTTTGGTCGCAGGACGTACTTCAAGAGTGGGCATGGAACCCGCTAACCTATGTGTCAATTTCCGGCAGTGCTATCTATGCACTCGTGGCAAGAAATTTCGCACCGTTGGAGGAGCGATTGCGTAGCGCGACATCGCGACTGATACAGCTGCCGCGTTTTCTTGAACAATCACGTAACGCAATTGAGCCACAACGAGTACCAAAAATTCATGCCGAAACGGCTATTCAGCAAAACCCAGGTCTGGTTTCAATCATTGACTCAATGATTATCCCTGAAATGGGCGTACTTCCAGAAGTCGATCAGGAAAAACTCAATGCAGCGATCGAAATCGCCAGGAGCGCCATTGCGGAACACCAAATCTGGCTAGAAGAAGAGCTGTTGCCGCGCGCAGCAGGCGATTTTCGAATCGGTGCTGAGAACTTCGACGTTAAACTTTCCTATGCACTTAACTCGCCATTGAGTCGCAAGGAGATCAAAGCGAAAGCGGAACAGGAATACGAGTCCGTACGCAATGAAATGTACGAAGTCGCAAAGACGGTCTATCTGTCCTTACATCCATACACGACGTTTCCTGACAGTCCGGATGAACCCTACAAACAGGTGATCATTCGTGCAGCACTTGAGGCGGCATATCAGAATTTGCCCCCACCCGACGGAATTGTGGAGGTTGCGAAACAACAACTGCAGCAAGCGATTGACTTTGTCATCGAGAAAAATATTGTCACGATGCCGGATGATCCGATTGAGATCGTTATCATGCCGGAGTTTCAGCGCGGCGTGAGCGTGGCATACCTTGATCCCCCGGGACCGCTCGATCGTGGACAGTCCGCTTTCTATGCGGTCGCGCCGTTGCCAGCGGATTGGACAGAGAAGCAAATTCAATCATTTTTGCGTGAATACAATCTGTACTCGATTCAGGATCTGACCATCCACGAAGGCGTCCCTGGTCACTATCTGCAATTCGCACTTAGCAACCGCTATCCATCAACATTACGCTCACTACTCTGGTCCGGGACATTCGTCGAGGGCTGGGGAGTCTACGCCGAGCAAATGATGATCGCTGAAGGCTACCTGGACTACGATCCACTGATGAAGCTGATAAACCTTAAGTGGTATCTGCGTAGCATTACCAATGCGATCATCGACTCCGGAATTCATGTTGACGGTATGACGCAAGCATCAGCAATGACGCTAATGATTGAGGGTGGCTTCCAGGAAGAGAGTGAAGCAGCCGGCAAATGGGTTAGAGCGCAGCTTAGCTCAGCGCAGCTTTCAACTTACTTCGTGGGCTACCAGGAACACCTTGAATTGCGCGGCGCGGTAGAAAACGCCTGGGGCGATGAGTTCACCCTGCGGCGCTATCACGATCAGGCACTGAGTTACGGTTCACCGCCAGTCAGATACGTACGTGCCCTGATGCTAAACGAGCCTATTCCACGATCTGAATCAGGCAGCTGGGTACGTTAATGCGAAATAGCACGACATATGCGTTGGCTTTGCATGGCGGTGCAGGGGCCGTCGCGGGACGCGACTGCAATTTCAGCTAATCAGGGATTGACGATAGCTGAAATCAGTAGCAAAGTGCGCATATGAGCACATCGATGGCCGCATTGCCGGATTACATAGAACCCCGTTGGTGGGCAGGCACGCCTGCCCAAGACCCCAGTCTTTTTACTATTGATTGTTCGCAGTTCGCCATGGATGACGCCGACTTAACCCCTGGCAGTGAACTCGCCGAGCGAATGAACGAAACCTTTGACAGGATGGGCCTCGTTTATCTCGTCAATACACGCCTGACTGACGTGCAAAAAATGCGCGTCGTCGCAAAGCTGATTATGGAAAATGAGATGCGCTACGACGCCGGCGCTAACCCACGTGACCGCCTCGAACCAAATGTCTATGAAGTAGGTGCGCCACTGGAAGCGCATCTGCATTACCATCATGAAATGGCCTACGTAGGCACCAGCACGACGATGCTTAGCTTTATGGCCAAGTCGCGCGTTGCTGGCAAAGGTGCGACCTTCGTATCCGACAACGTACAGGCGACAGACTATATTCTGGCAACCGACTTCGGTCAGAAGTTGAAAGAACTTGGCCTTTGCTATCACCGTGACCTGACTGACCGCGATGCCTTTGCTGGCAGCGACCAGATTGGCGTTTACAACCATTGGCAAAAATCGATGGGCGTCGAAGAGCCCGATGAGGCAGAAGCATTTGCCAAGACTCGTGGCCTGGAAGTCAGTTGGGGACCCAATCGTCTGTTGAAAACACGTTACTTCGCTTCAGCATTCGAATACTTCCCGACGCTGGATCGAAACCTCCTGTATGCCAGCGTCGCCGACGATGGCATGTGGTTCGATACCTGGCCAAAAGTCATGCATCTGCCTTACGACCAGCGCCCGCTAAAACTGACCTTCGGTGACTTGACAGAAATGACGCGCGAAGAAAAAGCGCTGTTTGTTGAAGTCTACGATCGCTTCGGCGTCCCTATCGACTGGAGCGTCGGTGACATAGCGCTCATCTGTAATTACCGATGGGCGCATGGGCGTCCTGGCATTGTCCTGCAAGGTGATGAACGCCGCGAGCTTGGCGTACTGCTAGGCGAAACATTCGAGCGCGTCGGAGACGTCGACGGCAAATGGTAGGATGCCTGCTCGCTATACCTTCCTAGAATGGCATAACCGTCGAGTGCTTAATATCGGGCATGACGATGCTCGTTTGTCGACGCTTAGGATTTTCCTGCCGAATTAATATTTGGCGTCGAAAATTCGGCCGGGATTCAAAATATTATTCGGATCCATATTGCGTTTCTGCATACGCATCAAATCAATGTCGGCCTTACTCTTGCTGTGCTGCAGCCAGCGCACTTTCTCAACGCCAATACCATGCTCAGCAGAAACCGAACCAGCGTACTTTTGCAACGGCTCGTAGACACACTTGTCGACGGCGTGATGATTATCGCCTTCCGCGCAGGGTGAGATGAAAAAATGCAGGTTGCCGTCGGCAACGTGGCCGAGCGTGAAACATCGGCCGTCCTTCCAGAGACTTGATACGTTCCGTTTAACCTCGTCGACATAGGCTTGCATGGCGCGAATTGGCAAGCTGACGTCGTAGAGATAACACGGCGCCACCTCAAGTATGGCGTCAAAATCTTCGCGCACGCGCCAGATGTCCTGCACCTCCGATTCTGACTTCGGAATTACCGCATCAACTATGTAGCCTTTCTCGAGCGCATCTTCCAACACCGTCTCGAAGCGCTGCTCGTCCACCGCAGGATCATCTCCTTCCGCCTGGAAAACAACGTAGTACCCATAGTCGCGCGCTAAAGGTGCGCGCAGCCAGCCCTCTTCAGTAACCGCGCGATAATGCTCGCCCCATACCACCTCAAAAGCACTCAACGTTCCGGCCAGGCGGCTCTGTACGTGTCCGAGCAATGCGATGACATCATCAAAACTATGCGTCGCCACTAAAGCGCTTTGGCGGCTCGCCGGTTGCGGAAACAAGCGCAGGACAGCGCGCGACACGACGCCCAATGTTCCTTCGCTACCGATGAACAATTGCTTGGTATCGTAGCCCGCGTTGTTTTTGAGCATGCAATTCATGGCCGATATAATTGTGCCGTCCGCCAAGACGGCTTCCAGGCCCAAGACCAGATTTCGCATCATGCCGTAGCGCAAAACATTGATGCCGCCGGCATTGGTCGCAATATTGCCACCGATTGTACAGCTGCCGCGCGCGCCGAGATCCAGTGGAAATCGGAGTCCTTCTTCTGCGACCGCTTCTTGAACGTTCTGCAGCAAAGCACCCGCCTCGACCACTGCGAAACCACCAATCTTATCGATGTCGACGATAGCGTTCATTTTTTCAGTCGATAACACCAGATCAGTGATGTTCGGCTCGACAGCCCCCACCGCATTCGTCAGGCCGCCGTGCGTAATAACCGCTTGCCCGGAATTGTTGCAGGTCTTTAGCACGGCGGAAATTTCATCCGTGGATGACGGCATGGCCATTGCCGCCGCCTGCATCGGCGCACTGTTCCAATAACTGGTAGCGCGCTCTGCAACCGCAGCTGAATCCAGCACCTGATGTGTACCGATTACATCGGCAATATCTGTCGCAATTTGCTTCAAAAAGATTCCTGCTGGTGAATGTTGCACGTGGTTGTATACATTATCCTAGAATGAGCGCACTGACATCCCGGACAACACCATGCACCTCACTAAAATAAGCCTTGAAGCACCCTATTTATTATTTCTCGGCGATTGCCCCGATATGCATCATGCAAAAACCGGCGCCGGCATTGCTTTTTGGCGGCCCGAAAGATGCGTCGGACAAATGCGCTTGCCGGCTTGTCCGGTCGATTTGGGACTTCCGGAAATGACAGTAAGTGATGCACAGGGCGCCGGTGTCAGGACGGCTGTTATTGGTGTGGCGCCAATGGGTGGGCGTATTCCGGATGTTTGGCTGCCGCTACTGTCACAACTGGCGGCTGCCGGCATCAATATTGCGGCAGGTTTGCATACAAAGCTCAACGATATTCCAGCTCTGGTCGATGCCGCCAGCAAGGGTGGCGCTACGCTGACCGACGTACGAATCCCGCCGCCTGATATAGCAATTGGTAAAGGACGATTGCGAAGCGGAAAACGCGTATTGATGGTCGGCACAGATTGTGCGGTCGGCAAGAAATATAGCGCGCTTGCATTGCACCGCGAGCTGCAGCGCCGCGATATCAAAACAACGTTTCGTGCCACCGGGCAAACCGGAATTATGATTGCGGGTGAAGGGCTACCCATCGATGCCGTTGTCGCCGATTTTATCTCCGGCGCGGCGGAAGCGCTGTCGCCGGACAATGATGCTGACCACTGGGATGTCATTGAAGGCCAGGGCTCATTGTTGAACCCAAGTTACTCAGGCGTCAGCCTGGGACTGCTACATGGATCGCAACCGGATGCAATTGTGCTTTGCCATGACGCCGAGCGGCTCGAGATTGACGAGACAGGCGGCGACTACCCCATTCCCGAACTCGATGAGGTTATCGATGACGCGTTAAGAATGGCGCGCCGCACGCGACCGACTTGCTTTTGCGCCGGTGTCAGCATCAATACTTCGAAGATGGGCGATTTCGAACGCGATAACTACTTATCGAAAATGCAGAGCGACCTTGGCTTGCCCTGTGTAGATCCTATAGCGACTGGCATGACACCGATTGCGAATTTTCTTTTGAAGTACGCATCATGAAACGTTCCACATCAGTGCGCATCGAGTCGTGGGCGAGCATTGTGCCGTTTCGAATTTCGGATCACGTCTGGGAAGACTTTCCGTGTGTTGTTTATGAGATTGAGCAAGATGGAATCGTCGGCCGCGGTGAGGCATTAGGTGTTTACTACCATGACGAAACACCCGAATCGATGGCACAACAACTTGAATCCATAGAAACAGAAATCCTCGCAGGTGCCGACGAACAACAACTCCTTGATTTATTGCCCGCCGGTGGCGCGAGATTCGCTGCTGATTCGGCACTGTGGGATCTGCGCGCACAAATTTGCGGAGAAAGTGCCTGGCAATTGGCCGGCGTTGCCGAAGATCCGGTAGAAACTGTTTTTACTATTGGCCTCGAAGACACCCCGGAGCAAATGGCTGCTAAGGCAACAGCTGCTGCTGACACGATCCTTTTCAAAGTTAAACTCGACAACGACCGACCTGTCGAGCGCATTGCGGCCATTCGCAACGCACGACCGGATTCGCGGCTGGTCGTCGACGTCAATCAGGGATGGCTTTTTTCCGAACTACAAGAGTTTGCACCGCAGCTGCATGATCTTGGCGTGCTGATGATCGAACAACCCTTGCCGCGTGGCTACGATCAGGAATTAGTAAACTACAAATCCCCTGCTCCGCTATGCGCTGATGAATCCTGCCTGCATCTCGGTGACCTCGACGAGATTGCGCCACGCTATCAAATGATCAACATCAAACTCGACAAGTGCGGCGGACTGACTCATGGCCTCATACTCGCGCGAGATGCACGAAAACGTGGACTTGATCTCATGGTCGGCTGCATGGGCGGCACATCACTATCAATGGCGCCATCGCATGTCATCGCTCAACTCTGCGATTTCGTAGATATCGACGGCCCTTTATTGATCAAGAAAGACCGTGAAGGTGGTCTTATCTATGACCGTGGTCAGGTTTCGCTACCGGAAAAACCTTTTTGGGGCGTCTAGATCCAGATCAGCCGTTGGTAAGAAACGCTTAGCGAACTTTATTGCCGAACGCGTCCCACACCTCAACGTCGCCGTAAGCAAGTGCACGCACCGACTCTTCTATTTCACTCAGATCACCAATGATCAACCACGTCAGAGTGTCCGGATGGATAGTTTGCTTGGCAGAAGATCGAACGCCGTCCAAGGTGACCGCAGCAACTCGATCGGCCGATGTTTCAGCGTAGTCATACGGTAAGTCATAACTGTCGGACGCGATAATGTTGCTTAGAAAACCGCCATTGGTCGCGAACGAGCCTGGCAATGAACGAGTCTGATTCAATTTGAGTCGATCGATCTCGACGGCGGTTGCGGGTCGAGTCGCTACGAACTCTTCAAACTCGCGACGAATCTCTACCATGCTCGCAGCCGTCTTATCGGTCTGCACTTGACCGTTGCCAGAGATTGTCATCTGACCGCTCGCATTGCGCGCAATACTCGTGCGATAGCCATAAGACCAACCCTTGTCTTCGCGAAGGTTCATATTCAAACGCGATTCAAAGCTGCCGCCAACTGCTCTATTCATTATCGACATCGTAGTCCAGGCAGCAGCATCAAACTCGCCGATCGCATGACCGGCAACGATAGTGCTCGACACCGCACCCGGATGGTCAACCAGAATCACGCGGGGGACAGGGATCTGCGCATCGCCCACTGGACGAAGCGCCGAGCTATTTTTGGCCGACCATCGGCCAAACGCACTATTAAGCGCATCGCTTGCATCATCAATTTTGATGTCACCGATCATGTAGACCGTCATGCTGTCTGGCGTCACTTCCGCGCCATGCCATTCTTGCAGCATGCTCTGGTCTACTTGTTCAACGAGCTCTGGCGTCCAGACGGCTCCCATAGGATTATCAGCACCGTAAACGGCCCGATTAAATAATCCGCTGGCGGCACGCGAAGGAGATTGTTGCAGATTTGCGAGATACGCCGAAATCTGCGCTTTTATTTTGCCCAGTTCTTCATCTGGAAAACTTGGGTTGCGCAACATTTCTGCCGCGAGCTCGAGCGACGGTTCGAGGTTATCAGTAAGGATACGATACGCAAATGAGCTGCGCTCAGAACCGCTCTGAAAACCCCCGCCCATAGCGATTTTATCGCGTGCCGCGGCAAGTTCGTTGGCATCGAATTTCTTAGTACCCTTATCCAGCAGGCCAAAGACAAATGTCGGCAATCCCGGCGCGGTAGCTGGCGCCGCCATCGATCCAGTATCGATTTGAATTGAAATATCGATTAAAGGAATACTGCCGCGCTGAGCGACAACCAGCTGCATGCCATTCTTGAGCGTGGTGGTTTGGATATCTGGAAAATTGATATCAGAACTAGCAGTCACTGATGGGATAGTCGATCGATCAACCTCGCTGTCTGCACTTTGCAATTCGGGAAACGGTTCGACGGTTAGTTGATAGTAGCCGCGACTTAGCCATCTATCCGCAATCTGCCGAAGCTCCTCAGCGGTCGCATCGTTGATCCACTGCAGCTCCTGGTTGATGAACAACGGATTAGCAGAAAATAACTGGCCCTCAGCCAGGACTCTGCCAATTTGGGCGCCTGTTTCCAGCGCGCCAAGAATGTACATTTTTACGCCGAGTTTTGCGTTCTCAACGATTTGTGCATCGGGACCAGATGTCAGGTACTCAGCAAGGATTTCGTCGATGATCGGCAGTACTTGTTCAGGCGTCACGCCCTCTCGAAGATCGACGGTGAGGCTGTACTCACCACTCATTACTCGCCCGTGGGCATTACCGCGAATACTGGTCGCAAGCTGCAACTCGTCGACAATCTTGCGACGCAAAGGCGAGTTCTTGTTGGCAACCAGGGACTCGTTGACAAGATACATAAGGGACGTGTCCTGATCGTTCAAACCCGGCAGCGCCCAAACGCGGGTGATTCTGGTTTGACCAACACGATCAAACATTTTCTCTTCGCGATTCTCTGCCAGGTTCGGCACCCATTTTTTCGGGTGCGATAAAGGCTCACCACTCGGTGCCGAAGCAAAATAGTGCGCGACTTTTGCTTTCGCATCTTCGATGCTGATATCGCCAGCTAGAACCAAAACAACGTTAGAGGCGCCGTAGTACTTATTGAACCATTCATGTACATCTTCGACAGACGCCGCATTCAAGTCATCCATTGAGCCAATAATAGAATGTCGATACGGGTGATCGACGGGATAAAGCCCGGCGCGAATCTTGTCATACATTTGTGCATACGGTCGCGTTTCACCCTGACGCTTTTCGTTTTGCACGACACCGCGCTGTTCGTCCAGCGCCTCTTGCGTGATAGCGCCAAGAAGATGCGACATACGATCGCTTTCCATCCACAACGCCATATCGATGGCACCGGACGGCACTGTTGCATAGTAGTTGGTTCGATCTTCATTCGTCGTGCCGTTCATTCCGGTGGCGCCGGCATCTGCAAACGGCGAGAAAAATTCGCCTTCACGGTTTTCTGTACCTTGAAACATCAGGTGCTCGAATAGATGTGCGAACCCGGTCTTGCCCTCAGGTTCGTCTTTGGAGCCTACGCCGTACCACATGCTGACAAACACAGTAGGCGTAGAGTGATCGGAGTGCACAAGCACAGTCAGGCCGTTGTCGAGATTGAAGGTCTCGTAGTTGATATCGATCTGAGTCGCGAGGTCGTCGTCGGCATGCGCTGCGAAACTAACGATGCTCAGAAAAATCAGCCCACAAAAAAATGAAGCCGGTCGCAGTAGTTGATTCAAGAGATATTCCTTAGAAATAGTGTTGGTGCCGACGCCCATTGCGCGTACGCGTACTGACTTAGAGTCCAGATACCTGGAAAGTTCGTCTAAATCGCCTCAAGGGCAAGCTCAGCCATCGGTTCTACGAATTCGCCCATAGCGGCGGCGTTTTTATTGGATGCGTTGCCATCAAGCGCACGCTTTGCGACGCCCTGGATGATCGCTGCCAGCCTGAAAAAGCTGAACGCTACGTAGAAGCCGAAATTATCGATGCCGTCGATGCCGGTGCGTTCGCAGTACTTCGCGACATACTCTTCCTCGCTTGGTATACCGAGTTCTTCGAGGTTTCTGCCACGCAGTCCGGAAATACCACCCTTACTGTCCGGCATGCGCAGTTGCATGCACTGATAGCCAACATCGGCAAACGGATGCCCAAGGGTGGACAGCTCCCAGTCGAGTAGCGCGATTACTCGCGGCTCGGACGGATGAAAAATCATGTTGTCGAGGCGATAGTCGCCATGCACCAACGAAACTCGACCGTCGTCTTCGGGAAGATTCTCGCCCAGCCATTGCATCAGCGCTTCCATCGCCTCAATCGGCCGTGTTTCCGATGCCCGATACTGGCTGCTCCAGCGTGTGTACTGGCGTTCGAAGTAACTTCCGGGTTTGCCAAAATCACTAAGGCCTGTTTCTTCGAGGTTGACCTGATGCAACGCGGCCAGAACTCGATTCATTTCGAAGTAAATTGCAGTTCGATCTGATTTAGAAACTTCCGGAATGGTCGAGTCCCAGAAGATACGGCCATCGCAGAACTCCATGACGTAGAACATGGAGCCGATAACATCCCTGTCCTCGCAAAGGTGAAACACCTCCGCCACTGGAACATCGGAACCAGACAGCGCGCGCATCACACGAAATTCACGATCGACCGCATGCGCCGACTTCAGCAGTTCGCCCGGTGGTTGCCGGCGTAAAACGTACTCGCCGGAACTGGCCGAGACCTTGAACGTCGGATTTGATTGGCCATCAGCAAACTTCTCGATATTCCGGAGCCCGGAAAATCCCGCCACGTGAGCCTCGAGATAAGGTCCAAGTACTGCTTCGTCGAGACTATCTACGGTATTTTGCACGCGGTCGTGCTCCCTAACTTTTCACGGTTGCTGCAGCCAGGTTGCGGCCAAGCTGCATCATGTGGACCTGATCCGGCCCATCTGCCAGACGAATCGAGCGCGCACCCGCGTAGGCCTGAGCCAGGAAGAAATCCTGACTAACGCCACCGGCGCCATGAATCTGTATAGCTCGATCAATAACCGTGCAAGCCATGCTCGGCGCAATAATCTTGATCATCGAGATCAGGTCTTTAGCCGCTTTAGTGCCGCCCTCGTCCATTCTTGCTGCGGCCTTAAACGTCAATAGTCGAGCCTGTTCGATCTCGCAGGCGGAACGCGCGATATCCTCGCGCACTGATTGTTGCTTGCTCAACGGCTTGCCGAACGCAATACGACTTTCAGCACGTACGCACATCGCCTCCAGAGCACGCTGCGCCATGCCGACCAGGCGCATGCAGTGATGGATACGGCCGGGTCCAAGTCGACCCTGCGCAATTTCAAAGCCGCGACCTTCGCCGAGCAACAAATTGCTTGCAGGCACTCGAACATTGTCGAATATTACTTCTGCATGGCCCTCTGGTGCGTCGTCGAAACCCAGTACGCGCATCGGCCGTACTATTTTCACCCCGTCCGCGTCCTTGGGAATCAAAATCATGGACTGTTGCTGATAGCGATTATCGTTTTCCGGATCAGTCTTGCCCATTACGATCATGATCTTGGTGTGGTTATTACAAGCACCGCTGATATACCACTTGTGACCATTGATCACGTAGTCATCACCATCACGTTGAATTGAGGTTTGCACGTTCGTTGCGTCGGACGAGGCGACGTCGGGTTCGGTCATGGCAAAGGCCGAACGAATTTCTCCGTGCAACAGTGGCAACAACCATTCTTCCTGTTGCTCTTTGTTACCGTAGCGTGCCAATACTTCCATATTGCCGGTGTCCGGTGCACTGCAGTTGAACACCTCTGACGACCACATAACGCGACCCATTATCTCCGCAAGTGGCGCGTATTCGAGTGTTGTCAGTCCAGCGCTGTACTGCCCATAGTCTTTCGGCAGGAACAGATTCCAAAGCCCAGCCTCTTTGGCGTAGCCCTTTAGTTCGGTCAGAATCTCAGCAGGTTCCCAGCGATCTCCCGCCTCGATCTGCTGCAGAAACAAGGCTTCATTCGGATAGATATGCTCATCCATGAACGCCAGCAGGCGCACACGAAGATCCTGCACCTTTGGAGAAAATTCAAAATCCATTAGCTACTCCGGGAATCACGTCAAAGCAAGCGTCTCATAATAACTAACCATCAGCTTTTGTGTACAAGACTTTTATCTGCAGAAGCGGTCGATTCGAAGATCGCCATCGCGGTGGCAAGAATGGCTGCGCAGCTTATTCGATGTCTTCAATCTTGCTTTAGCCGTCGTAATCGTTTTAGTTTGACTCGCCGATCGTTACATTAGTATTTGGCTTTGCTAGCATGCGACCTAGTCGCGCTGACCGCGCCATATAACTGGGAACAATGACCAGCACTCAAATAGCCATCGTAGGCGCCGGCGCCGCAGGACTTGCGGCAGCAAGGGAATTACAACAGCTCGGGCAGGACTTCCTGCTGCTTGAGGCATCTCATCGTATTGGCGGTCGTGCGTATACCGAGCAGCTCGCTGCCGACGTACCGTTTGATTTGGGTGCACACTGGTTGATGGCACCGTCAGTCAATCCGCTGCTACCGTATGCAAGGAACGCAGGGTTAACACTCGACGCGGCGGACGAACATTTTACTGTGGCGCAGTATTTTGAAGAATGCGACTGGCTACCGACCGATGCTTATCAGGAATTTTCTGAGTATTGGGATCGTCAGTTTGACGCACTAGCTAAAGCTAAGAACGAGCTCAGTGACACATCGGTTTTCGATGTCATTGATAATGACAGTCGCTGGGCGTCGTATTTTCACATGTTCTTCGCGCAAGACTTTACACGCGACGTTGACCAGGCTTCGGTCATGGACGCGATGAACTACGTACGCGAGGAAAACGATCTTGCTGTTGCTAGCGGGTTGGGCGACCTATTGCTTCGATACGGCGCCAACGTTCCTGTGTCACTGAATTCCGCTGTGCGAAAAATTGATTCATCGGGGTCAGACCTCGGTCTGGAAACATCGAAAGGTCCGATTCGTGCAGAGAGGATAATCCTGACGGTGTCCACAGGTGTATTGGCAACCCGTCAAATCAAATTTGCACCCGCTCTGCCGGATTGGAAACTCGACGCGATTGACAGCCTACCCATGGGTAGCTGCACTCGGGTAGCATTAATGTTCGATGCTCCGATCCTGCGTGAATTGCCGGATGAATTCACCATCGACACGGCGGGCGACGGACCCATTCACTTTAGAAACAGACCCTTTGCTGACGACTATGTGGAAGTTGCGGTCGGCGGGCGAATGGCAGAGTGGATGGAAAAATCCGGGGAGAAAGCGACCATAGACTTTATCCTGGAGAAGCTACGCAGTATTAGCGGACAAAAGGCGATCTCGGAGCCGTCACACTCAATCGTGTCAGCGTGGGATGGGGATGCCTGGATCAAAGGCGCCTATAGCTGCGCGCGACCCGGCGCAGCCGATCAACGATCAGTACTCGCGCGCTCAATAGATGATCGAATCTATTTCGCTGGTGAAGCAACGTCGAGTAACTATTTCGCGAGCGTGCATGGCGCATGTATCTCAGGAACTGAAGCGGCACGCGCCGCAACACAGAGCATTACTCGGAAAGAGGCGTAACAGGCTTTAGTTGAGTCACGTCATCATAGGATGCAATGTGAACTTCTAGCTCCGTCGTTTCCAAGAACTCTCCAAACGCTTGGCTGTAAACGTCTCGACGCACCGACCACCAGGTCTGGAAACCAGGCCGCGCATAGTAGCTCAGCATTATTCGCTTCCAACCTCGCCACACATCTTCTTCCAGATAGCCCTTTTGGTATTGATAGAACATGTTTTCAAAGTAATGAAACGCGGCAAAAAATAGTTGCGAGATACGCGCCTTCTCATCGGAACTCAGCTCACCGAAGTCTTCCATGCCTTTGACAAACAGGTAGGAAAGTTCTGGCGTGCTGGCCATCGCTCGATTAAGACTACCGAAATCAGAGACGACCGATTGATAAGTAGATGTTCGCTCAGTTTCAGTGTTCTTTCTTACCTGTAAGGCGAGATAAATCAGAGAAACGATAACACCAATAGAGCTAACGAATTCACCGATGTTTCCAAGTTCATTTAGTGTCATTGCTGATTCCTTCTGATAAGTCCGGCGACCGGAGTGATCAAGGGCCATTTACACTTCACGATGAATCTACTCACTGCCACTTTAAGTTTGAAGCACATCGTCGGCCGTGACGCTCATGTCATTACCCCCCCCGTTTTGCTTGAGCCAACAGACGCTTTCTGACCAGCCAAACAAAGTCGGAGATGTTCGCGGTTAGTTTAACACTCGGGCTTCTGCCCTCGGCCAAAATCAGAATCTCGCATAAAAAAAACGAGCCAATTGGCTCGTTTTTCTGGTAATCCGTCGCCGTATTGGCGTCAGATCGATATTTCGTTGCCGACTAGAAGCCCCACCCGAACTCTATGCGACCTGCTTGCAATGCTGAATCCTCGGCCTGACCCATGCCGTCCATTTCCCAGTAATTGTAGCTGGCCTTGAGGAATGAGCCACCTGAAAACTCCCAACGAATACCTGCTCCTACTCCGTAGGTGAACAGAGTTTCGTCGTAGGTGCTGTAGAAATTACTACAGATGTAGCCATACCACGGATGCCACCAACAACCCGTTGCCGGAGGCCCGTCCACAACATTGGAGTCAAAGTTACTCCACCCCAGTCCGCCTTCAAGAAACGGCGTAAAGGGTCCTTCCATCAAGTTGAAAGTTCCCTTGAAACGGGCATTGAACTGAGTCATTTCGTGATTGATGACCAGATCATCATTCATGCCAGTATCATCAACCAAGGTGGCAACGTAGTCGGGCTTGAGATACTCGAAATCCATTCCGAGCGACAACTTACTGCTCAAGTTATAGGCCATATTGATTCCAAATCCGATCTCAGAATCAACATTCAGAGACGAGCCAGCCTCGCCACCAATGCTCTTTGAGTCCTGATAAATCCCTGAAACTGAGGCCTCCCAGCTGTAAGCCCTGTTGCCCTGAGCGCTTGAAACACAAGGTAACGCAATGATGATCATCGCTATCGCTAAATTTCGCATATTCGTCCTGTAGATTGGTTTTGCCATTTTAGTGGCGAGCATAGTACAGAGTATTGCCACTTATCGCTAAGCTAGATTTTCTCGGCGTTGTTAGCGATAAACGGCCGATGCAGACTGAAGTTGCCCACCTTCTGGCTATGTATAGCGATTGGGAAATTTAGGTCCCGCACTCCGCTTCGTCGCATATCTATTCCAATGCTTGATAAACCAGAGTCCTGTATTTCTGCGAGATATCCGACGATGCTGGACGCGCCTGCATCATGAGAATGCCGACCAGCCTTTCTTGCGGATCAATCCAATACGAGGTGTCAAACGCTCCACCCCAGGAGTAGCTGCCCAAGGACCCAAGCTCAGCACTTTTTCCAAGGTTGTTGACAACATTAAAGCCCAGCGCGATATCCGGGTTCTGATCGCCGTCCTGATCCGTTCTTGCGGTACGCATGAGCTCTACGGATTTACGGCTCAAAATGCGAACTCCGTCGAGTTCCCCGTCATTCAATAACATTAGGCAAAATCGACCGTAGTCACCTGACGTAGATGACAGGCCCGCGCCGCCAGAAAAGTATGACCTGGCACCTGTGATCGGATAGTTTGGATTATCCAACTTGATATCAGACTCAGTTCCCGTAGACACCACCAAACCCTCACCATCAACATGGGCATAGAGAGTTGCCAGGCGTGGCGCCTTGTCGTCGGGCAAATAAAAGTAGGTGTCGGTCATAGCCAACGGAGCGCTAATATTCTCTGCGATAAAACGATCAAGCGATTGCCCCGACACAACTTCAATCAGGCGGCCGAGCACGTCGGTGCTAAGGCCATAGGCGAACTGCGAGCCCGGTTCGAATAACAGCGGTTGCGAGGCGAGCATTTCGATTTGCTCGCCGAGCTCTACGTCCCTGGCGGTCATGCCGTCGAAAATTCCGGCCTCTACGTAGGGCTTCTGCAGCGGGCTTGGAATAAACGGATAAGAAATACCCGACGTGTGCGACAACAAATCAATGATACGAATAGGAGCGGTAGCGGGAGTCGTCTGCAGAATCGATCCGTCCTCGCCCAGCTTCGCGATGACTCTCATATCCGCAAACTCGGGTAAGTAATTCGAGACCGGATCGTTAAGCTTAAAATGCCCTTGTTCGTAAAGTATCATCACGCCGACTGTCGTAATCGCCTTGGTCATCGAGGCAATTCGGAAAATGGTGTCAGTCGTCATCTCCTTGCCGGAGTCCAGGTCCGCGAGTCCAAAAGCTTTATGGTAGCCGACTCGGCCATCGCGAATAATCAACGCAACAGCACCTTGAATTTCCCCTTCGGCGATGGCCCGATTCACGGCCTGATCAATTCGTTCGAGACGTTGCGGCAGAAAGTCCGCGCCTTCCTGCTGCTGCTTCTCGGCCGTGCATCCCGCCGTAGCAAGCGCAATCAGTGCGTAATATAGAAAGAGATGTTTTCTTATTGTCATGCCTCAGCCTCTGCGAAAATTCGTCACGCATGCAGGTCGTTGAAGCGAGGAATATACAGGTTATTCACATGCTTCGTCATTGCGTGGATCAGAAATGGAAACCCAGATCACCACATGTTGTCGATAATAAATTTCAGCGCGTGTTTTGCACGTAGGCTTCTATTAAAATGTCCTCACCAATGTTTGTTGCCTGCATGCCATGGAGCAGCGTCGCATCGCTTAAGCTGGCAGCGCCAACACCATCCACTGCACCAATCGCGTCGTGGCCACCGATTATTTTTGGCCCGATAAAGAACGCGACCTTATCCACGATCCTGGCAGCGAATGCCGAAGCGAGCGTAGCCCCGCCCCCTTCGATTAACACCGACGTTACCTCGCGGCGCCCCAGTTCCTGCATGAGCTCGAGCAGGTCGACATCACCAGGTTCGCCGCAGACATTCAATACGGCATCGGCGTTCTCATACTCCCGTGAAGTAGTGGTCACTATCCACGACGGCGCTTCACGGGGCTGTGCAAATATTTTGTGCTCACCACGCAGGCGTTCGCGTCCGTCAAGAATCACCCGAATTGGATTGCCCCCTGCAGATCCTTGCAGACGTGTTGTCAGTGAGGGATCGTCAAGCCTTACCGTTTGGCTACCGACGAGGATTGCGTCGACCTGTTGTCTTAAGTGGTGCGATTGCTCGCGTGATTCCTTACCGGTGATCCATTTGGAATCCCCAGTATGAGTCGCAATCTTGCCGTCGAGTGACATGCCACACTTTGCGATTACGAAAGGAAGGCCTGTCGTAATGTACTTGATGAAAACTTCATTGAGTTGGCGAGCCTTTTCTTCCAGCAATCCTACTTCGACTTGAATGCCTGCATTTCGCAACAGTTGCAGTCCCCGCCCTGACACAAGCGGATTCGGATCTTCCATGGCAACAACTACGCGAGCAGGCTTTAGCTTCAAAAGTAGTTCGGCGCAGGGTGGCGTCCTACCGTGGTGACTGCATGGTTCCAGGGATACGTACACTGTCGCGTCGGCAACGTCACCCGCGTCCGCAAGCGCTGCAACCTCCGCATGAGCTTGACCCGCCGCTGTATGGAATGCCTCGCCGACAATGCGACCTTCCTTGACGATGACGCAACCAACCATGGGATTTGGACTGGTATGCCCGTGCGCACGAGCAGCGAGGTCGATCGCACGTTGCATATAATAATCGTCTGTATGCATGGCATGTCCTTGTTTGGTCGCGGCCGAATCACAATTTCCCTTACGCGCTTGTAATCAGTTCGGCTTTCAGTTCGGTTGTAATTAAGGTCAAAATCGACCTTTCAACAGCTTAACATCTGGGCATCTGCTTACGGTCAAAAGCGCAGCAAACGACCATCTGCCAGGCATGCGTAAATATCGAAATTGCTGGTGTTTTTCCAGTTCAAGTAATATAGCTATTGTTGCTTCATTCATTCGCCGCAGGGGTCGCGGTCGACAACAAGCGTGCCAATTCAGGAGAAGGACTTATGCCGGACCGCAGATCATTTTTGAAGACTGTAGCCTATGCCAGCGCTGCTGGGATTGCCCTGGGTGCGTGCTCCTATA
This sequence comes from uncultured Woeseiaceae bacterium, assembly GCA_905480215.1. GTDB lineage: Bacteria > Pseudomonadota > Gammaproteobacteria > Steroidobacterales > Woeseiaceae > UBA1847. The sequence goes on along the minus strand of CAJQPL010000004.1, from coordinate 7,176 downwards.
CAGCTGCAAAGCCTGCCCGGCGCAAAATATCGATAGGCGGCCAGCGGGTGAAGGTCGTCGATATCCATGCCCACTGCGGAATTCCGGCCGTCGAAAAAGTCGTTAGCCGTACGCCGTTGGCGATGACAGTCGGCAACAGTCGCCTGCTGGGACCTGGTCGCCTCGAATCGCTCGATGAACGCGGCATCGACATGCAAGCGCTTAGTGTCAATCAATATTGGTGGTACGCAGCCGACGTGGATTTGGCACGACGCATAACTCGAACCCAGGACGAAGGTCTTGCCGAATGGTGTGCACAATACCCAGATCGCTTCGTGCCTTTGAGTACGGTGTCGCTGCAGCACCCAGCCGTGGCTGCCGAACAGCTCGAATACGCCGTGACGGAACTCGACCATCGTGGAGCCTCCATCGGTGGTCATGTCAATGGTACGGCCCCGTCGGGCGAGCGCTTCGACCCCTTTTGGGCCAAGGCCGAGGAGCTTGGGGTGCCTGTGTTTATGCATCCCACCGGCGCCGAGCACCTCATTAAAGAGGGTCAACTCGACGGCCGCGGCGCTCTTGGCAACATCATCGGCAACCCACTCGAGACCACAACGTTTCTCTCCCACATGATTTTCGACGGTACCTTTGACCGCTTCCCGACCTTGAAAGTCTGTGCGGCGCACGGCGGTGGTTACCTGCCATCCTACTTGGGCCGCACCGACGTCGCCTGTGAGTTCAGAGAGAATGCAGACTGTGCCAACAAGAAACGTCCATCTGAATACTTAAGGTCACAAATACTTGCCGATTCAATGGTCTTCACAGATGAAGGACTGCGACACCTGGTGGCAGAGATGGGCGCAGGCCAGGTGGTCTACGGTTCTGACTTACCTTTCAGCTGGCCAGACACGGTGGACGTGATACTGAATGCCTCCTATCTCAGCGACGCCGAGAAGAAAGCCATTCTCGGGGGCAACTTGATGAAGCTGTTGCGTATCGCTTGAGATCGCAGCTAGAAGCAGCCTGTTGCAGTGACGCTATAGGGGCGGCCGTTTAAGATTAGCTGCCAACAACCGACGCACGAATATCATCAATCTGCGACTTCAACTGCGGCGGCGCCTTGCCGAGGCAATGTTTGTCACGCGGGCAATTGCTGCTTCGCTGGCAAATTATGATGGCGTCTTTCGCGGCACCGTCGGCGATCCAGCCAATGTTCAAGATCTTGCCAACACCTTCCAGCTGCTTTCTCGCCTGACTCGGTATCGGCCCGGAGCCACCATTGGCATTGCAGCTCGCCTCGATCGCATCGATTGTTTCTCTCGGATCGATATTCTGCGACGCAAGCGCAGGTGACAGATCTACGCCCGCACAAAGTACGTGCGGATTGCCCGCGGCGTCCTTACTTCTCACGGACTCGCAACAATACAGGCGTTTGTCGTCACCGCTACGCAATATCGAAATTTGCGCTGAAGCCTTGTTCGATTTTGAGTTGAGCATTCGAAAAACTGCCCAATGCTGGCATGGATCAGTGACCAGCTTCATATTTCCCCACGGCAGCGGAATGCCGTTGCCGCGATAAACCGCCCGCAAGTTACCTGGCGGATAGGCATCAAAGTAATGCCAGTGAGGATACGGGGAAACGCTGGACATGCGGCGCATCACCAAGGTGCGAGTGAGTTCAACTTTGTCCGCCGAATCGATCGCGTAGGACTCTCTGCTCAAAAATTGTCGGAACGGCGTTTTGGGAGCCAACAAGGCCGCCGCGAAATAACTGCATTCGAAATCTCGCCAGGCGTAGAGGATATCCTTTGAATCGAAATTGGGTGAATCTGCATCGTGTCGCCGACCAGATACTCGTCCACCGGAAACTTGTGGCGCTCTGGCGCCATCCCCGTCGTGCAGGACTTTGTGAGCGATGTGGTTTGCGAGGTCGTATTTGAGTCTTGCCGGATTGGCTTCCAGCTCGCGATTCAAATAGACCACATTCGGTGCATCAAAAAACGAACGCACTAATGTACTTAGCGGCTTCTCAGATTCCCCCTTGTCTTTGAATGATGAATTATCAAACCACTTGATGGTCAGTCCAAGATGTTTCGCAACGGCAAAGACATTTTCGACGCGCATCGGAAATTGTTTCTTGCCGACGCTCTCTGCGGCTCGCTCAAGATCAGGGAACGAGTTTCGATTCGATTCCTGATGGGCCCGAATGAGTAGGTGAGCAAACTGGCGGCCGGTCGTTCCGGTTTGTGCCAGCAACTCAGGGATCGCAAGTTGTAACAGCGAATCCGAAAACAGAAACCCCGGCTCCAACGGCATGCCCGCGATGGCTGCGGACGGCGCCGTATCGATCTCTTCTTTCTCCAGAGACTCATCAAAGAACCACTCAAGATCTTTTTGAAATATATCCGCGACGATCAGCATCAAAGCTTCCGATGGCACGCGCTTGCCGTTCTCGATCATCGACAGATAGGAGACAGATGGCCCTGCCTCCGCATCTACCTGAATACAACGAACAGAAAGGTCTTCGAGGGTGAGGTTGTTACGTTTACGCAGGCTCTTGATCTTGGTGCCGAGAAAATGTGCCTTACGCCGCAACCCGGATGGGTTTGTCATATTGCAGGCCTTTTGTGAAATTTACACTGTGAAGTTTTTTGTGTGAAATTCCTCACAACTTCATCGTAGTATAGCCCTCAGCAACGCAAATTCAATGGAAATGATTATGAATAACGTATCGCCGAATGCCGACTTTTATAGTAATTCCAATAGCTCGATCCTCGATCAGGCTGTGCCGCTGAAGGGCGCAAGCCACGCTGACGTCGTGCGCTACACGATAAAAGTACCGACGCAATTTGCCGAGTGCTTCGGCGTTCTAGTGGACGGCAGCAAGGTGCCGCTCGCACACAAACGTCAGTTCGTTGGCTGGAGCAGCCGCGATGCCAAGCGCTCACTGCTTTTCGAATCCGGCGACTATCGCATTGAAGCCCGCATTGACCCATCCGACGAGGTCGGGCGCGCTTCGCCTGGAAACATTTCTGGCATCGAGCAACAACCGATGGCTGGCGCGCAACAGACTAAGCTGGAAGTCGCTGCTGAACGCTGCCGTCAGTACATCGCGATCGATGGCGGCGTTTTGTCGATACCAGCCGCCTGATTCCTGATTTTGGCGCCAGCTCGCTACGTATCCTGGTGTCCGCGGTGCTAGCAAGGTTTCAAAACGGGACTCAAGTGCCGTTAAATGGACGACACCATTCTGCATTTCTGCCAGATGTGAAACACTAGCCCCCTACAAAGCGCAACAACACGCCTGCTTGTTAGCGAAATGCTAACACCGCACTGCGCGTCTGGCGGTTTGCAACTTTTTCAGCGACGCGGAATCAAAGGCATTACGATGATCAAAAAACTCTTCAGTCAATTGGCAGCGTCAATCCAGACCCCGGATTCGCCAGAAGCCAATGCAGATCAGCACGACGCCGCACTGAGGATGGCAACGGCCGTGTTACTGATCGATGTTGCCCGCGCTGACAATGAGTTCGATGAGACTGAGTTTGAACACCTGCTTGAGTTGATCGAATCGCACTTCGAGCTGACGCCGGAGCAATCAGCCGAATTACTGAACTCAGCAAGTGACAAAGCAGAGGATCTGGTATCGCTACATGAGTTCACGAGAATTCTTAACCAACACCTCGATGACAAAGAAAAAACGCGCATCGTCTCGTTTCTCTGGCAGATAGCCTACGCCGATGGTCGGCTCGACAAATTCGAAGACGCTTTAGTGCTGAAAATTGCTGACCTGTTATACGTAAACAGGACACGTGTGATGCGCCTCAAACATGACGCGCAACAGCAGCTCGATTAGCTTTACTGCGCCACATCGTCGCTGGAGGGCAGGGCGTGCTGGTAGCTTTCCCAGCCATCAAGCAAGGCCTGCACGACCGTATTGCCAACAATAAAGGCTGCCTCGAAAGACGGTATGCCGTTGTCGGGATACGGCTGCGCCTTGCTCCACACAGCCGACTCGCTATCGGGTGGCATGGTGTAGTTGCTCACCGTCCGTAACACCAGAACTCTTTGCGTGTTAACGCGTTGAGCTCGGCCGAGCCGATGCAAGGCCGTCATTATGCCGGAGTCTTCCATGTCAGACGTCATGAAACTCGCCTCTTCGCCCGCATACAAAGGCACCCAGTCATTCGCCCATTCATTCAGCATGGCTCCATGCCAATAGGTGCTCGAACTTAAATTGTCGCCAATCGTTACAAACGGCGGCCGTTGCCCGGCCGGGTAACCAACATAGGCTTTCCGATACGCGGCAATTCCAGGTGAGTCGCCCAGATCGAGATCACGAGTAATCGAGAATGCCCAATCAACCAGGCCTTCGTTGAGACTAAAGGCGATAGTGCTGGGCCGCCTATCAGGGTTTAGCTCTGCAGCCATCTTCGTTGGCTTTTTTGCGTCCAGCGGAATCATTCCATAAGGCCAGCTATCTGGAATTTCGCGACCGTCGATCTCATAAGCAAGGTCACCATCCACGACATGCCTCGCCCACGCTGCCGATCCCAGCGACACATCAGCAGGATCTCCGCCTGCTATACCGGCCACCAGCCAATAACTGTGCGAGAAGTCGAAACGCGGATCCATGCCGAGCGCCATGATTGACGAGGTCGCGTTCGGAATACCACCGCCCGTCATCGTCACCATTACACCATCATCAGTCATGTAAAGCGGCTCTTCGCCCATGGGAAAAGAAAACTCGTTATCAAAATCCAGTCGCTCTAACCAAAGTTGCAGTTCACCCGGCAGATCGCCGCGCGATTCGCCGCGTTCGAACATCGAAACCACGACAACTTTTACTTTAATGCGATCGCCCGCCGGGTCGGCGAAGACACCCTGCGTATTGACAAACAGTGTGGCGACGATCGCCACGAGAAATAAAAATTTAGGCTTCATCTTCATCAGGTTTTCTCTCAAGCTCGCTTGCTGCCGCTGCAGGCGGCGGCCAGCCATTTCGAAGGTTCAGGTCGCGTTGCGGGAATGGAATTTCAATGCCGTACTCTGTCAGCTTTGTTTCCAGTTCCCACAAGTACGCCGCTCGGGTGCGAGTGGGACGTTTTGCCCCTTGCCGGTTTACCCAAACAAGCAACAGGAAGTTCAGACTACTGTCGCCAAAATCGACCAACCAGACATTCGGGTCCCGATTCTTCATATGAGTCAGCGTATAGGGCACCGCTTCAGCCGCCTCTATCGCTGCTTTCTTCACCAACTCCTTATCACTACCGTACGCCACACCGAAGGGAATGCGCACCCGCAGGATTCGCTCTCCTAATGTCCAGTTGGTCAATCGCGTTGTTACGAATTCCGAATTCGGAACAACAATGTCGATATTGTCATTGGTGTTTATGAGAGTGCTGCGCACGTTGATCGCCTTTACCGTTCCGGTAAGGCCGGTATCAAGTTCGATGTAGTCACCCACACGCAATGAGTGTTCAAACAATATTATGAGGCCAGAAACGAAATTGCTGACAATAGACTGAAGTCCGAAGCCAATACCAACACTCAAGGCGCCAGCAACAAGCGCGAGGCTGCTGAAATCAAGTCCAATGCTTGTAAGCGCTATCAGCAAAGCGACGAAAACAATTGCGTAGTGAGTCAGTCGCCCTACCGTATATAGCGATGCCTGAGTTCCATCCGACTCACTTTTGCTAACGCGGGTAATCGCAGCACGGATACCGCGTGATAGCAGAAAAGCGATCAGCAGAATAATCAGCACACGCAAAATGCCGCCGCCCGTCACCGGTGTCTCACCAATCGAGAACAGACTCACCTCGCCAAAACCCATCACCCTGGAGGTAAGCGTTTTCGCGCCTCGGGTCAGGCCGGTAAACCAGGAGCTCAGTGCGCCAGAGTAATCCGCAACCAGGTCGTCAACGATTTCGCTGACCAATTCCAGATCGGCCACATTGTCTTGCAGCTCACGAATACTCTTCAGCGTACCCTGTGCCGTTCCCATGCGTTGATCGAGGAGCCGCAGTGAACCGCGGCTCAACCCATCTCTTGTGACGGTTTGAACGGCGACGACCTCTTCCTCGGTATTCTGCTGCCAAATAGTCAGGTCATCGCCGAGGAGCCGCGTCAGATCCGCCCATTTCAGTGCCTGATCCTCCAGCAACTGCATGTCGGGGGACGTAGCGAGCTGCATTTCTGTCCACCACCGACGCGCCTGCATCTGCGCGAGATGCACTTCGGAAAGCGCTAGCGCTACCTCCGCATCGACGACTTTTTGCTGTTGCAAGCGATGCTGCGAGCGACCTTGCTCGGTATCCAGATCAAGTCCAGCGGCAGCCAGTTCCTCGGCGCGCAATCGATCCCGATTGAGAGCAACACTTGCCGCTTGGCCGTCGAGATCTTTTATCAGCTTAAAGAGACCCGCTTCCTCAGCAGAAGTCGAAAGTCGCGAGGACGCAAACTCGACTCGCTCAAGCGCTGCATCGGCATACTCAGTCGCACGCTCTTGTCGAAGCAAAAGAAGATCCAGACGACGCGACGATAAAGCTTGTGACGATCGATCATGTATGAGCCGCAGAGCAGTCAGGATTCGCTCGTCTGCGTCACTGGTACCGAAATAACTTTTGAATGTTCGATCACGGCGTCGAGTCGCGCCATCAAGAATGCGTTGCTCGCGCTCAACCTCAAGCTGCTCTTGCTGGACCGTTTCGCTGGCATCTCGAGCGGTGGCGGCCAACGAAAGTAACTCGTCGAGAGAATAATCGATGTATGGCTCGGGTAATTCTTTGGGCTTTAGATCGGGGCTTTCCTGCAAGGCAACGAAAGCTGTGACATTGTCTTGGATTGCGGTAAGGATAGATCGTGCGGTGTCCTGATTCTGCGGCGGTAACTCTCCGACACGGTCATTGGCATAATCGGTGAATTGCTGCAGCCGCAAACTCGCATCTTCGCCCGACAATGCGAAATATGACCACCAATCTGACTCGAGAGCGTTTAGATCCGGAATTTGCGATGGCGTCGCTTCATCTTCGGCCTGCGCATAGCTATTGAAAGCGATTAAGCAGCTGAGCAGGGCGGCAAGGAGACGTATTTTACGGAGGTTTTTCATGCGCCTGAACTATACCCCTTATTTGGCAATTACTGCGCGCTTGTATCAAGGTAGAATTCGTTCGTCCATCAGTTAAGAAGTCGTTACAG
>CAJQPL010000003.1 GCA_905480215.1 uncultured Woeseiaceae bacterium | reverse complement strand
AAGCTAAGCGACTGGCTACAAATAATCGGCATGTTTGGCGTAATCGCATCATTGATATTCGTTGGACTGCAGATGAAACAGAATCATGAAATTGCTTTGTCAGCTACGTATCAGGCAAGAGCGCAATTGGTGAATGACACGAACAACTCTGCATCAAGTTCACCCGAATTTACGTCCGCTACGGCCAAGATATATTCAGGCAGATTAGATGAAATAACTTTGAACGAGCGTGTTTCACTCGAATATCACTTAGCCGCGGCGGTCGGAGTATTTGAGAATATTCATTTCCAGCACGAGTCGGGGTATTTGCCCGATGACCATTGGGTTAAAACAGTCGATGACATGCATTGCATGTTTTCACTCCCATTGTATCGGGAGTTAATTTTCGGATGGTCATTTCGGCCAGCCTTTGAGGAAGCAATGAACGCCGCCATAGAACGAGCGACGTCCGACCCGAATGACTGTTGGAATAATAGTGTTTCAACCAATTGAGTGGTGATTTCAATCGCATTGCACGTCCGCTTCTGGCCGTTCGTATTCGAAATCACAGTCGCCCAACTTAGGTGAAGACATGCTTTGTGTTAGACATCTGGAATCATTCGCGTTCAGTACCGGTTCCGGCGACAAGCGAGGAACATTTACAATTTATGGCCGGAATTGGAGAGGGCGGGTATGAATAGGAGAGACTGTTTACGAGCAGCCGGACTTCTGGCTGGCGTGGCACTCTCGCCGGCAGCCTGCAGTACCGACTCAATGCGCGGCAGTATTGCAGTCGGTCCCGGACAACGTCGTTGCAGCGGCGCGATCGGCGTTCAATTGTTTGCCGTACGCGACATGCTGATTGCTGATCCACGTGGAGCGCTGGCAAAACTCGGTGAAGTCGGATTTCGCGAAGTCGAGCTGTTCGGATTCGAGGAAAACATCTTCATAGACGATCCGCTTTTTGGATTGTCAGCTCCAGAGTTTCGCGATGCCCTGGAGAGCGCCGGGCTGAGTGCTCCAATTGCCCACGTTTCGGGAGCCTTTGAGGATATCTCAGAAGTGGCTGATATCGCTAGCAGCCTGGGCGTCATGACGCTGATCAACCCTATGGCGCCCGAGTTCCTGACTGTACGCGACGGTCAGGCAATTGTTTCCGGCGTTTCCGGGCGGGACCAAATGATGGGTTTGGCATCGCGCCTGAATGCACAGGGCAGGGAATGCGAGCGCAACGGATTAGGCTTTGGCTACCATAACCATCATATGGAGTTCGAACTACTCGGCGACCGCCCAGCATTTGATTTTCTGGTGGAGAACACCGACCCGGCGCTGGTGAAGTTTGAACTTGACGTCGGCTGGGTCGCCGTGTCCGGCCGTGATCCGGTTGACTACATTGATCGTTATCATGATCGGATCATTGCGGTTCACATGAAAGACTACGACCCCTCGTTGCCGATAGGTACGGACCCCAAGACGTATCCAATCCCCGAGCAAGCGCAACTCGTGGAACCAGGGGCTGGCTCGATCGATTTCGAACGAATAGTCGAGGCGCTGGAGAAATACGAGATATGCCATCGCTTCGTTGAGGTCGATGTAACGACTGAACCATTAGAGACTGCCGAGCGTGGCTACAACTATCTAGTAAACCTCGAGAGCCAGCGAACAGACTGAACTCATTACCAAGTATGCAATGTGTGGACTGTTGAGAACGGATAACTTAAGTAACTCGACCAACAAAGAGTTATTGGGCAGCTACGGGATGTTATGGGTGCGGACTAATCGACGTAATTGCCATCGCTCTTTGGCGAAAACGTCTGCTTCTGGCCGTTAGCAAACCCTCACAATGCTGCCACTGAGTGATCGCTATTGGTGAAAGCAAACACTCAAAACTGCAGTTCCTGAAAGATCAGTCGCGAGCGCTTGGCAGGCATCCGGAAGCAGTCATTCGAGTTATCTAGTTTGAGCGACTGCTTGTGACCCAAAGGAGCCATTTGTAACGAGCTTGAATCGATTTCACTGTCCATCGGTGATGCCCAGATAATATGAAAGAACTGAAAGGAGATAACATGACGCGACTACTGTCCCTATTATTGCTGTGCTCAGTGCTGTCGGCGTGTTCACAGCATTCTGCTCAAGAACCGTCTGCGGGTGGGAATATTATGGCGGGTGCCGAGGGAAAGCTCGAATTCAAACCCGATGATTGGGTTTCCGGCGAAACCACATTTTGGAAAGATACCGACGGCGTTGACCCGGGCACAGCCGGCTGCCACATTGGAGCAGACGGAGATGGTTTACCCAACAGCCGAATGTTTGGAGAAGCTTGTCTTCCAGACGGGCAACTGATGGAGTCCAGTCCTAGCGCTGGCCAGCTGCACAGACACAGAAATGACATTGGTCGTCCTTACAAATTCGACTGCAAGGCGTGGTGTATCGGAAACGGCTCCTCGGCAGGTAGGTGCGAGGTAGCGGCGGCCCCACCGTGCGGAAAATCAGCTCGATGCGTTTGTAATTGACGGTCTGCTTCTGGCCGTTAGCAGACCGTCGTTTCGTTAATAATTTGATGATCTGAACGTCCGCTATTGGGTAAAGCAGACATTCAGCTAGTATTGGGCAATGGGCCACTAATGATCCAAAGCGGTCATCAGCCAAAATCGAGAATCGCTGTACGCATGACCGTCTGACATGAAAATATGATGATTGAGGAGGTACAGCGGCAGGCGATGACGGTTGATAAAGACGTGCGCCAGATACTGGCAATCTCAGTCGCCGGCGAATTGTTTGTCGACTTGTTCTGCCAGGACTTTGAGTCCCTGCGACATCTCAACGGGATAAGACTTTGCTGAATCGGCTAGCGCTGTCAGATGCTCGGGAAGAGACGCAAGCTGGTCACTGCTCCGCTCGCGGATGCGCTCGAGTGTTTCCGCAGGCTTGATTCGCTTGCCTTTACGCATGACTGGCACGATAAGGGCTTCACCATCGCCTCGCATATCGTTTGCCAATGTCACCAGATCGCCGTTAAAACTGCCGTTTTTTGCCCGGTGACGGTATACCTGTTTGCAACCTGGCCAGGTCGTCTTGCCCTCCGATTTCTTGCGTCGAGCTTGACCGGCGTATTCTTGCAGTTTGTAAACACAGTCGAGAGACGGTGAATCCTGAGATATATTCAGCCTGGTTCCGATGCCAAATGCATCAATCGGGCACCCGCTATCGATAAGCTCAGCGATCCCGTATTCATCGAGACCGCCACTTGCAAATATCGAGATATCACGACAGTCGCCGTCATCAAGAATGCATCGTACCGCCGCCGACAACTCGAGCAAATCGCCACTGTCCAGCCTCACTGCTTTAATTGTAATGCCTTCCTTTCTCAGGGACTTTGCCAGACTAACCACTTTTTCCGCGCCGCGCCTTGTGTCATATGTGTCGATGAGTAGCACGACATTGTCGGGATGCGAATACGCATATTTCTCGAATGCCTGCGATTCAGACTGATGAGACTGTATATAGGAATGCGCCATGGTGCCGAAAATCGGAATGCCAAAGTCATGCTCTGCCTGAACGGTTGCTGTCCCGTCAAATCCGACGATGTAGTTTGCCCGTGCAGCCAGCAGAGCGGCCTCGGCACCATGTGCCCGACGCATACCGAGATCTATCAGTGTCTTATCAGGGGCGACGAGCCGACAACGGGCAGCCTTGCTGGCGATGAGTGTCTGATAATGAAGAATATTGATCAGGCGGCTCTCGATGAGCTGCGCTTGCGGCAGTGTTGCGGTGACGCGGAGCACGGGTTCATCGGGAAAGAATACGGTCCCTTCAGGCATCGCGTGAACATCGCCCGAAAACTGAAATTGCTCCAATCGATCTAAGAATCCGGCGTCAAATCTCCCTGATCGTTCAAGCCATTCAAGTTCCTCCTGCGAAAAGTGGAGATTCTCAATATACTCTAAGACCTGTTCGAGGCCCGCGAACACCATGAAATTACGATGTTCAGGCAACCGTCTCACGAAGAACTCGAATACAGCCGTATCCTCCATACCTTCCTCGTAATAGCTTTGCAGCATCGTGAGTTGGTAAAGGTCGGTGAGCAGTGCGCTAACGGCCAATTGAGATGATCCAGCATTGATTCGATGGCTCGGCCAGAATACCTCCGGGGAGAAAATCGTTCTGGAAATCGACGACGATAAGCGCGTCATGTTTTCCGATTGTAAGATTTCGTTGCGTGTACATTTATTACTCAACTAGCCGTCATGACAATTCCGGGTGAGAGTCAAAAGCAATTTCTGATGCCATCCGGCAGTCTCAGTATATTACCTGATAGTCAGTGCCTATTAAGTCAGTTCCAGATTAATTCTCCGCTTCCGGGCCATAATTTTAGATCTGGTGAAATAGTCTGCTAATGACCCAAAGCAGACTTTCGAAGTTTAACGCGCCATTCGGGATGTTATCCTCCACTTTTGCAGACGAACTATAGTTTAGGCTGCTCTCCTGACCCTATAAGTGATAAACCAACTATGATCAATTCCGAGATCCGAAATCTGCTCGACAAATTACGAAACGAAGTACAGAAATCGCAGTTAGACGGCGAAACCCAACGCTTAATGCGGGAGTTGGATTCCGACATTCATAACCTGCTGGACCCAGAGAAGGCTGACGTCGAAACAGATTCCGTCCTACAGAGAGCTAGAGAGGTTGAGGCAAACTTCGAATCTGATCATCCAACAGCGGTGCGCATACTGCGCGAAGTAATTGAGGCACTTTCCCGAATGGGAATTTGATGTATATTCGATAGAGTCTGTTGTCGCCAATATTATATCTCGAAATGCAGCCTAACAATGCTCTGCACCTGCCGCTCGCAATAGCTGCTTCTGGCCGTAAGCAGGCGATCCAATCCCTAACACTGAGCGGCCTCGAGCGGTGAAAGCAGTCGCTCGCGTGATAGTCTTTGAACGACTGCTAATGACACAAAGCAGACATGGAGTCGAGAAAGGTTGCGAGTCTTTTGCTAAGAGTCGTCGGCCCGGATTATCAGCCACAACATCCCATGCTGAAGGGCATAGAGTGAAGCATCCCTGAGCGGATTCACGCCGGCTTCTACTTGCCACATTTGGAAAAATGCCCCACCGAAAGCGCCGAAAATTCCGAACCAGATGATCACCGCTAAACCTGTGCCGGCGAGCGCATAGGTTTTTGCGTCGTTGAATTCGTCGCTGCTGCTATTGCGTTTTCGCAGCAGATCAATCGCGCCTTTTCCAGCGAGGAGTCCTGCTGCTAGTTCGAGAAGGATGATGGTCCACAACATCGCTTTCACTAAAACCGGCGATTTGACGGCGAAAGCAAAGGTGCTCGGGTAAGCCTCGTGACCTTCCATTCCCGTCATTGTGCCGACGAACCATTCGGCCGGACCGAGATTGGCAATATTCTGGATTGCATAGAAGAGGCAAAACAACGACGCAAATGTGGCGAGTGCAATTTTTACGTAACGATTCATTGTGTATCCCCGTTTTTTTATTATTAGCGGCAAGGATAACAGACCCACAATGGCTGCTTCTGGCCGAAAGCAGCCGCTCGCGCGATAGTCTTCGAACGACTGCTAATGACCCAAATCAGCCCCTTGAGAGCCGACACTCACGTAACGCTAAAATTGCTTGGCAATTCGCTTAAATCCCGCCTTGATTTCCTGACCCAAAAGTTGGGCTGCCGCGCGGATCTCGCCAGTGGATCCTGCCGCCTCACCACCAATTTTCTTCGCCTTGGCCTCTAGTTTCGACCACTTGCGCTCGAGTTCTTGCCATTCTTCACTAGCTTCCATTTTGGCAAGATGCAACTTGACGCGCAGCTCGTCACGTTCCTCTTTGAGTTTCTCGACCATCTCTTCAATGTCTTCACTAATATCCTCGAAGCTCTCTTTTATATCGTTCATGCCATTCTCCAGTCCTATAGATATACCAACGTGGTACTACGGATTTTGATTAGTAAGGCGGAATTGTAGTTCGTAAGCGATAGGGTCGAGAAGTGGGTAATATACCTATGACAGCGGGGCCGACAGTAGTCGTTGGGCTGGTAAAGCACTGAACGGCTGCTGTTGAACCAAAGCGGACGATCATCGAACTTCGTGCAGACCAATAAATATTGAGTCACTGACCCACGATTCCAAAGAAATTCCAAAGCTCTGGGTCATAACCTCTCGCACCACCGACCAAGCCTTTCTCTCATTTTTGCGATATTGTGACCTGATACTTCGCGCCAGTGCAAAAAAAAATAGGAGAGCAATACATGATGCTACAGAGGTTCGACAATTCAACGGATACCTCAATCGTCATCCAGGCGCTTCGTCGAGATGGCGCTGTCGTCGTGAATAATATTGTGGAGCACGATGTAGTCGATGCAATCGTCAATGAATTGCGGACTCCACTGGACAAAGACGATCTGGATGCCGCCAGTGTATTTGACGGGAACAGGACGCTCCGTACCAGCTATGGAATGTTGGGTAATGCGCCCAGCGCTGCAAAACTCGTCGACCACGATCTTGTTATTGACGTTGCGAACGATATTCTGCTGCCGCACTGTTCGAGCTACAACATCGGCAGCATGACCGCGATTGAGATTCAACCCGGCGAATCTGCTCAGGCGTTGCATCGCGATGATTCTCTCTACCCGATCGAGAATGCCGGAATGGAACTCCTGATCGGTGTCATGTGGGCGTTGGACGACTTCACGCTTGAAAACGGCGGCACGCGAGTCGTGCCAGGCAGCCATCGCTTTTTGCGATCCTGGCACTTGCCGGACGTATCAAATTGGGTGTCGGCTGAGATGCCGAAGGGATCTGCGCTTTTCTACATGGGTTCGACATGGCATGGCGGCGGGGCTAACCAAAGCGATGGTCCCCGGCTAGGTCTTATCAATACGTACTCCCTGGGTTGGCTGCGTCAGGAATCGAATGCATTCCTCGACACCCCCCCTGAAGTAGCCGCTCAGTTCGAACCACGTTTACGTGCGCTTCTGGGTTACTCGGCATATGGTTCCGGCGACGATACCATCGGTAGTTCGAACGGCCAGTGTGTTGCATGGGTGGATACGCCCCCTGTACCGGAGTGGCGAGATGTGCGCGGTCAAATAGGCTCCAAAGATAATGCGAAAGCATAATCTGGTGAGTAGAGCGGAATTCCCAACTAGTTGATGTGATCATGCTGGCTACACTCTTCCATGAATGGTCCAAATGTAAGCATTTCAAACGTAAGCGTTCTCGTCAAAATGCTGGGCAATTTTCGTGTCTCCGGCATTTTCGACCGGCAGTTTCTTGCCGAAAGCGGCCTCTCTTAGCCAGAATGTTCTCTAGATTCCACATAGGAGTCATCGGCAAGAACTTCTAGATCCGATATGTGCTGCAAAAAAGGTATCGCATACTCCCTGATTGATTCTCGTTCCTCTTTCGTTAGGTCTTTCCAGCCTTTCACTTCTCCTCTGCAGATATCGCTTCCGCACAAGCACTCTTGCGAAAAATGCGCCACCTCATATTCATAGGCGCTTGTGTCATGGGTGATCTGCTCGTCTGAGGCGATATCTCGTCGTGCGACTATGTCGAATGTTCCGGATTCGTTTAATACGTGCATACAGTTTGGATCACAAGAATGATTTATCAGACATGCGGGACCCGCCAAAACCACATGAACCCCATGGATAGTGAATGTGTGTTCCCCGCGATTCTCGATGACCTTCTCAACGACGCCTCTGATCACCATATCGCCCTTCTTGAAGTTGCAGAGAGTAAAAACACCTCTCCCTAGCTGTCCGCTAGACCTCACTTCTATGCCAGGAAATTTCAAGTATTCCTCCCTTGGATGCCGCTACCTTGAGTCGCGAGTCTATAGCTACCGTTCCAACGGGTATCTCTCATTATTCTTTGTACGGTCACTATATCTTGTCAATTGCTGCCTCACGGCCGAAAAAGATTATCATTTGTAGTGCTCAAGGCGCCAGCTGCAGCACAGGCACTAAAGTAAAAGCTAAGTGCTGAACATAATCGAGACGTGGGTCGCAGCATTATCTCGACTGTCGAGATAACTTATTCTTTGCATAATCGACCGGACTCAGCTTAGCGCCGGGTCCTATCTGTGCCGTCTTGGGAGTCCGCATGAGTAACGTTCATAATCGGGATTTGTACGAAGTACTCGAGGTCAGTCCGAATGCCAGTCAGGAAACCATCGAACGGATGTTTCGCTATTTCGCGCAGCGCTATCACCCTGACCGCGGAAGCACGGGCGATGCAGCGCGGTTCCACCAGATCGTCGAAGCGTACGGTACGCTAAAGGAGCCCGAAAGCCGCGCGGCATATGACGCCAGCCACAAGAACAACTTCGATTATCACTGGAGCCTGGTCGAGGAAGCAGGCGAAAACGATAACTTTGACAATGACAGCCTGATTCAGGAGCGCGTTCTGTCGGTGCTCTACACCAAGCGCAAGCGTGATCCCCGTGAGCCCGGACTCGCGCTGATGCAAATGGAGCGCTTGACCGGCTGTCCGCACGAAATGCTCGAATTCCACCTGTGGTATCTCAGGGATAAAGGCTGGATCATGCGCATGGAAGACGGTTCGATGGCGATTACCGCAGACGGCGTCGATCAGTCTCTGCTGCTTGACCGGAGTGGCGGAACGCAAAAGCTCATCAACCAACAATGACGGTTCTTGCGCCGAGGCCCGTGACCAAGTGTTGAGATACCTCACGCCGTTCTGAACGAGCGACGGCCATCGTTATTTTTGGTTTTGAAGGAGGGACAACGTCTGCTTGTGGCCGAAAGCGGACCTTCAAAATTCCTTGCGTTCGCCCCGGAAGCAGCCTCTAAGGTGATATAGTTCGGGCGACTGCTTGTGACCCAAAGCAGCCAGTGAGCAACTGATCGAATAGGATAGGAATCGACGAGTGAACTGGGACGCAATTGTCGCGATTGTAGAGATAGTCGGCCTTATGGCCGTAGTCGCGTCTCTGGTCTATTTGGCAATTCAAGTACGGCAAAATTCCCAACTAATCAGCCAAAATACGTTTGTCGCTCGGTCAGCAATGGTTCACGAAACCTCTGCTTTTTATGCGAGATTCTTTGAGCTGATTGCCGACAATTCCGAACTGGCCTCCATATTTCACCGTGGCAAAAATTCGGAAGAACTCGACCCTGTTGAATTAGAAAGATTTGAAAGTCTCCTGGAAGTCTATTTCACAAGCCTCGAAGACATGGACCATCAATACAAATCGGACTTGTATTTTGAGGAGGATGACGACGAGGACTTAATGCAGTTCATGGCGCCAGCATACCGTAACTTGATTGTCTGTAAGCATGGCTCAGCTTGGTGGGATCGAACTGCGAAGGCCAGATGCACGCCTAGCTTTTACGATAAAATTCAGAAAATTCGCGAAGGATGGGTGGTTAAGAAAGACTAGATTGACCCAGACCTATCGCTGCTTCTGGCCGAAAACGGAACTTCAAAGAAGAGGCAATGCGTGAAAAACAAAGTGGCACTAGTTACAGGAGCTAGCTCCGGGATCGGTACAGCAATTGTCTTGCGTCTCGCGAATGACGGTTTTCTCGTTTTGGCGGCAGGACGGGACGATGCACGCACTGAGCTTCTTCGCGACCAGAGTCAGAACATCCAAACCTGGGTCGGCGATATAACTTCTCCGAAAGCGTGTGCAGATTTGGTAGCAAGTTGCATTGACAGGTTTGGCCGACTTGATCTGCTTGTCAACAATGCTGGCATATACGAGAGCGCAAACGCGGAACAGACTTCTGATGAGATTTGGTCGCAGACAATTGCAATTAATCTAAGTGCGCCGTTTTATTTGAGTCGTGAGGCCGTGCCACATCTGCGCAAAAAGAAAGGCGTTATTTTGAACGTGGCGTCGGATTGGGGGCTGGTTGGCGGTAAGGGAGCGGTCGCCTATTGCGCCAGCAAAGGCGGCGTTGTTCTCATGACTAAAGCGATGGCACTTGATCACGCAGACGAGGGTGTTCGCGTCAACGCGATTTGTCCGGGCGATGTTGAAACGCCTATGTTGTATGCGGAGGGAGCAGCACGTGGACTTGGTTCGGAGGAGGCGGTCAAGGAAGCCGACAAAGGAAGCCCGACCGGCAGGGTAACAACGCCGGAAGAGGTTGCTGCGCTGGTCGCATTTTTGGCTTCCGATGCCGCTGCTCAGATAACAGGGTCTGCGATCCCCATCGATGGTGGAAATGTAGCCGGATGACCGCTTCTGGCTGAAAGCAGAGGCTTAGATGATATAGTTTAAGAGGCGCTTATCACCCAAAGCAGCCGTTGGTAATTACAAGGGGAATGTCATGAATCGGTCCTTAGGTCTGCTCATGTTTGTATCTCTGCTAGCCTGCTCGGCAAGTCTGGCTGCTGAAAATCGAGAGACGGTAGCTGTTATCGGAACCGGTGACATGGGAGATTCCTTCGGACCCCGGCTCGCAGCTCTCGGCTACCGTGTTGTCTACGGCTCCCGTAACCCGGGAAGTGACAAAGTGAACGCTTTGTTGGAGCGAACCGGCTACGACGCCACCGCCACCACACAAAAAGAAGCAGCACGGCAGGCCGATGTTGTGCTGCTAGCCATACCTTGGCCAGCAATGGAAACGGTCGCACAAAACCTGGGCGATCTCGGTGGCAAGGTTGTGATCGACATGTCCTGGCCACCGTATGACATTGCGGAGGATGGTTACGCCCAGATTACGCTCGAGACGTCAGCCGCGGAACTTATTCAGGGCTGGAATCCGGATGCAATGGTTGCAAAGGCATTTTTGACTGTTTGGTCACACGTGATTGATGATCCGTCGTCCGCCGGCGGGCCTGTGAGCATTCCCATTGCTTCGAATTATCGCTACGCGAAGGAAAAAACGGGACAGATTGCTGCCGACCTGGGTCTGCATCCGGTCGATGCCGGTCCATTACGTTTTTCGAGAAACATTGAGTCGTTGACAGAACTAGGATTAGTGCCGTGGTATCAGGAGCGTGACAATCTTTGGAATATCTATTTCCAGCGTTCGAACTTCATTGCATGCAGTGGCTACGGGGGCGACGGCGCTGACGAAGAAATCACGTCAATTGTAGATGCCGGTGACCTGGCGGTTATGCCCAGTACGCAACTGTCACCCAAGCCGTGTGCCAATTGAAGCATCGGTTGCGTGTGACCGCTTCTGGCCGTAAACGGCTACGGTGGGACCTTATATTCATTTCTGATATTGAGGCAGGGTTGGGTTCTGCGAAGCAGCTTCATTCCAAGGTCGGCATCGCCGGCCAAAGCTCAATCCTGCATAGTCGCAAGAGCAACTGAACAGCAAAGCGCTAGGTGGATTTGGGCGACAATTCTTCCGGCACCTGTATCCCTCAATGTGCGAGGATATGCACCTATGGCAACAGGCACAGTGCAGCGCCGCAGGGATATGGCCCTGGGTTCCGGCGCAGAACTTTTTTATGACACGCCGCTTGAGATCGTTCGAGGCGACGGTGTTTATCTGTACGACAGGGACGGGCGCCGCTATGTCGACATGTACAACAACGTGCCTTGCGTCGGCCACGCCAATCCGGTTGTTGTACGCGCCATGGCTGAGCAACAGGCCACTCTGAATGTACACAGCCGATATCTTAATGAAGGTGTTGTGACCTTTGCCGAACGGCTCGCGGGGCTCCATCATGATGGTATTGAGAGCGTGGTCTTCAGCTGTAGCGGAACCGAGGCGGTCGAAGTCGCTATTCAAATGGCTCGCATTTTCACGGGAAAGCGTGGCCTCATTTGCACGGATGCCACCTATCATGGAAATAGCGAGCTGGTGGGTTCGCTTACCAATGTAGGACACGCAACTAAGCAAACGGGTGAAATCCGTGGGTTTCCCTTTCCTGAACGATACAGGCCACTTCAAGAAGAACTGAGCGAAGAAGAACTGTGTGAGGCGTATCTCGCTCGCGTCGCGGTGGCCATCGAGAGCCTGAAGACGGCAGGGACCGGTTTCGCGGCTCTCATCATGTGCTCGATCTTTGCCAACGAAGGCTTGCCGGAAATTCCGTCGGATTTTATGTCCAGAGTCACAGATCTGGTGCACAGGGAAGGCGGCCTGGTCATAGCAGACGAAGTTCAGTCGGGATACGCAAGAACAGGCTTGTGGTGGGGCTATGAGAAAACACAATTTCAACCGGACATTGTCGTGACGGGCAAGCCGATGGGCAACGGTCTGCCACTCGCGGCAACAGCGGCAAGGAGGGAGGTTGTGGATACCTTCCGCGCTGAGATGGACTATTTCAATACGTGTGCATCGACTCCTTTGCAAGCAGCTGTTGGAATGGCCGTGCTCGATGAAATCGAACGCATGGAGCTTCTCAAGAATGCGGCTGAAGTAGGTGCCAGACTCGCCGGCGAACTCGAGAGCCGCGTTGACTTGCACAGCGTGATAGGCGATGTGCGTGGGTGCGGTCTTTTTATTAGCGTAGAGATGATAAAGAATGACGCCATCAGGGAGCCCGATGCCGCATTGGCAAACTCGTTATCCGAAAGCCTGAAAGATAAGGGCTTTTTGGTATCTTATTCGGGGAGATTCAATAACGTGTTGAAGATCAGGCCCCCACTCGTGTTTTCTCATGCGAATGCGGACGAATTCCTGGGCGCCTTCGACGAATGCATGGACGGAATGCGTGCGTGACGAAGACGAATCCGCCAGCAGCGAACGCTTCATGACTGCCGTATTGCGGTGCTGAATATCGTCGCTGAGGGCAATGAAAGATTCAGATGAACAAAGCACTGTTTGATTCCCAATATACGTCCGCGGCAGTGAAGGCCCTTGAGTTATTTTCAGTCGAGCCTCTCGATATCAAGCTCGTTGCGCATTCCGAGAACGTGTCCTTTCGAATCGCAGTCCGCGACAGCGATACCGACTATGTCCTCAGGCTTCACCGGCCGGGTTACAACTCAATAGAGGAACTCGAATCGGAGCGGATCTGGGTTAGGGCGCTGAGTGATGCTGGTATAGCGGTTCAGGATTCACTCGCAACAAGTCAGGGTAAACGCTTTGAATTAATCGATATCCCCGAGACCGGTGAACAGCGCTACGCAGGGATGACGACCTGGCTTGAAGGCACGCTCCTGAGTGATCACCTGCAAACGAAGCTCGAAAGCTCAGAGCGAAAGCGAATTTTTTTCAATATGGGCGAAATCGCAGCAACTATTCACAACCAGTCTACGTGCTGGAAGGAGCCGCCCGGTTTTGAGAGGCGTCGACTGGATCTTGAGGGTCTGTTGGGAGAGGCGCCGCTCTGGGGGCGGTTCTGGGAACACGCGGATCTGACCCAAGCCGAACAAGCGACGTTGCTGCGGGCGAGAGAATATGTTCGTGCCGCAGTCAATAAGTACGGCGAGAGACCCGACAATTTCAGTTTGATTCACTCCGACTTGCATCCCGATAACGTCATTCTACAAAAGGGTGATCTGGCACTGATTGATTTCGACGATTCAGCATACGGATGGCACATGTACGATGTGGCGTCAGTACTGATCGAATACAGGTTAGCTTCGGATTTTGAGGCACTTTGCGCTGCTTTGCTGGAAGGCTATCGCGAACACAGATCCTTGTTGGAGCGAGATGTTGAAATGCTGTCGACCTTTCTGTTGGTCCGGGGTATGGCAACTATCGGCTGGTTTCATCAGCGACCCGAGCACACAGGGTCTGATTATTTTGCCGAGCTGAAGAGTTGGGTGCTTGAGGAATGTAATTCCATAAGATATTGATTCGATGGATTGCAAGCGCGTCACTATACGACCGCACTGCTTGTTGGATCCTTTTCAAAGTCAGGCAGATAAGGGGCACAAAATTTGAAAGAAAAGTCGTGTGTCGAATGAACGCTATTATGTTCCTTAGATCATAAAAGCTTGACGTTTTGAGCTCTCTGTCCATAATGTCTCCTACGCGGACTGGGAAGGCTTCAGTTGCAGCGGGGCGGGTGGGAGCGATTGACCCTGGTTTATGCTCGGGGCAATGCTCTTCATTTATGCACACCCGAGCCCAATGCAATTTAGAGGTATCCCATGACCGTCGTTCTTACTGGTAAAGACCTAACAATCGAACAAATTGAATCTGTATCTCGCCATGGCGAAGCCGTCGAGCTACACCCTGATGCAATCGAGCGCATCAAACATTGCCGCGAGTTTATTCATCAGCGACTCGAGGCTGGTGAGATCATGTACGGTGTCAATACCGGCATTGGCGAATTTTCTGAAGTGATGCTCGACAAAGAGCAAACCAAAAACTTTCAGCGCTACCTAATCTATAACCATGCTGCTGGAATTGGTGACCCCATTCCAATTGAGCAAGCTAGAGCGGCCATGTTGCTGCGTGCAAACGTGCACTCCCACGGTAATTCAGCCTGCAGAATAGAGATCACTCAAACGCTCATCGCCCTACTAAATAAGGGTGTAACTCCAGTTGTTTGTGAGCGAGGTTCGGTTGGCGCATGTGGCGATTTGGCGCCCATGAGTCAAATTGCATTGCTCATGATGGGTGAAGGAGAAGCATTTTACGAAGGGGCCCGAATGCCTGCTGACAAGGCGATGGCCAAGGCGGGGGTCCCCGTTCCTGGGCTGGAAGCCCGCGATGGCTTGGCGACCATCAACGGTTCAAATGTCTTGAACGGAATCGGTTGCCTGTCAGTGGCTGACATCGAAAGATTGCTCAAGCAGTTCGAAATTGCCACAGCCATGTCCTTGGAGGCACTCAAGGCCAACATGAAGCCATATGACGCACGTCTGCACGAAAAAAGAGGATTTCAAGGGGCAGTGGCTTCAGCTGCAAACCTCAAATCGATCATGAATGGATCTGACCTGATGACTGGCAAAGCCAAGGTCAAAGTGCAGGATGCTTACAGTATGCGCTCAACGCCCCAGGTTATCGGTGCGGCTCGTGATCAATTGCGCTGGACGAGAAGCCAGCTCGAAATCGAAGCCAATGGTGTGGGAGACAACCCCATCTTCTTGCCCGATGAGGATCTGGTACTGTCGGGTGCAAACTTCCAGGGGACGCCCGTAAGCTTGCCCATCGACACATTGGGAGCAGCCTTATGTATGGTTTGCGTGCTTTCGGAGCGAAGGCTAAACCGCTTGACCAATCCGGCTCTCAGTGTGGGGCTTCCGCCGTTCTTGACCAAAGATGCTGGATTGATGTCGGGACTAATGCTCAGTCAGTACACCGCAGACATGCAGATTGTAGAACAGCGCATCTTGTCGACGCCTGCCTTCACTCAATCTATCCCTGCCGCAGCAGATCAGGAAGACTTTGTTTCCATGGGGATGAACTCGGCCATGAAAACTCGCCAAATTATTGAACTAGCCCACGGGGTGCTTGGAATCGAATTCATGGCTGCTGCACAAGGCTTGGACTTTAGAGACTATTCTCCCGGTAAGGGAACTCAAGTGGCCAAGCAAACTGTCCGCAAACATGTCGAGTTTCTCGATGTAGATAGGCCATTGTACAAAGATCACAACACCATGAAAGATTTGGTGGCCAGTGATGAAATTCTCAAAGCAGTGGAGTCTGAAATCGGGGAACTTCGAACCTACTAAACTCACCTGCACAGACCCTGTGCGTAAACAACGATTTTACGTACCGGTATGGGTGGAAACCTAAACGTTCAATCTGTGAGCGTAGAATTGTTGTGGCTAGTGCGGCGCCGAAGCGAGCGACGAGTATGGCGAGTTCATCTTGTGGCAAGGCGTCTACTGCGATTTTGTCGGCGTAGATGAGCCCAATCACTCTGCCGTAGACCAATGCCGGAAAAAATATGGAGTGCTCGTCGGTGACACCGAGAGCGGTGGCCAAAATCGCATCGGCCGGATCGCTTCCAAGACTCGTTTCTCGTTGACCACTTTTCTGGGTGTGAATGGTGAAGACAAGTCCCATCTCCCACTAGGCTACTGCATTGAGTACTACAACGAGCGGCTGGTGAGCGCTCGAAAGCAGACGCTCAAGCCGCTGCCACTGAATGACCGCTAAAGGCAAAAGCAGACATTCCACGGATGTACATGCGTTTGCTCGAACTGCGAGAACACATCGAGGCTATGACCAAGGAAGTCGACGTGCTGGTGAAGCATCATCCGATCTGCA
>CAJQPL010000002.1 GCA_905480215.1 uncultured Woeseiaceae bacterium | reverse complement strand
GGTCCGAACCAGTCCTACCGTTGCAGATTGCCGGTCTTGGAAGTAGTCGTAGTCAACAATATGGGTATGGATGTCGGTTGTTTCGAGGATACGAAGCTGCACTTTCGTATCGGCGAACAATGATTTCGCAATCAGCAATGTTAGAAGTACTGCGATCACTGCAAGAAGAGGGCTGCGCATCGTATTTACTCTCATTTGTGTGCCTGAAGACTTCGATTCAGCGTAGCACCAGAGCAACGGTGTGGCGATAGGTAACTTAGTCATAGAGTGACTTTGGATGTTAAGCTCGGCGGCCGCCCAAAGGAAAAAACATGCTAATTGGAAAACACTTAATCGCCGGCGAATGGGTCGGCACTGACGCAACATTTGAAAACACACCGCTTACAGGAAAGGTCGATACTTTTGCGGTGGGTACTACCGAACATGTCGACGCTGCGGTAAAAGCTGCGGAACAAGCGTTCTTGTCCTACGGCAGCTCAAGCAGGGCTGATCGAGCCACATTTTTACGTGCGATCGCGACAGAATTAGAGGCGCGTGGAGCAGACATCACCGCGATCGGAGTACGCGAGACGGGTCTGCCTGAAATGCGTCTGAATGGCGAACGCGGCAGGGCAGCAGGACAGTTCAGGTTGTTCGCTGACCATATTGAGGCAGGGGATTATCTGGATCGGCGATTTGATGCGGCGGAACCCGACCGCGAGCCGGCACCTCGACCAGATCTTAGACTCATGCAACGTCCGATTGGCCCGATAGCGGTATTTGGAGCATCTAACTTTCCGCTGGCGTTTTCGGCGGCCGGTGGCGATACGGCGGCCGCGCTGGCAGCAGGGTGTCCGGTTGTCGTAAGAGGGCATTACGCGCATCCAGGGATTTCTGACTACGTGGCACAAGCCATTGATGCAGCAATCAAGACCTGCGGCCTTCACCCCGGGGTCTTTTCACAGATTCAAGGCGGCGATAATTCTGTGGGTCATGCATTGGTTACTCATCCGCTGATACGGGCTGTCGGTTTCACAGGCGGACTTGCTGGTGGACGGGCCTTGTATGCTCTATGTGCCGCGCGCCCTGAACCGATTCCATTCTACGGCGAATTAGGTTCCGTCAATCCGATGTTTCTGTTGCCTGCGGCCGTTGCCGCGAGGGGCGAATCAATCGCAAGTGCCTGGGCAGGTTCATTGACGATGGGTGCGGGTCAGTTTTGCACCAACCCGGGAATTGCAGTTGTCATCGGTGGAGACGACGCAGAGGCATTCTCAAGCGCGGCAAAAGACGCACTGAGTGAAGTCGCCGCACAAACGATGTTGACCGATGGAATTGCGAGCGCGTTTCATTCCGGCCGCGACCGGCTGCAGGCAAGCTCAACTGTTCGGGAAGTACTCAGTACGTCCTGCGATAGCCGCAACGCAACACCCTATCTGTTCGCAACGACCGCGAAGGAGTGGCTGGCAGACGAAGAGCTCGGTGAGGAAGTGTTTGGGCCGCTCGGTATGCTGGTTGTCGCGGAAGACGAAGCGGAAATGTTGGCCGTCGCGAATGCGCTCAAGGGTCAGCTGACCTGTACGCTGCATATGGATGATGATGATACGGAGCTTGCGCAATCCTTACTGCCGGTGCTGGAGCGAAAGGCGGGCCGAATACTGGCGAATGGTTTTCCAACGGGCGTTGAAGTCTGTGATTCGATGGTGCACGGCGGACCATTTCCTGCATCAACCAATTTCGGTGCAACATCAGTCGGCACGATGTCGATTCGGCGATTCTTGAGGCCGGTTTGCTACCAGAATATTCCGGCGGCGATATTGCCCGCAGATCTGGCGTAACAGGCAGGTGCGATGACGACTATATTTGATCACAACGGATTGCAGGTTGAGCGCAGCACGACGGTCGGTCACCTGATCGCATCACGGCGCAGTAACGCGCACTCGGCTCAGGTAACGGCCGAGTCGGCTGAGGAGGGTAGTGCAGCTGAGGTCGCCGGGATCGAAATGATCGTGTGTCGTTCGGCATTCGTCGGCGCGGTTCGAGAAGGAACTTCGAAGGTATTCGTTACGGCGGCTATCGATTTTTGCGGCGCGGTTACTGACGATGAAATGTTGGCAGCTGCTTATACCGCCTTGAATGAAGGTGCTGATGCGATCATTACCGGGCGCCGTGCAGAAACCGTTCGTCGCCTGACTGATGAGAAAATTCCTGTCATGGGACATTTGGGTTTCATCCCGAATAAGTCGACCTGGTACAACGGCATTCGAGCAATCGGCAAAACGGCTGACGAGGCAATGGCACTATGGGATCAGTTTCGCCGCCTTGAGGATGCGGGTGCCTTCGGCGTTGAGTGTGAGTTGATCCCTGCAGAGGTCATGAAGGAAATTAATCAACGTACAGGCCTGGTAACCGTATCGCTCGGATCCGGTGCAGACGCCGATGTCATGTTTTTATTCTCATCAGATGTTTGTGGTGAAAGCGAGCGTTTGCCGCGCCACGCCCGTGCCTACGGAGATATCGCTGGCCTGCGAGCTCAGATCGTCGACGAACGCGTCAAAGCACTAAGCGCATTTCGTGCCGATATTGCAGCAAAGAACTATCCAGGTCCTGCCGAAAGTGCGGTGATCGAGCCGGACGAGTTGGCGCGGCTAATCGATCGGATGAACTAACTGCCGATAAACTGACCATCTTTCCAAAGACCTTCTTTGATGCTGTTGTCCGGATTGGTCAGAATACCGTGGCCGTTAGGCATACCGTCTACCCACGCGCCGATAAAGACGCCACCATTCGCTAATACAAACATGCCGTGGCCGCCGGGTTTGCCGCCAATCCAATCGCCGCTATACATGCCGCCGCTGGGATAGTAAAACGCCCCTTTACCGTGTTTGTTGCCGTGATCGTAGCCGCCAACGTAGATGCCGCCATCGTTGTACATGACGACACCTTCCGGATGTTCACGGTTGTCGTGGCCACCAACAAATTTTCCGCCGTTGGAATACGCCCATGGGCCATCAGTTTGCGGCTGGTCACCAGTCCATTCGATTGCATATTTGGCACGGTTGGTGAACGTGTAGGTGCCGTGTCCCAGGGGTTCGTCGTCAACCCAGGCTCCAGTAACCAATCCGCCGTTCGCGCGCAGCTGATGCCCTTGGCCATGTCGCTTGCCATCCTTCCAGTCACCCGTATATTCAGAGCCGTCTGCGTAGCTCATACGTCCATTTCCGTCAATGCAATTACCTTCAACGCAGCCTGTATCTGCGGCTGCCGCGAGCGATACCAGCAGGAAAAAAGAAAGTGTTTTCATATCAAATGAACTCCTAAGCGTTGATGATCTTCGCTATGATGTGTGCTGTTAGCAACGACTGTCAAAAATGATTCGTTCACTAAGCCGTGGTTTGGATGTATTAATACTGCTCAACAGGCGCGATAGCTTGAGTGCGTCTGAGCTCGCGCGCGAATTGGAAATACCCAGAGCGACGGTGTATCGCATTCTCGAGACCTTGACTGAAAAGGGCTTGATTGATCAACACAATGTTGATCAGCGTTACCGAATTACGCAGAAAGTCCGCGTCCTGAGCGATGGCTTTACGGACGAAGAGCACATTGCACACCTAAGCCGGCCGTTTCTCAAAAAAGTTACGAAGAAACTAAGCTGGCCAGTCGCAATTGTAACGGTTTCGGGCATTGACCTGGTTATCAGAGACAATACTGATGATATGAGTCCGTTGGCCATCGAAAACTTTAGCAGCGGTTACCGCATGCCTATTCTTCACACTGCCTCCGGCATTTGTATTCTTGCTTACATGAGTCCGTCCCGGCGCAATGTGATTCTAGATACATTGGCCGAGATGGGTCGCAAGCACGATAAAATTGTTCATCAACGTGAACCGCTAAAGCGCAAATTTAGCGAGATTCGCCGTCGTGGTTTTTCAGTGCATCATCGCCATAGACGACACTCCGACCTGACCGCTATTTCCGTACCGATCATGCCGGAAAATGACGAAGTTCGAGGTGCGGTAACTATTCGATACGCGCGAACGGCGATGAACTTAACGACGGCGGCACAGAGGTTCGTGCCAGAGATCAGGATTGCGGCGGACGGTATTGCAAAACGACTTAAGCTGCATCTTGAGCGACAGGCGCGTCGCTGAAATCGGGGTAACGTCCCAACGTTAACATGAGCAACGCGCCGACGACCGACATGCCAGCGACAACCAGCAGTATTTGATCGTAGTTGCCGAAGTGATCGAACGCGCGGCCAAACGCAAACGGCGCTATGCCGGCCCCAATTGAGAAGAACACGTACTGACCTCCGTAAAGCGCACCATAGTGACGGAGTCCGAAGAAGCGGCCAGTCAGGTAAGCAAACAAATCCAACTCAGCTCCCGCTGCCAGACCAATAATGAGCGCCGAAACTATGATCAGGGCTGGTGCGATTTCCGAACCGGTTAGTATCAATGCCGCGACGCAAGGCGCACATAGGAAAATGGCAGCGATCATTGGTGCCCAAAATCGATCAATAAGGTATCCGGCAAGCAAGCGCCCGAGAATGACGTTTACGCCGATAAGTCCGGCGTAGCCGGCGGCACTGCTTGCGGACAGGCCTTTTTTAACCAGCAGTGGAACCAGACTAACGATAAGGCCCGAGATGCCTGCTGCTACCAGCAATAATCCAATACCCATTGCCCAAAAGCGGTAGCCCCGCAGTGCCTCTGCCAGATTTATGCCGCTAAGTGTTGCGCTTTCATCGGGCGCGCCCGACTCGGCGCCAGGATTTGGTCGCTCTGTAAAGAGGAAATAGACGCCGGGTAAGGAGATGGCCGTGATCGTAAGAGCCAAAACTGCATACGCGTTGCGCCAACCGTATTCTGCGATCAACGATGTTACGTATGAAGGTGCGAGGGTCGCCGCGATACCGGTGCCAGCCAGGGTGATTCCCAGAGCAAGACCACGACGCCGGTCGAACCAGGTACTTACTACTCGCGTCCAGGTTATGGGCAAAGTACCGGCGGACAATAGCGACATACATACCCACAACAAATGATACGAAGCGATTGTGTCGTCGGTTAGCGCGAACGCTGCCAGCGTAAGGCCGTAGATGGGGATCGAACATAAACCGATTCGTCTTGCGCCGAATTTATCAATCATCCAACCGATTACAGGCGCGGTGATTACCGGCATCAAAATCATGATGGTTACGCCGAGCTGAATCTGGCTCATGCTCCAATCTGTCGTTGTCGAAATAGCGTTCGCGAATACGCCGTGGGTATAAAAACTGATTGATGATATTCCGCAGCCGGCGCCGATCACCGCACCCAACAGCGGTTTGAAGCCGCGCCGAAACTCGCCAAAACTGCTTGTTGTCATTGTGTGCTTCTCCGCATGCTAGTCGCTCGGCGCCGCCGCAACGACTCCGGATGTGATGAGCTCCGCGATTTCATCGCCGCTAAATCCTGCTTCTTTCAGGACTTCATCTATGTCCTGGCCTTGCGCGGGAATGTCTCTGCGGACACCGAGGCGCTTACCATCCATTTGAATTGGTAAGGCCGGCAGTCGCGTCGCTTCGCCTCCTGGGATGGTGACGTCCAACAATCCGCCTGATTGCAAAAGATGCGGATCATCGAACAGGTCCGCTGGTTTTCCAACTCCGGCGAACGGTAAGCCGCAGGTCTCCAGCTTGCTCATTAGTTCTGCTTTCGTGAAGCGTGAAAATTGTTCCTGAACAATAGGAATGATGCGTTCCCGTTGCAAAACGCGCTCGGCGTTAGTGGCCAGGCTTTCATCGTCGGCGAGCTCTTTGAGATCGAAGTGCTCACATATTAGACGCCATTGTGTATCGCTAACGACCGCGACGAACACCTGTTGTTCGTCCTTACTGTTGAAAATATCGTAAATCGACCAGGCGGCGGTGCGAATAGACATGGGTTGTGCCGGCTGTCCCGAGACCGCCTGCTGCGCCATATGTTGTCCCATCAGAAACACAGTGCTTTCATAAAGAGAGCTGGCCACTTGCTGGCCACGCCCTGTTTGATGGCGCATTTGCAGTGCGGCCAGGATGGCAATCGCTGCGAACATTCCGCCGCTCACATCGATAACTGATGCACCGGCGCGCATTGGTCGCCCAGGCAGACCGGTCATATAGGCGAGCCCACCCATCATTTGCGCAACTTCGTCGAGCGCCGTGCGGTGTTCGTAGGGACCGTTCAAAAAGCCGCGGGCCGAACAATAGATCAATCGCGGATTGTCGGCCGACAGTTCATCGTAGCCATAGCCAAGCTTATCCATCGCTCCGGGTCGAAAATTCTCGATGAGGACATCCGCTGTGCTGACCAGTTTTTTCGCCAGGGAATTTCCAGCTTCCGATTTAAGATCAACACAAATACTGCGTTTGTTGCGGTTATACATGCTGAAGTAGCCAGCCCCGGAACCCTTTAGACGACGCGTATTGTCGCCGCTGATAGGTTCAATCTTGGTGACCTGTGCGCCAAGGTCCGCCAGCAGCAGTCCAGCCGAAGGTCCCATGACCATGTGTGAGAACTCGATGACTTTGATGCCGTCGAGCGGAAGCTCTGCAGATTCGTTCATTTCTTTAGCCTAAGTGGGAAAGTTGTGTGAGGCCACGCCAAAGTTGCGACCGTCTCAATAGTGGGCTTTCGCTTCCCCCTATTCTATCCGCAGTCAGACTTGGGTTACAGTACGCCGCCTATGAGCGCAAAAATTGACGTATTAATTAGTGAGGTTGGCCCTCGTGATGGTCTGCAAAATATTGACTCCATCATGCCAACGGAGGCAAAACAGCGGTGGCTTCAGGCTGAGGCGGACGCCGGCGTGCGCGAGATCGAAGTCGGATCTTTCGTACCTGCCAAAACAATGCCGCAGCTTGCAGATACTGGCGAGATCGTAAAGTTTGCGAGAACGATTGAAGGGCTGACCGTCGCCGCCCTGGTGCCTAATTTCCGCGGTGCTCGCGATGCGGTCGCCGCCAAGGCCCACAAGATCTCAATTCCGTTCTCAGTAAGCGCTACTCATATTCAGAAGAATCTACGCCGCACTCATGACGAGATGTTGCAGGAAGTGCGCAATATCACGTCGATGTTGAAGGACATTCCGGCAGCCGATCGGCCGCATTTCGAAGGCAGTCTATCAACGGCTTTCGGTTGTTCGATGGAAGGCAAGGTTAGTGAGACTGCCGTCGTCCGTTTTGCGGAGCAGCTCATGGAAGCTGGCTGCGCTGAGGTCGGATTATCCGACACCACTGGTTACGCGAATCCAGCACAGATACGGCGGCTGATTAAGCTCGTGCGGGGAGCGGTAGGTGATGACAAACTAACCGGTGTTCATCTGCACAATACTCGCGGTCTTGGCCTGGCCAATGTGCTGGCGGCACTTGATGAGGGCATAACGACCTTTGATAGTTCGCTCGGTGGTTTGGGTGGCTGCCCGGCCGCACCGGGTGCGAGCGGTAATATTGTTACCGAGGACCTGGTATTTATGCTCGAGGCGATGGGTGTGCGAACAGGCATCGACGTCGAGAAGCTGCTGTCGGTTCGTGAAATTCTTCTTCAAGCGTTACCCAACGAAGAGATGTATGGCTTTACGCCGGACTCTGGATTACCGAAGGGATTTACTGGCGCCTCCTAGTTGCGGAAGGATGGATCAGACTTATCCAGTTCAGTCTTGAGATATTCGAAATGGGCATCCGCCATGCCGCGGTAGTCGTCCCAAGCCAAGGCCGTTTTCTCCGCCAAATCATCGTCCATCACCCTGAGTGGCTGACCACTTGCGTAGGCAAGCATCATTGTTTTCGCTGCGCGCTCCAGAAAATACAGTTCTTCGAATGCTTCGGCCACCGATGCAGCGGCAACACTGACCCCGTGATTGCTCATAATCATTGTTGAGTGACCGCCAAAGGCGTGAGCAATACGCCGGCCTTCTTCGGCATCATCTGCCATGCCACCGAAGTTGTCATCGATCGCGACACGCTTAAAGAATCGGGCGGTGTTCTGATCTATGGGTTTGATTGATGGATCTTCTAGTCCGCAAAGTGCTGCTGCATAGGGCGGATGACAATGTAATAGCACGCGTGCTTCCGGGAGCACGGAATGAACTGCGCCGTGGATACACCAGGCTGTTGCATCCGGAGCATCCGGCCCCTGCATAATCGATGCATCATTGGTATCCAACAGCAGCAGGTCACTCGCTTTTATGCTCGCAAAGTGCTGCCACTTTGGATTAAGCAGAAACTTGCTGCCGTCGGCTGTTACCGCTGCGCTGAAATGATTGCCCACCGATTCATGCCAATCGAACGCAACTGCGATTCGAAATGCTGCTGCGAGATCGACACGCAGTGCCCACTCGCTTGAATCAGTTTCTTTGCCTTCCTGTAAACGCACTGTTGATACCATTTCGACTATTCAGGATGGGTGTCGCTCAATGATACGCAAACAAATGAGATGTCGCGCGACATCAGCAATATAGCGTTTCACAATACGAAATCTGGCGCGCTTCCCGAGCGATGTATTGTGGCCCGATAATATTTGGAATATGCTCAAAGCGCTGTAATCTGAGTAATTGTCATGTTGCGTCAATCGCCTCATTCGAGGTCTGGATACGCCATCATGATGCGAACAAACCACCCGATACCAGCGACCGCCGGTGAGCCTTAAGTCTTAAATCTGGAGAACATGTCGTGCCCCTGCAAATGAATAAACAAGTTTTTATTACCTGCGCCGTGACTGGCTCAGGTGGTACACAAGATCGATCTCCACACGTACCGCGTAGCCCAAAGGAAATTGCTGATAGCGCTATTGATGCCGCCAAAGCCGGGGCTGCGATTGTGCATTGTCACGTTCGCGATCCTGAGACGGGCGCGCCGTCGCGACGCGTTGATTTGTATCGCGAGGTGACAGAACGTATTCGCGAGTCCGATACCGATGTGGTCATTAATCTGACCGCTGGTATGGGCGGAGACTTGGTGTTCGGCCCGGCAGATGCACCCATGCCGCATGACGAAGCGGCTTCTGATATGGCGAGTGCAGCGGACCGTGTTGAGCACGTAGCTGACTCAAGGCCAGAAATTTGTACGCTGGATTGCGGCACGATGAACTTCGCTGAGGCGGACTACGTCATGACAAACACACCGGGCATGCTGCGCGAGATGGGTCGCATGATGACCGAACTGGGCGTGCAGGTAGAGATTGAAGCATTCGACACGGGTCATTTGTGGTTTGCTAAACGCTTGGCGGAGGAAGGCATTATTGAAGCGCCGCATCTGGTGCAATTATGTATGGGGGTTCCATGGGGTGCACCGGACGATCTAAATACCCTCATGGCGATGGTAAATAATGTTCCCGATGATTGGCATTTCTCGGCATTCGCATTGGGGCAGAACGAAATGCCATACGTTGCCGCAGCCGTTCTGGCCGGCGGCAATGTCCGCGTTGGCCTTGAGGATAATCTGTATCTCGAAAAGGGCGTGTTGGCGACCAATGCACAGCTGGTCGAGCGTGCTGTGCGAATTATCTCCGACATGGGCGCGACCGTCATGACGCCGGAAGCGACTCGAGAAAAGTTGGCTTTGACCAAGCAGGCGCCGCGTTGATCGCGACAGAAAATCTGTCAAAACGCGCGGCAATAATTGGCGGTGGCGTGATCGGCGGTGGCTGGGCAGCACGCTTCCTGCTTAGTGGCTGGGACGTTTGTGTCTTTGACCCTCATCCCGACGCTGAAGCAACGCTTGCGGCAATTCTCGCCAATGCTCGAAGCAGCGCACCGGCGCTGGCTGACGCGGTACTGCCGAAAGAGGGCGCGCTGACGTTCGCAACTACAATTGGCGCTGCGGTCGAGAATGCAGCCTGGGTTCAGGAGAGTGTCCCGGAAGAGCTCGCTATCAAGCACAAGGTCATCGCCGAGATTCAGAGTGCGGTGCCAGTAAGCGCAGTCATAGGCTCGTCAACATCTGGCTTCAAGCCGAGCGAACTGCAGCAGGATGCTGCCAGGCCTGAACAGATAATGGTTACCCACCCTTTCAACCCGGTTTATCTATTGCCATTGATAGAAGTGGTTGCGAGTCCTGAAACCGACAAAGCGCTAGTGCAGGTCGCCGCCGAATTGCTCGTATCGATCGGCATGAAGCCGCTGATGGTGCGTAAAGAAATTGATGCACATATTGCCGATCGCTTTCTTGAATCTGTTTGGCGAGAGGCGCTGTGGTTGGTCAAAGATGGCATCGCAACAACCGAAGAGATTGATGATTCAATTCTGTACGGCTTCGGTCTGCGTTGGGCACAAATGGGGCTGTTTGAAACCTACCGCCTCGCGGGTGGCGAGGAAGGCATGGCGCACTTTATTCGACAATTTGGCCCGGCATTGCAATGGCCATGGTCGAGGCTTACTGATGTGCCTGAACTCGACGAAGAACTCGTCAATAAAATTGCCGAACAATCCGACGCCCAATCAGGGCAGCATTCGATCCAGGAGCTCACAAGAATTCGTGACCGCAATCTGGTTGGCATCCTGCGTTCCTTAAAGGAGCGTGACTGGGGTGCTGGTGCAGTTTTGAATGAATATGACAAGACCCTGGCGACTGCCGTCTGTGACGACGTTGCTGCAAGTGATGCAGCGCCGCTGCGTCTGTGGAACGGTCACGTCTTACCGGCGTGGATTGACTACAACGGTCACATGACAGAATTCCGTTATGCGCATGTGTTTAGCGATACCTGCGAAGCGTTGTTGAAAGTGATCGATATGCATGCCGAATACGGCAAACTGGGCTTCAGTTACTACACAGCGGAAACGCATGCGCAGTTTTTTGATGAGGCCGCTGTTAACGAATCAATTTACGCGACTGTGCAAATCATTTTCGCCGATACCAAGCGGCTACATGTGTTCTACAGAATGCACGCGGCCGCCGATGAACGCATGTTGGCTTCTTTGGAAGTGATGTATCTGCATGTCGATATGAAATCAGGACGAGTAGTTGCAGCTGATGATGATGCAGCCAGGAAATTAATGGTAATTGCGGCGGCTCACGCCGACCTTGAAAAACCGGAGACTGCTGGCCGCTTCGTCGGTCAGCGCTGAAAGGAAAGACTATGGATTTCTCGCTAACCGAGGAACAGCAGATGATCGTTGATACGACGCGCGCGTTCGTAGAAAACGAACTCTACCCGCACGAAGCTGAGGTTGAACGCACCGGCATCCTTGAAATGGATCGGATCAAGGAGATACAGGCCAAGGCGATCGAAATCGGCCTGTACGCCGCTAATATCCCTGAGGAATTTGGTGGCGCCGGACTGGATACGCTCACCTGGCTGCTGTACGAGAAAGAACTGGGCAGAGCGAACTACGCTTTGCACTGGACCTGCGTTGCCAGGCCGTCGAATATCCTGTGCGCCGGCACCCCTGAACAGCGAAAGAAATACCTTGAGCCCTGCGTTGCTGGTGAGACCTGGGACTGCCTGGCCATGACTGAACCCGGAGCAGGCTCCGATCTGCGTGGCATGAAAGCGACTGCTAAGCGAGACGGGGCGGACTGGGTGCTCAACGGCAACAAGCACTTCATTTCACATGCGGATATCGCCGACTTTTCAATCGTTTTTATGAAAACCGGTGAACAAGAGACGCCTCGCGGTAAACGCGCGCTGATCACTGCATTTTTCGTAGACAAAGGCACGCCGGGATTTGAAGTGCGTGATGGCTATCGCAATGTGTCCCATCGTGGCTATACAAATGCCATCCTCGAGTTCGACAATTGCCGAATACCAGCGGAAAACATGCTTGGCGAAGAGCACAAGGGTTTCGAGGTTGCGAATTCGTGGTTGGGTGCGACACGCCTGCAGGTCGGCGCGACTTGTCTCGGACGCGCTGATCGTGCATTTGCTCATTCCGTTGAATACGCAGCAGACCGCGAACAGTTTGGACAAGCGATCGGCAAATTCCAGGGCGTATCCTTCAAGTTGGCCGATATGGCAACTGAGATGAAGGCTGCTGAGCTCATGATTTTGGAAGCAGGTTGGAAGTACGATCATGGAACGGTCACAGACGCCGATATGGCAATGGCCAAACTCAAGGCAACGGAGATGCTCGCATTCGTCGCCGACGAAGCGATCCAGATTCATGGTGGTATGGGCCTTATGGAGGAACTGCCGTTGGAGCGAATTTGGCGGGACGCGCGCATCGAGCGTATCTGGGAGGGTACCTCGGAAATCCAAAGACATATTATCAGTCGCGAATTATTGCGGCCGCTTGAATCATGAAGGAGCGAATCATGAAGGAGCGATCATCATGAGTGACCAGCCAATCAAAACTCGAATCGAGGGCGGCATACTCGAGGTCATTATCGACCGGCCAAAGGCGAATGCTATTGACCGTGCCACCAGTCAGATCATGGGCGACTTGTTCATGGACTTTCGCGACAATCGTGACTTGCGCGTTGCGATCATTACTGGCGGCGGCGAGAAATTCTTCTGCGCGGGTTGGGATCTCAAGGCGGCGTCTGGCGGTGAGGATGTTGACGGGGACTATGGCGTCGGCGGTTTCGGCGGTATTCAGGAGCTCGAGAATTTCAATAAGCCTGTTATTTGTGCGGTCAACGGCATCTGCTGTGGCGGTGGGCTTGAAATCGCATTGTGTGCGGACATTATTCTGGCCGCTGATCATGCGACATTTGCGTTGCCCGAGATTCGCTCGGGAACGGTTGCCGATGCGGCGTCCATCAAAATGCCGAAGCGCATTCCCTATCATATCGCCATGGAAATGCTTCTGACCGGGCGTTGGCTGGATGTACAAGAGGCTAATCGCTGGGGATTTGTTAATGAGATAGTCGCGGCCGAGCAATTGATGACCCGAGCATGGGAAGTGGCAAGGTTGATCGAGTCCGGGCCGCCGCTGGTTTACGCGGCGATTAAAGAAGTCGTGCGCGAAGCTGAAGACATGAAGTTCCTGCCCGCGTTGCGGCGCATAACAGGCCGCGACTTCGCAACGGTTGATACTCTGTACTCCAGTGAAGATCAACTGGAAGGCGCCAACGCTTTTGCCGAGAAACGCGATCCCGTCTGGAAAGGCGTGTAAGACGTTACCCTCATACCATGGCCATTCATGAATCTTTGGATCGATTGCTAAGACCGAAAACGGTCGCGGTTTTTGGCGGTGACAGTGCCGCTAAAGTCGTTCGCCAGTGCAAAGAGATTGGATTCGATGGTGAGCTCTGGGTTGTTAACCCGAGACGAGAGCAGATCGAGGGTATTCCCTGCGTCGCGAGTATCGACCAGCTTCCGTCAATTCCAGATGCGAGTTTTATTGCCGCGCCGCCGTTGGCTACCTTGGTCATCATTCGTGAACTGGCAGAAAAATCGGCGCCTGGTGCCGTCTGTTTCGCCGCAGGTTTTGCGGAAACCGGTGATGCTGGCGTTGAGCTGCAACGGCAGCTTCGCGAAGCCGCCGGAGATATGGCAGTCATCGGTCCAAACTGCCATGGCTATCTAAATTATATCGACGGGGTTGCCTTGTGGCCCGATGAGCATGGCAGCCATCGTGTTGAGAGCGGCGTTGCGCTGATATCGCAGAGCGGCAACATCGCCATAAATTTGACGATGAATGAACGTGGCCTCGATATCGCCTACGTCATTTCCGTTGGCAACAACAGCACTTTGGGCATTCACGATTATATTGAGGCGCTACTACTCGACTCTCGTGTTACAGCGATCGGCTTGCACATCGAAGGGATTACCGATGTTGCCGCTTTTTCTGCAGCAGCCATCAAAGCGCTGCAGCAAGGTATTCCAATTGTCGCGCTAAAGGCCGGTCGATCGAAGCGTGGCGCAGAGATAACACGGAGTCACACTGGCTCGCTATCCGGTTCCGATCGTTTGTATTCGGCACTGTTCAGTCGCTTCGGTATTGCGCGTTGCGACACGATTCCGCAGTTTCTCGAGACACTCAAGTTCTTGTCCATCGTCGGTCCGCTGACGGACGATACGATCGCATCACTGAGTTGCTCCGGTGGCGAAGCATCCTTGGTTGCGGATTGTGCGGAGCGCTTGCAATTGCAAACCCCTCAGTTCGAGGAAAAGTCTGCCGCGAGAATGCAGAACATTCTTGGCACAAACGTCAGTGTTTCGAATCCACTGGACTACCACATGTACGTTTGGGGTGACTTCGAAAAGTTGCGCGCGGGTTTTACGGAAGTCATGCAGCACGAATTCGACTGTACGTTGCTGGTGCTCGACTATCCGCCAGGTGATGAGGCGGATACCCAAGGCTGGGAAATTGCAGAGCAGGCCTTAGTCGCTGCTGCGCAGGCGACTAAACAAGCAGCTGTAATAGTATCGTCGCTTCCGGAGACTTTACCGAAGATTGTAAGAGAGCGGCTGAAGGAGGCTGGCCTTGCGCCAATGCAGGGCATTGAAGATTGCCTGTACGCGATTCGAGCGGCGGCACATATCGGCCGCATGCAGCAACAAGCCGCTACTTTGATTCCGCTAATGGCGCCGCAGCCTTATGCGGAACCGGTCGTGACACTTGATGAATGGGCTAGTAAGACGACACTTGCCAGCTACGGACTGCGCGTTCCAAAAGGCGAGTTATGTGATGGATCGCTGGTGCTAAGCGCGGCTGAATCCCTGAACTTTCCTGTCGTCCTGAAAGCGGTTTCGGCTGAGCTTTCTCACAAATCCGAGGCGGGTGCTGTGGCCATCAATTTGCAGGACAGCGCGGCGCTAGCCGCTGCCCTGGATTTGATGAGCATAAATTTTGATCAATTTCTGCTCGAGGAAATGCTTGGCTCTGTCGTTGCAGAGATTATTATCGGTGTCAGCCGTGATGAAACCTTCGGGCTCAGTTTGATGATCGGTGCCGGCGGTACGCTGGTTGAGTTGCTCGATGACACTGCGTCATTGCTGTTGCCGCTACAGGCGGGCGATGTTGAGGAAGCGTTCGCGAAACTTAAAGTTGGAAAACTTATCGATGGCTATCGTTCGGAAGCAGCCGGCGATAAAGCCGGGTTGATTGAGGCTGTGCACGCTATCGGCCGTTACGCCGTTGATCACGCTGATTCACTGCTCGAACTCGATGTTAATCCATTACTTGTTCTTGCTGATCGCGTTGTAGCTGTTGATGCCTATATTC
Organism: uncultured Woeseiaceae bacterium; assembly: GCA_905480215.1. Taxonomy (GTDB): domain Bacteria; phylum Pseudomonadota; class Gammaproteobacteria; order Steroidobacterales; family Woeseiaceae; genus UBA1847. The sequence goes on along the minus strand of CAJQPL010000002.1, from coordinate 101,543 downwards.
GGAAGGCCGACAACACCTAGACCTGACGGACTAGCCAGTCCCAAACCTGGCGCACTTCTTTTCTGGACAAATGCTCTCTCGGGCACACTGCGAAGTACGCGTAATCTGTCGTCAGGATGGTTTCGAATGGTCGCATTAGTCGACCGGCGGAGATATGTTCGCGCACAAATGGCTCTGAGCCCATCGCGACGCCCAATCCATCAACTGCAGCCTGGATCAAGACATTGGTGTCGTCTATTACCGTGCCGCGAGTTGGGTCGACGTCGTCGACTCCGGCGAGTGCGAACCACTCAGACCAAGCACGGTGATCTGAGTCATGTAGCAAAGTGAAGTGTCGCAAATCATTGGCGCTTGCCAAGCTCTTCTCGCCTTGCAACAACTTTGGCGCACAAACAGGAAAGAAATCTATCTCCAGAATTGACTCGGCTAACAAGCCGCGCCATTTTCCCTGTCCGTAGGTCACGGCGAGGTCCACGGTTTGCATGGTGAAATCCACCGGTGCGTTCGTGTGTCGCAACGACAATTCGATTGTTGGATGTTCCTGGAAGAGCGAATCAAGTCGCGGCAATAACCAGTTAGCCGCGAATGAGGGTGCGACGGAAAGTGATACAGGCGCGACATCGTCTTCGCTGCGGATAGTGGAAATCGTATGGCCGATGGTATCTAGCGCGTTCTGTACAACCGGTAGTAACTTCGCCCCGGTCTCGGTTAGCTCGAGTTTCCGCGGTGAACGAATGAACAGCGGCGCTCCCAGGTAGCCTTCCAACGCCTTGATCTGATGACTGATGGCGGCCTGAGTGACGCATAATTCCTCGGCGGCATTGGTGAAATTCAGATGCCGGGCGGCGGCCTCAAAGGTGCGCAGGCTGTTTAACGGAGGAAGTCGTCGCTGCATAAATTTCGCTTCGCTAGCATTATTATTTCTTATCAATTGTACAACAGAATTCAATTGAAGCACGTTCTGAGTAGGTAGAGAATTGGCGCCTGAATGGGGACTTGGAAGAGTCGAAATGGCACGAAGGGCTGGGGGCAGACAAGCACGCAAAGCATTGCGCAGCGCGCCCTTGGCTGAGGATGCGAAGCCTGTTCATCCGGGTGAACTTGGTGGCCGCTACCGGCCGCTTAGCGATACCGACGTCGCGGCGATAAACGAGAATATTTTTCGTATCCTTGATGAGGTTGGTTTTGCCGACGCAACACCACATTGCACTGAAGCCTGTACCTCCGTTGGTGCCGTGTATGGCGATGACGGACGACTGCGATTTCCCCGCCATGTTGTTGAAAAAGCAATGTCGCAAGCGGAACGCAATCTCACTTTGTACGGGCAAGATCCAAAGCACGATCTGCAAATAACAGACAGCCGCGTCCATTTCTCTACAGCCGGTGCTGCTGTAATGATCGCGGACACCGCAAATAACAGCTATCGCGAATCCGAGTCGCAAGATCTCTATGACATGGCGCGCATCGTCGATACCTGCGAGCACCTGCACATGTTTCAACGCATGTGTGTGCTTCGCGATGTTGTCGATAATCTTGAGATGGATCTAAATACTACCTACTGCTCAGTCACTGGTACCAGTAAACACGTCGGTGCCAGTTGGGTTCATCACAGCCACCTTGAGAAGACGCTGGAGATGTTGCACCTGATCGCTGGTGGCGAGGAAAAATGGCGTGCGCGACCGTTCGTCAGCATGTCGAACTGCTTTGTTGTGCCGCCGATGAAATTCGCTGAAGACGCGCTTGAGTGTCTGCGAGTTGGAGTCGAGGGTGGCATGCCGATATTGTTGTTATCCGCTGGGCAGGCCGGTGCAACGACGCCCGCGTGTCTCGCTGGAGCCGTTTCGCAAGCATGGGCGGAATGTCTTGGTGGTCTCGTGTATGTCAACGCGATCAAGCCGGGAGCACCAACGATTCTTGGCACCTGGCCTTTCGTATCCGACCTTCGGACCGGCTCGATGAGTGGCGGCTCGCCTGAACAAGGACTGCTATCAGCTGCCTGCGCGCAAATGAGTCTTCATTTCGACTTACCGTTCGGCACTGCGTGTGGCATGAGTGATTCGAAATTTCCTGACTATCAAGGTGGCGCTGAGCGTTCGTCTACATTGTTGCCACCCGCATTGGCCGGTGCCAACATCATTTACGAATCGGCTGGAATGTATGCCAGCCTGTTGGGTGCGTGCCCCGAAAGCATCCTGTTGGATAACGATATACTGGGCTCAACGCTACGTGTGACTCGCGGCATTGAAGTGAATGAGGACACGTTGTCCTTCGAGAATCTGAAGCAGGTTTGCGAAGGTGGATTGGGGCACTACCTTGGTTCGGACAAAACGCTCGAAGTTATGCAGAGTGAATATATTTACCCGGATTTCAGTGACCGCTCGAGCCCTACCGATTGGGCAGACAATGGCAAGCCCGAAATAGTCAAGCAAGCAATCGAAAAGCGTGATGAAATCCTTGCCGGACATTTTCCGAAGCATATTAGCGATGAAACAGACCGCAAGATACGCGAACAATTTCCAATTTCACTAGCTGCAGAATCAGCAGGACGTGCCTGACATGACAGATATTGATGACGACATTGATTTGAAAACATTGCCCGACGACGAACTCGTTGAACAAATGCATGATGATCTATACGACGGCATGCGTGACGAGATCATCGAAGGCACGCAGATATTGCTGGATAGAGGCTGGAATGCTGAAAAGGTACTGAACAAAGGCCTCGTCGATGGCATGACTATTGTTGGTATTGATTTTCGTGACGGAATCTTGTTCGTTCCGGAAGTGTTGCTTGCGGCGAATGCGATGAAGGGAGGCATGGCGATTCTCAAGCCGCTACTCGCTGAAACGGGTGCTAAACCTGTCGGTAGGATGGTCATCGGAACAGTGAAGGGCGATATCCACGACATCGGCAAAAACCTCGTCGGCATGATGATGGAAGGTGCTGGGTTTGAGGTTTTCGATATTGGTATCAACAATCCAGTCGAAAACTATCTGCAAGCGCTCAAAGAACACGATGCTGATATTCTTGGTATGTCCGCATTGCTAACGACGACGATGCCGTACATGAAGGTTGTCGTGGATACGATGATTGAGCAGGGTATTCGTGACAACTACATCATTCTTGTTGGCGGTGCGCCGCTCAATGAAGAGTTTGGCAAGGCTGTTGGTGCAGATGCCTATTGTGGTGATGCTGGGGTCGCTGTAGAAACGGCTCTCAAGTTAATCGGTGAGCGTAACGCTGTAAGCGCCTAAAGCGTGTCTAGCGTCGAATCCGCTCATTAGTCGGATCGTACATCGGTTTTAGGGAAGCATCGGCGGTAAAGCGCGTACCGGCGATCTCAATTTCAAAAACGCCATCTAGCGCAGCGCTTGCGGGATCTTTCGGTTCCACATGTACGTAGCCCAATCCAATGCTCGCGCCCAAACTGTGCCCGTAGGCGCCAGAAGTTATGTGGCCGACGATTTCATCGTTCCGCCAGATCGGTTCGTTGTGGTAAATCAATGGATCCGGGTCCTGTAGCTTGAATTGCAACAGTCGTTTGCTAACACCGTATTCCTTCTGCGCGAGCAGCGCGTCGCGACCAATGAAGCCGCTCGGCTTATCGAATTTGACGGTGAAGCCGAGTCCGGATTCCAATGGCGTGTCCTCGTCTGTGATGTCATGACTCCAGTGACGATAGCCTTTCTCCATTCGCAATGAGTTAAGGGCGTGATAGCCAGCATGCACGAGGTCAAATGATTTCCCAGCTGCGACGATCTCGTCATATACGCCGAGCATGAACTCCGTGGGCACATAGAGCTCCCAACCAAGCTCACCAACAAACGTAATTCGTGATGCGCGCACAATTGCGTAGCCGAGTTCGATTTGTTGGCTGCTGGCAAATGGAAACGCCTCGTGACTCAGGTTGCTTGGCGTTAAGGATTGCAATAACTCCCGTGAGCGAGGGCCCATGATCGAGATGACACCCATTGCGGAGGTGACATTCGTGAGCACGCAATTCGCGTCGCCTGGAATATGCGATTTGAGCCATGAAAAATCACGAACTTCTGTTTCGGCCGCACTGACGATAAGAAATGTCTGTTCATCGAGACGAGTAACGGTGAGATCAGCCTCAATGCCACCGCGCTCATTCAGCCACTGGGTGTAAATGAGTCGCCCAGGCCTTTGATCTACATCGTTTGCACAAACACGGTTGAGCACGCGCATCGCATCGCGCCCTTCAAGACGAAATTTTGCGAATGAAGACTGATCAAACAGAGCCACATTGTTTCGTACCGCTATGTGCTCAGCCGCGGAATGCTGAAACCAATTCTGTCGACCGTAGCTGTACTCGTATTTTGCTGCAGTTCCTTCAGTGGCGTACCAGTTGGGGCGTTCCCAACCGAAGGCTTCGCCATGGCAGGCACCAATCGCTGCTAGACGATCGTGGATAGCGGACTTACGCACGCCGCGTGCAGTTGCGTATTGTCGAAACGGCCAATGCGTCGCATACAGAAGACCCAGGCTCTCGCTAACGCGTTCCCGAAGATACTTGCGATTACCCTGAAACGGCATATTGCGGCGTACATCCACTTCCCAAAGATCAGCCGGCGGATGGCCATCGCGAATCCACTCCGACATTGCTTTGCCGATACCGCCCGCGGACTGCAAGCCGATGGAATTCAGGTCGGCCGACACAAAGCAGTTCTTTAGTTCCGGTGATTCGCCGAGGTGATAACGGACATCCGGCGTGAAGCTTTCAGGGCCACAGAAGAACTTTTGAATACCCGCGTTCTGCAACGCCGGTATGCGCTGCATGGCATCGTGCAGCACGGGTTCGAAGTGATCGAAATCGCCGGCAATTTCATCGAAACAGAAATCTTCTGCAATGCCATCCTGTCCCCAGGGTTTCGCGGACGGTTCAAATGCACCGACGAGTAGTTTGCCCGCGTCATACTTGTAGTAGGTGCATGCGTCGTAGTCACGCAATACTGGCAAGTCCGGGCTGAGGCCTTCGACGGACTCAAACAACGCGTAATAGTGTTCGCAGGCATGCAGTGGGACGTTGACTCCGGCGCTGGCCGCGAGATCGCGTGACCACATGCCACCGCAAATAACGACGTAGCGCGCTTCAATGTCACCTTTATCAGTTGATACACCTGTAACAATATCAGCATCGCTGTTGATGCTCGTCACTTTGGTGTTTTGAAATATCTGTGCGCCGTTATTGCGAGCACCCTTGGCAAGTGCCTGCGTAATGTCGACGGCATTGCCATAGCCATCCGACGGGATGTGTATGCCACCCAGCAGATCGTCGCTGTTAACCAGCGGATAGCGCTCGACGATGTCATTGACCGTGACGACATTAACCTCGAGGTCGAAAACTTTCGCCATCGACGCGTTGCGCTTGAGTTCCTCAAAACGTTCGTTATTGGTCGCGATAGAAATAGAACCGCTTTGCCGAAAGCCAGTTGCCTGCCCCGTCTCTGCCTCGAGACCTTGGTATAGCTCACCTGTGTACTTCGCAAGTTTGGTCATATTCATCGAGGAACGCAGTTGCCCGATCAATCCTGCGGCATGCCAGGTTGTACCGCTGGTGAGTTGTTGCCGTTCGAGCAGGACAACATCGAAGCTGCCCATGTGTGCAAGGTGATACGCAATTGAACAGCCAATAACACCGCCACCAATAACAACAACGTCAGCTTTCCTGGGCAGATCAGACATTGTTAACCTCGCAGTCGTTCGTTGCGCGGATCGTGTGCCGGTGCGGATAAGATATGTGCTGCACAGCGCTCGTCAAGCAGTCCGACTTCGAGTTTGGTGTCGGCATTAGCAAGCTCGGGAGGTACATAAGCAAAGCCAAGGCTTTTGCCAACGTAGTGACCGAAACCCCCAGACGTCGTAAGGCCGACACATTTACCGTTGTGAAAAACGGGCTCATTGCCGCGGACATCGGAGTCAGTAGCATCGACCTCAAGGTAAATTAGTTGCAGCGTGCGATCTTCTTCTGCCTGAGCGACGGTAGCGGTCTTGCCAGTGAAGTCTTCCTTGTCGAGTTTCAGGAAGCGCTCCATGTCGGCATCAATCATCGTAACTTCATTAGTTAGCTCGGCGCCCCAGCCTCGATAGCCCTTCTCAATACGCAGGCTGTTAACGGCATAAAGGCCAAAATCTTTGATTCCGGCAGTCTTTCCAGCTGCAAAAATCGCGTCGTACAGCTGCGGCAAATCCGCCATCGCCGGATGCAACTCCCAACCGAGCTCACCAACGTAGTTCACGCGCAGCGCGCGCAGCGGAACGCCAGCGATTGAAATTTCCTGCGCTGTAAGCCAGCGAAAAGATTCATTGCTCAAGTCGGACTCAGTCAATGTTGCTAATACGTCACGTGCCTTGGGTCCGGCCAAAACTAATACGCCGCGGTCGTCGGTGATGTTGTTGATTGCCACATCTTCGTCGTCGTTACGTCCTTGCAGCAGATGATCCAGATCTCGCAATTCTGCTCCGGCTGCTGACAGCAAATAGAAATGCGTGTCTGACATGCGAGTGATAGTTACTTCGCCAAGAATCCGGCCGTTCACCGATAAAATGTGGGCGAGCACAACACCGCCAATCTTTTTTGACATACTGTTGGCGCATAGACGGTTTAGAAATGCTTCAGCGTCGCTGCCAGTGACATCGTATTTGGCGAAGCCACTTAAATCGAGAATGCCAACGCGTTCCCGAACTGCCATACATTCATCCCTGACAATGTCGAACACGTTGTTACGACGGTAGCTGTACTCTTCAGCAACGCCGTCCGGTGCATACCACTTCGGTCGTTCCCATCCGAAGGTCTCTGTAAAAACGCCGCCTTTGGCCTGTAGCTGTTCGTACAATGGACTGGTGCGTTGCGCGCGGCCTGCGGGTAGCTCTTCGCCAGGTAGAGGTGTGGCGTAGGTCAAGCGGTAGTCCTGAAATCCTTTCGCGCGGGCATAGTCGGCGTCGGCATAGACACCAAAGCGGCGTGGGTCAAATCCTGTCATGTTGATTTCTGAGTCGCCGTGCAACATCCATTGAGCGAGGTATTTGCCGCAACCGGCGCCTTGGGCGATGCCGAAGGATGAGCCACAACACAGCCAAAAATTCTTCAAACCAGCGACTGGACCGAGGTAGGGCGGGCCATCGGGGGGATGCGGGATAGCGCCATTGACGATGCGCTTGATGCCAGCCTCTTCGAGAATCGGCAAGCGCTCCATCGCGTGACCGAGCCATGGCATTAGCCGTTCGAGGTCGTCGGGGAACAGCTCACTATCCGATTCCCAGGATGGATAACCTTTTGGCGCCCACGCTTCGGTCATTTGCTCGCCTTCGTAAATACCGATCAGGCCGGACTTCTGCTCCTGACGAATATAGGCGGAGGCTCGAGGGTCGCGAATGACCGGTAACTCAATATCGCTGTCCTCAAATTCCGCAATATTGCCGGTTACAATGTAGTGATGTTCCATGTTGACCAGTGGCATGTCGCTGCCAACCATTTGCGATACCTGCCGCGCAAAACAGCCCGCAGCATTGACCACGACTTCGGCGACGACTCTACCTTTCTCAGTGATGACCTCCCATTCGCCGTTGGCCAATAAGTTGATGTCGATGACGCGATTGTGGCGCTCGATAGAAGCACCGAGATTGGTGGCGGCACGCGCCATTGCGTGTGTCAGCCCTGACGGGTCGGCATGTCCATCACCGGTGGTGTAGGCAGCAGCAATAACATCGTCAAGCTCGAGCGATGGCACCAGATTCTTTATCTCGCTGGGGCCAATGATCTCCATTTCAAAACCGACACTTTGCGAAATACCATGCAGGTATTTAAACCACTCGAGGTCATCTTTGTGCCTTGCCAGGCGGATGCCACCAGAAGCATGCCAACTCACATACTGGCCGGTCATCTCCTCAAGTTTGGGATACAGGGAGTTGCTGTAAGCATGAATCTTGGCCAGATTATAGTTGCCGACCAGGCTCGGGCATTGTCCGGCTGCATGCCAGGTCGAGCCTGAGGTCAATTCGCCCTTTTCGATCAGCAAACTATCGGTGCAACCCTCTTCGGCGAGGTGATAAAGCAGACCGACGCCCATGATTCCGCCGCCGACCACGACGATTTGAGCGCGTTCCTTAATAGTTATCTCCCCGGCAACGAATTATCGACAGTTCTTTGATGAGCGCTTATAAGCCGCATTAGGCAGCAATTTTCACGTTGCAGCAACAGAGCTTCAATTGAATTAAATTTTGCCAATGCAAATATATGTAATGCTAAAAAATATAATTATGTCAAATTATCACCATCGTTGGTGGTGGCCGTATGCAGCTTAGAAAAACCGTATAGGTATCGGCTGGAGCGCAGAACCTGGATCCTGCGAGGCCGACGCCATTCACGCTCTAGCCCGGCGAGTTACAACGCGTTGCCGTTTATATCGATAGCGTTGAGTTGCAGCTCATCCGCCGCGTCCTCGCTGCTGGGCTGACAGTCGATGGAGCGACTATGCGCGTATACTCCCGCGGGTGAGCGCATCCACTCCTACACTTTATGTATTCGCTATTTCGCACTATTGCGAGAAGGCACGCTGGCCACGGTGAGCTCTCCAACAGACTTCAGCTCGCTTGACCTGAACCCAGCTTTGCTCGGCAATCTGGTCGATCTCGGCTATCTCGAAATGACGCTGGTGCAGGCGCAGAGCTTGCCGTTGATCATCGACGGCGTGGATGTTGTTGCTCGGGCGAAGACGGGCAGTGGTAAGACAGCAGCATTTGGCCTGGGTCTATTGAACAAGCTGGATGTGGCTTCTTTTGAAACACAGGCGCTAATTCTGTGCCCGACTCGTGAGTTAGCTGATCAAGTAGCGAAAGAAATTCGCAGACTCGCGCGCGCGATTCCCAATATCAAGATATCGATTCTTTTCGGTGGGGCTCCGGTACGCACACAGAAGAACTCCTTGCAGCGCAGTCCGCACATAATTGTTGGGACGCCTGGCCGAGTACATAAACATCTACGTGATGGAAATATTCAGCTGCAAGGATTACAGACATTGGTTCTCGATGAAGCTGATCGCATGTTGGATATGGGGTTTATCGACGAATTAAACGCCATTCTGAGATTCATGCCGGCGAACAGGCAAACGCTGATGTTTAGCGCTACCTATCCAGATGAAGTGGCCGACATGAGTGCAAAGGTGCAGCGCAATCCAAAAACGGTTGACGTTACGGATGATGAGTTGCCACCACAGATCGTGCAGACATGGTGTTCGGTTACCCGTGAGAATCGCAACAGTGATCTGCTGCGCGCGCTGCGTGCGTGGGGTGGGGAGCTAAATTTGGTATTTTGCAATACCAAGCTCGATTGCGCCGAGGTCACAAGCTATCTGCAGAAGAACAATGTTGGAGCGATCGCATTGCACGGTGACCTTGATCAGATCAAACGCACACAAGCGCTGGCGCGATTTTCAAATCGAAGTGCAAGTGTACTGGTTGCGACCGATGTCGCTGCGCGTGGACTGGATGTGAATGATATTGACGCCGTGTTCAATTTTGAGCTGCCGCCACAGGCGGAGGTATACGTGCATAGAATCGGCCGCACGGCACGCGCCGGCAAACAAGGTGTCGCAGTAAGCCTGGTCGAAGAACGCGAGCAGTGGAGACTTGAACAGATCGGCGAGACCATGCCAGATGCGGTCATTGAGCAGCGAAATATACCGGACGCGCCGCGCGACACACTTCAGGCATCGATGACGACGATCCAAATCAGTGGTGGCAAGAAAAACAAACTGCGACCTGGTGATTTGCTTGGTGCCCTGACAGCGGAGGGCGGGATCCCCGGGACTGCGGTGGGCTCTATCGACCTGTTTGATTCTTACGCGTACGTCGCGGTAGAAAATCGGCATGCTTCAAAAGCATCGCGACAACTCTCAGACAGACCCATCAAGGGTCGTCGCTATCGGGCGCGCATCATCAAATAATGGCCGCATGCGTGCAATGCCTTCCTGAATGTCGTCCTCGTTGTAGTGTGCAAAACTGAGTCGAAGACAATTGCTGAAATTTCCCTTACTTGAAAAAACTGCGCCGTACTGAAAGCCTGTTTCAAGTTCGGCGGCTTTACCGCGAAGTTTGCCGGTATCAACCGAGTCGTGAAACTTAAGCCAGAAGAAATAGCCGCCGCCCGGGCGCTGCCACTGCGCTAGTCCAGTAAAATGCTTCTTAAGCGCCGCGTCCATTGCCGCAACTCTTGATCGGTAAGCTATTCGTAGATGGCCCAAATGTGATTCGAGCAGGCCCTGATCAATCGCGTGACGAACAATATGCGAGCTGAAATGATTAATACTGCCGCCACTATTCACAAAGCCACTGGCCATAAGCCTGTTGCGTAGTTCGGCAGAGGTCTGTATCCAGCCGAGCCGCATTCCCGGAGCAAGAATTTTAGAGAAAGAGCCCATCGAGACAACTCGATTACTTGCTGTCATGGTGCCGTAGGCGGGCGGTGGTGGGTCGAAGTAGTAGAGCAGCTGATAGACCTCATCGGCGACAACCAGAAAATCGTGTTGTTCTGCTAGCCCAAGGATTTGCTGTCGTCGTTCCGCAGTTGTGCATTGACCACCGGGATTGTGATAGCTCGGTATCGTGTATAAGAAGGCGGGCGAATGCTGCCCCAGCTGCTGTTGCAATGCGTCAACACATAGTCCGTCGTCGTCAACTGGAATCCCGACTATGTTGAGCCCGTGATCACGAAGAATCTGGAAAGCAAGAAAGTAGCTCGGTTCCTCGACGAATACCGTGTCACCTGGTTTCGCATAAACGACTGCCGCCATATCGAGTGCCTGCGAATTGCCTGCGGTGGTGAACAGCTGCTCGGCTGAGGCAGGCGCAGCGTAATGTTTGCTAAGAAACCTAGCCAGCGAGTCAAGAAACCGCGAGTCACCCTCGGTGACACCGTAGTTAAACTCCAATGCTTGTGCTTCATTAAAAAATGATTCGCTGGCATTGCGTATTAAATCGACAGGCAACATATCGGCCGACGGCTGACCGATTGCAAGATTGATCGTGCCGGGAGGTGGCGCACCGTCAAACGTAACTACTCCACTCAAGGTGTCGGTCTCCTAGTTGTTCGCCCGGTGAATATACTTTCGAACCGTTTCATGGTCACCGTGCAGGAATTTACGAATGTTACTGGCCGAGATTCTACGATTCTCGAGCATCGATGCGTCAGAGTAAAAGGCCACGTGCGGCGTCAGCAAAACATTGTGCCTTCCTAATAATGTCGAAGACCCAAGTTGTGGAGACTCACTATCCAGAACATCCAGGCCAGCCGCCGAAATTTGACCGTCATCAAGGGCTTTCTCTAAAGCCGCTTCATCAATCAAGCCACCACGCGCGCAGTTGATCAAAATGGGTTTGTTACACATTTGCTCAAAGGCCTTACTGTGCAGAAAGTTCTTGTTATCCCTATTCAGGCCGCAATGCAGGCTAATGATGTCAGACTTCGCGTAGAGTTCCTGTAGATCACACAAACTAACTTTCAGCTCCGCCGCTGCCGTTTTGTCAGCAAACGGATCGTGGGCGATGATGCTCATGCCGAAACCCTGAGCTCGATGGGCTACAGCTTGTCCGATGCGGCCAAATCCGATGAGGCCAAGCGTCATATCGCGTAGCCGGCGCAGGCCGGTTAGTGAATCGAATTGCCATTGATGCTGATTCTGAACCTGCTCGTGATATTCGGTGAGGCGACGACAAGTTGCGAGGATCAAGAGCATCGTGTGGTCTGCGACTTCGTCGGTGCAGTATTCGTCGATCGCACAGACACTAATATTCGCATCACGAGCCGCTTCAATATCGATACTGTTATACCCAGTAGCCGCTACGCTGATCAGGCGACAACGCTTGAGTTGTTCAAGCACCAATCGCGATAGCGGCGCGTAGTCAGTCAAAATAACGTCAGCATCCCGACAGGCGTTAATGAGATCCTCATCTGAACCGTGGTGCGCATAATATTCGAGATCGACATCGGGCCCGATTATTTCGCGTTCGAGGTCCAGAGTTCGAAGCGGACTCGTGGAAACTTCTGCGACGACAACTCGTGTCATTTGCTGCGGGCCGTGAGACTAAGAATGGAAAACACAGCAATCGATACTGTGAGGCCCGGCCATAGGGGATCCAGCGAAAAAATTGGCGCTAACTCAAGCGTCGATGCAGCGTACCAGGCGACAACTGTCGCCAGGGATAAAGAGATACTCCAAAATGCCGCCGCCTTGTTTGCAGACTTCAGGGCAAGCATGGCAAGCGTTGGAATGAACAGTGCGGCGGAATTGATGGTGAATGCTAATAGTAAAATGCTAATGATGTCCTGCATTTGCCACGCCACGAGCGTTGCGAACGCCCCAATTACAACGGCGAGGCCTATACTTATAGATACTAGCCTCTTGGGAGAAACATTCGGATTGATGTAGCGCTGATAAATGTCGCAACTGCCATTGGCTGCTGCAGTCAATATACAAATATCTGCGGTAGACATTAGCGCGGAAAGAATAGCGACAAGCATCAGGCCTTTTAGGCCAACTGGAAAAGTGTCCAGGACAAGTTGCGACAAGATTTTGTCGCTATTTTCCACGTTTGGATACAGCAGTGCCGCGGTCATTCCCAGCCAAACGGCTCCAATGACCAATGGGATGAGAAACAAGGCGGCCCACAACGTACCGCGCCGTGCGATCCGTTCATTTTTCGCAGCGAACATTCTCGTATAGCTATCCATTCCCACGAAGAAACTCAGGGGAATCGAAACACCCAGTGCCAACATCGTCGGCAGACCCCAACCTGTAGGGCTAAAGTGACCGGCAGGCAGCCCCACCGTCATTGCTTCCCAGGTACCGCCGTTCGAAATGGCGACGGGAATGCCGATGAAAACGACGCCAACGAACAGCAATATAAGCTGCACCCAGTCAGTATAGGTAACGGCGAGAAAGCCACCGGTCGCCGTATAGACAATGATAATGCCGCTGGCTAGTAGCAGCGATAGCGAATAGTCCCAACCTAATAAGGTGCTTAGAATGGCACCCGCCGCCGCAAGTTGCCCGGCAGCAAATCCGGTGAATGCCAACGCGGTAGTAATTGTCGCAACGATTCTTGTGCGGCTGTCGTAGTGTGACTCGATAAGGTCCGGGTAGGTAAGAAGCTGTCTTTCCTCACCCCAGCGCTTGACGCGCGCCGCAAAAAACAGCCCAAAGAGTAGACAGCCGATCGCCATGCACACTGTGTACCAGCCGCCAGAAACACCAAACTCATAAATTTTCGCCACGCCACCGACAATCGCTGCGCCACCCACCCACGACGCCATCCACAAGCAGGCAATGGAGAAGGTACCGAGGGTACCGCCGGCAACGAAAAAATCCTTAACGCTAGTTTGTTTGCGACTGGCATAAAGACCGATGACAATCAGGGTGGCCAGGTAGGCAAAAATAATACTGGTGTCGAGTGCGCTGAGCATAGGCGCGCTTAGTATGCCAGAAGCTGATAGCCATAGTGTTCTCGGCGAGAATCGCAATGCGTCGATGGTCTTGCTATGTTGCACGCAGCAATCGCAAACAGGTGCAGGGATGAGTGCAAGGCTAATTGAGCCGCCCGGAAAGGGGTCAAGAACGTTTCTCGATTTTCCGCTGGCGTCCAATCTGGATGATCTTGATGTTGATTTTGCGATCATGGGTATTCCCTATGGCATGCCTTATGACATAGCCGGATTTCCCAACGATCAGAGCAACGCACCAGACGCTATTCGAAATTTTCCTAACGACGAAGATGTTGCATACACCCGCAATCATTATGACTTTGATTTGGGTGGTTACTTATTGGACGGTCGAGATGTAACGGTTGTCGATTGCGGTAATGTCACTACGTCCCCAGACGATCACAAAGAACATTATCGACGTGCTGAACTAGCGGCCCGAAAGATTTTTTCGGCTGGCGCTACTTTGATTGCACTCGGTGGTGACCACGGTATACCAATACCTGTGCTACGAGCGTTGGAGGTTTTCGATAAACCGATAACGTTAGTGCATGTAGATGCGCATCTTGATTGGCGCCATGAAGTAAACGGCGAAACGAACGGCTATTCAAGCCCGATACGACGGGCATCCGAGATGCCCTGGATAGATAAGATTGTGCAAATCGGCATGCGAGGTATCGGCAGTGCCCGGGCAGGCGAGGTTGAAGATGCTCGTGACTACGGTGCCGAGATAATTGATGCCTACGAGATGCATGATATTGGCATGGATGCGGTTCTGGATCGGATACCCAATGGCGGCCCGTACTACCTGACCATCGATGCAGACGGAATCGATCCGACCATCATGCCCGCTGTTCTGGCACAAACCCCCGGCGGCCTCGATTGGATGCAGACTCGAAAACTCATCCACGGACTGGCGAAGAAAGGATCGCTATTAGGTATGGATCTCGTGGAGATTGCCCCGGCTCATGACGTTGGCAATACGACCTTGATTCATGCAGAACGGCTCATCTGCAATTTCATCGGTGCCTGTGTGCGAGCGCAGGTGCTCAGGGGCGACAGCTGATGTCGATCGTTCGGCGCTGGGTGATCATGTCTGTTCTCAGCCTGTCGGGCGGCATCATATTCTTAATGCCGTTTCTGCAGGAGATATACACCATACCGTTAGCCACCGCATTGCAACTCAGTTACACCCAGGTTGGTTCGCTGATGAGCGCCTTTGGCGTGTCTGCGATGATTTGCTATTTTCCGGGAGGCTGGTTGGCAGATCGCGTTTCGCCGCGAAAACTAATTTCGCTTTCCTTGATTACGACCGGGGCCGCCGGTTTGTATTTCTCGACTTTCCCAAGCTACAAAATCAGTCTCGTGATTCACGCCCTGTGGGGCGTAACAATTACACTGTTGTTCTGGGGGGCGATGATACGCGTGACCCGAAACTGGGCGCCGGCGGAGCAGCAGGGAAGAGCCTTCGGCATACTTGAGTCGGGTCGTGGTATCGGCGAGGTGTTGACCATGCTCGCCTTGGTAAAGCTATTCGATTATCTGGGTAGCGGTGACTCTGCTTTGTCGATGGTACTTGTGCAGTGCGCCAGCCTGACGATTCTTCTCGGCGTGATCGCATGGTTTAGCCTGGAAGACTCCGTTGATCGAGATGGCAACGAGGCAGAAAAACGCAGTGTTGGTCTGCGCCAAATCTTAAGTGTTTTGCGATTGCCCGCGGTGTGGTTGATTTCCGTCGTAATCTTTACCGGCTACTGCGCCTATTGGGGTACGTTTAGCTTTACTCCTTATGCAAGCGAGGTCCTCGGTTTTAGTGTGACCATTGGCGCTACCATCGGGGCTGCAAAGAACTTTTTTAAACCGGCGGCGGCGCTTGTGGCCGGATTCGTCTCGGATCGATTGGGTATTTCCAGATCAGTTTCGCTTCTGTTTCTGACGCTGATTGCGGGATTCGGAGTTTTCGCAATGCTTCCAGGTCGTACTGAGCTGATTCCCGTCATGGTAGTCGTAGGCGTCGTCATCTTGCTTGCAACTTTCGCAATGCGCGGCATTTATTTCGCGTTGCTGGAAGAGGGCGGCATACCACTAGCGGTAACCGGTACGGCTACAGGCGTTGTTTCAACGATCGGGTTTACGCCAGATATATTCATGCCATTACTCGGCGGGTATCTGCGCGACAACTATCCGGGTGCTGAAGGGCATCAATACTTCTTTCTCACCACGGCGGCAATTTGTGGTGTCGGGCTGGCGGCCTCATTGCTAATCTATTTCAGGCTTGCGAAAACTCGCTAGGGTCTGGAGCGTCCAGGTCGACTTCCCGTGCAACAGCTTTCGGTTGAGTCCGGTGCGCCAGCCTCGCCAGAGCGATGCCCATGCCATACGTACAGCACGAGAGACCAACTGCCAGATAAGCAAAAGCCAGCGTGAAGTCGAGGCCAAGATATAGGCCGTTCGCGATGAACAGCAGGCCGAGCAAGAACCAGAACTGCGGCAGGCGCTCGTAGAGTGGGGTTGGTATCCACATGGTAATGGTCCTGTGATGACGATTATCGAATATGCACCTGCAGCTGGACTTAATATGCGATATTGCTCCCAAATGAGGCTAAATCAGCCAGAAATTGTCGGTTTTTGAGACGCAGTTCTCGCTGCATCCATAACAGACGTTGCTCCAGAAAATTCGGAGGAAGGCACACTACATGACTGCACAAACGCCGCCGGACAAAGATTGGCATATTGACTTGCAACGCCTGCGCGCCGAGACGCCGGGATGTAGTAGTCGTGTGCACTTGAATAATGCCGGGGCATCTTTGATGTCGTCCCCCGTAATGGGTGCAATTACCACACATCTTGAACTCGAAGCAGAGCTTGGCGGCTATGAAGCGCAGGACGCTAAAAGTGAGGAAATAGCAGCCGCGTACCAGTCAATAGCCAGGCTGATCGGTGGCAGCGCTCGCAATATTGCGTTCACCGAAAATGCCACGGCATCGTTCGCCCAGGCGCTGTCAGCAGTGCCATTCAATCGCGACGATGTCATCCTGACAACGCGTAATGATTACGCCTCAAATCAGATTCAATTCCTGTCCCTGCAAGCACGCTTGGGCGTGCGCGTTATGCATGCGCCCGACAAAGCGCAGGGTGGTGTCGATACGTCGAAGATGATCGATCTTATCGAGCAGCACCGCCCCAAGATCGTTTGCGTAACCCACGTGCCGACCAATTCTGGACTGATACAGGACATTCAGACGGTTGGCGCAGCTTGCCGCAGCGCAGGGGTGATCTATCTGGTAGATGCCTGCCAGTCGCTGGGGCAGATGCCCCTCGACGTAAGAGATATTGGTTGCGACTTTCTGTCGGCAACCGCGCGCAAGTTCTTGCGTGGCCCAAGAGGATGCGGTTTCCTATATGTATCCGAGCGAATCTTGCAGCAAGGTCTCGAACCACTGTTTATTGATATGCACGGTGCCAGCTGGACGGGCGAGAATAGCTACCAAGCCATCGACTCCGCGAAGCGCTTTGAAAACTGGGAGTTCGCCTGGTCGCTGGTGCTGGCAACCGCGGTCGCGGCTGAGTACGCGACCAGCATCGGTATCGGCGCAATTCAGGCGCGCGTAGCGAGCCTGGTTAGTTTGCTGCGACGTGAGTTATCAGAAATCGATGGCGTCGACGTGCTCGGCAATGACGATGAGCTTGGCGGTATCGTGACAATCACGGTACAGGATTGCGATCCCACTAAGATTGTGACCAGGCTACGCAGTCAAAACATAAACGTATCAGCACAGGGTCGCGAGCACGCGGTTTTCGACTACGATAAGAAAAAAGTTGCGGGCGCGCTGCGAATCTCACCGCACTACTACAACACCAACGCCGAAATTGAATCACTTCTCAGGGCGATCGGATCAATATCAACAGGCGCGGACTAGTTTCAGCAGCTTAGTTCGTAAGGCACGCTGATTTGTCGGCTTCTGGCATATTCCAACGTGGTTCATCGCCACTTAAGAAATCATCAGCAGAGATCGAACCACCACGCTTTTGAAGCGAACGGATGATCACATCGCGCAGCAGCGGAGCATCATCTCGCAAAGCAAATCCGTCTTCCGGCATGACCGATGCCAGCACCCGATCACCGCCCAGCGCCACAAAGTTTGCGACGCCTATTCGGATTGTGTCGTCATCCTCAATGGTGCGTCCATCTGACAGTTGCATATCTGCATTCGTAGCAGGCCCCGAACAACTAATCTCAACGCGCATTCCCGAAAACCCAACTCGGTGTGACCCGCGGCGCACTTGTTCAGAAATTACTTGCCGTAGCTCTGCACCGCTCAATTCGATAATCACCAGCGTGTTATCAAACGGCATCATCTCGTAGACGCTGCCGAATGTAAGCTCGCCGGCGGGAAGGCTGGAACGAATACCGCCGGAGTTGATGTGTATGGCTATATCGGCGTCGACGGTGTCAAGCAGTGAATCGACAAACAGGTTGCCCAGCGAAGACTCTGGATTGCCTTCCAAATCAAACGCTGTTTGCAACGTAATGCCGATCGCTTCGCTTCTGGCGGCGGCGGCGGAACCAGCCGCTTGATCGACTATGGCAGTCACCGCTGTGTTGGGTGATAAGTCCATGCCTTCATAGCTTGGCTCATTCGCCAATAGAATTGGTGGGTGAATTTTCTTGTTTACAATGCTGCCGTTACTGCGATCGACAGTCATATCTACGCGACCAAATGCTGCCGTTCTTGAAAAACTTGAAGTAATGGAAATTCCGTTCACAACATGAGCGATGCCCATGTGTGCGTGACCGGCAAAGATGTGATCAACATGTCCCTTGGGCAACGCGTTAGCGACCTGAAAGATCTCGTGATCGAGATCGCAGGATGAAATGTCAAAAGGATCATCAAAATTGTCGCACCCGCCGCCGGCGTGTGCCGTGACTATGACGATGGTCGCACCGGCATTTCTTACAACTCGGGCTTCTTTTTCAATCGTTGCGGCCAGGGGTGCGAGGCGAAGACCCTTGGTGTTCGCCGAGATCGCGGCTGTAAGGCCGTTTTCGGTCATTATTCCGATGATGCCTACTTTTACACCTTCAATTTCAATGACGACTGACGGGGAAATGTTTTCCCAGTTAACCGGCTCGCCGGTAGCGTCGTCGATCAGGTTTGCAGCGAGAATAGGAAAATTTGCCTCGCGCGCTCGTGCCTTTAACGCGCCGCGGGCGTCATCGGTATCGGATTCCGGAATCGCCGCCGCTCCGGCTGGCCCAAAATCGAATTCATGATTGCTGAGTGCTGCGGCCGTGTAGCCGAGCGCGTTAAACGCGGCAACCATCGAAGCGCCTTCGGAGAGATTGGATTCCAATGTTCCTTGCCACATGTCGCCGGCATCGATAAGTAACACCGCTCCGCCGTCTTCAGCCCGCGCTTCGCGAATGGCATCAACATAGGCAGAAAACAAGGCCAACCCGGCTAGACTGTGTTGCGGATCCATCGGGTTTTCTTTTGGCAGAATCTGGCCGTGAACATCATTGGTGCCAATGAAGGAAAGAACGAGCGGAGCTTGCTCGCCACATGCGGCGAGCAATGCGCTCGCCAAAAGTACAGTTAGTATTCGTTTCATAGATAGCAATTATACTTGGTCCTGACGGACAGAGTTACAAGTGGTGAATCACGACCGATTTCTTGCGCTGGCTTCGAAGCCCAATTCCCGCTACTTTTTCTAAATCCCTTTGAGAGCGGAATACCAATCATCGATCGCATCTTCTTAGTCAGGGTGTTCGAATTCGTCATTCCTCTATTCGAATACTAACGGTGAATAGGTCTGTTCCTAGACCATCTGCCCCGCCGCGTGGCCAGACGACCAGGCCCATTGAAAGTTATGTCCGCCCAGATGCCCGGTAACATCGACAACCTCGCCGATGAAGTACAGGCCCGGGTGTCGTTTACTCTCCAGCGTCTTCGAAGATAGCTCGTTTGTGTCTATGCCTCCAAGCGTCACCTCCGCGGTTCGATACCCCTCAGTCGCAGCGGGTTTCACTTCCCAGGCCGTTAGCTTGGCAGCGATATTGCGCAGCTTTGCGTCGCTAAAGTCGGCTACTGGCGATTCTGCTAATTCGGGCCAGATCAATAGCTGCAACTCGGCCAGCAGTGCCTTGGGTAGTACTTCGGCCAGTACGACTCGCAATAGTGACTTGCGACAGCTAGCTTTGGCGGACAGCAGTAGTTCTACAGCATCAGTATGTGGAAGAAAATTGATCTCCAAACTATCGCCCGGTAGCCAGTAACTTGACGCTTGCAGCATCGCGGGGCCGCTCAGGCCACGATGAGTGAACAACATACTTTCAGTGAAAGTGATGCCGCCAACGCCGACCGTCACATTGCAACTGACGCCGGATAATCGCTCGCAAAGTTCATGCATGGCTCCGGTCATCGTAAACGGCACCAGTCCGGCACGCGTGTCGATCATTCGCATGTCAAACTGACGCGCTACCCGATATCCGAAGTCAGATGCGCCCATCTTCGGAATGCTCAGTCCGCCGCTTGCGATCACCAGTGACTCGCAAGCGAAACTGTTGCGACTACTGGTGATAGAAAAGCCATTGCCAGGGGTAATATCAATATCCTTCACATCTGTCAGTACGTCGACCCCTGCTTCTTCGCACTCTTTCGCAAGCATCGCTACGACTTCCTTCGACGAGTTGTCGCAAAAAAGCTGGCCCAAGGTTTTCTCGTGATAGGGGATAGCGTGCTTCTCAACCAGCGCAATGAAATCCCATTGCGTATAACGACTGAGTGCCGATTTACAAAAATGAGGGTTGAGGCCAAGGAAATTATCTGGCCCGGTGTGGATGTTGGTGAAGTTGCAGCGGCCGCCACCGGACATCAGGATTTTCTTGCCGATCTTATTGGAGCCTTCCAGAAGCACAACGTCGCGACCACGTTGCGCTGCAACGGCGGCGCACATAAGTCCTGCGGCACCTCCACCAATAATAACTACGTCGGCATGCTTCATGCCCGAAGGATAACAGCGGGCGCTACACTGTTACGAGGTGATTCAAACCTTGATGTTCGCCGCCGATTCATTACTGCGGCCGCGTTTCTTTTCATACTGCTTGATTATGCGCTTTGCCGTGCAGGTGCTGCGGACTCCAGACTTTCCGTATGAGCGAACTCCAAGCAGAGAGTCTTTTTCGCAGACAGGCGATCGAAGCGCTGCGAAAAAAATCACCGGGCCGGCCAATATGTCTAATGCCACGCCCATGGTATTGGCTAAATGCCTTACTCGTCGTGTTCTTCCTGAGTACTGCTCTGTTCGTGGCCACAGTTGAATATTCGCGCAAGGAATCGGCCCGCGGTTGGTTGGTATCAAGCCGCGGTGTGATCCGAGTCGCCAATAATGAGCCTGCGCTCATTGAACGCGTGGCAAAGAGCGCCGGTGAGCAAGTTGTGGTTGGCGAGCCGCTGATCTACCTATCCGCTGACTCGCGAATGTTTGCCGGCAACAGCAAGAACGAGCAGCTGCTCGGACAGCTGCGGCAAGACGTTGCGGAGCTGGATATTCAACTTGAGTTGACCCGTCAGCGTGCGCAACTCGAAAGCGGCAGTCTCGAGTCGCAGCTTCGTGACTACGATACCGAACATGAATCACTACTCGCGCAGACCGAGGAGCAACGACGTCTTGTCGATGCCAGCATAGATCAGTTCAAACGTTTTGAGTCCGCAGCGCTGGCGGGCGCTGTCAGCGACTGGGATTTGCTGCAGCAAAAGCAAAACCTTGGCGAGCTCGAGCAGAAACTGGGCGCGCTGCAGCAGGATCTCGCCAGCCAGAAGCGCGAGCGTGAAAGGCTTGGCGGTCGCAAGAGAAGCGTGCCAGCCGAGTCGCGAATTGAGCGCTCTCAATTGCGCCTGCGGCGCTCAGAATTCACGCAAAAAATTGCCGAGCTCGAATCCAGACAACTGTCGGTGCTGACATCGCCGGTACACGGCACGGTCGCCACCGTGGAAGCGCATGCTGGCAATGCAGCAATACCGCAACAATTGTTAATGACGATTCTGCCGGCGAATATTGAGCTCACCGCGGAGATCTACGTGCCGTCACGAGCAGTGGGTTTCATACATCCGGGGCAGAAAGTGCGGCTGGTTTATGACGCGTTTCCCAGGCAAAAGTTCGGGACTTTCGAAGGCCGAGTTGAGCGCATCTCGGATTTTGTGCTGCTGCCAGGAGATGTCCCCAATACATTTTCATTCCAAGAGGCGACCTACAGAGTTCACGTGACCATCAACGACGCGCAAGTTGGCACTAAAGTTGGTGCTGCCGGTCTGCGACCAGGAATGCTGTTGATGGCAGAAATGGTCTTAGAGAAAAGAACGCTTATCGACTGGTTCCTCGAGCCGCTTGGGTTCACTCCTGAGCTTAGCTAGGCAATGACGGTAAAGCGATCAAAGCCGCCGTGGCTGAACATGAGCGGGCGGCGAAGACTGCCCGTCGTGCGACAGGCGACGGCAACAGAGTGTGGACTGGCGTGCGTTGCGATGATCGCCGAATACTTTTCTGTAGCGACAGACCTGGTGTGGATGCGGCGCCGTTTTGGCGCCTCGCTTAAGGGTGCGACACTCGAGAATATTAGTCAGTGTTGCCGTCACCTCGGGTTTTCGACGCGCGCGGTTCGCTGTGACTTCGAAGAACTGGATAAATTGAAGCTGCCGTGTATATTGCACTGGCGCTTCAATCACTTCGTGGTGCTCAAGTCTGTTGGCAAGAATGGGCTTGTTATCCACGATCCGGCGCGCGGCGTTACTGTCGAATCGATTGCAGCAGCTCGTGACGCGTTTACCGGTATTGCACTGGAGGTATCGTCAACTACCAAGATACAGCGGATCGCCGGGCCGCCCCAGCTAAAGCTTTCGAATCTCATATCCAGTGAAGCGGGCATCAAAAGCAAGTTATTGGCAGGTCTGGGCCTTGCGATAATTTGCGAACTGCTGTTGCTGACGTCGCCATTCTATCTGCAGTCCATCATCGATCAGGTGTTGGGGAAATCGGACGCAATGCTACTCAACGTATTGTTCGTGGCTTTCCTGACGCTACTTATATTTCACGTGATCGCCAACGTCATGCGACAACTGACCTTTTTGTTTCTTGGACATGTCACCGTTTTTGACCTTACTGCCGGGGTCCTGGGCAAACTCCTGAGCTTGCCAGTCAGCTTTTTCCGCAGCCGTGAGCTCGGCGATGTGCAACACCGGGTTCAGTCTCTGAGTCGTATCCAGAATTTTATTGTACAGGGCGTTCCTGCGTTGGTTCTGGACGCATTGTTCATGATTCTTATAAGCATGGTGATGCTGCTGTACCAAGCGAAGCTGACGTTGCTTATGTTTCTGGCATTATTTTTTTGGTGCGCTTGGCGCATCCTGATCCTTGCGCCCAGCCTGCGGCTGTCCAGCGACATCGCACAGGCTGAGTCGTCAGTACAGACCCACCTGCTGGAAACGCTACGCACGATGCAGTCGATCAAAATTGGCAACGGCGAGGCGCAGAGGGAGTCGGAATGGTGCAACCTATTCGCCGACGCATGCAATACACGCATCCGCCTGGGGAATCTGCAGGTGGCAGACTCCGCAGTACGCCAGGTCTTGTTTCAGGGTGCACGCATTGTCGCGATCTTCTCGCTGGCTCGCGAAGGGCTGCAAAACAACGTGAGTATCGGCGCGATTTCTGCGTACGTCGCATACCTGGGAATGTTCACGACACGATGCTCCGGCATTGTCGACCGAATAACAGAGTTTAAGCTCCTCGAAGTGCCGCTAAATCGTTTGGCCGATATTATCTTTAGCGATGCGGAGCCGGTTTGTCAGGAGGCTGGCGAGCTGCAGATTCAGAATATTGAAGTGCAAAATCTTTCGTTTGCTTATGCGCGCGATGAGCCGGCAATCCTGGACAATTGCAGTAGACGATTTTTGGAATCCTCGTTTACGGTAATTGCCGGTCCCTCTGGCTCTGGCAAGAGCACGCTGCTGCAGATTATTGCCGGCAATGAAGTTCAGTACCGCGGCGAACTGGCGTTCAATGGACGCGCGGCAAAACACCTGAGCTTGAAGGCCTTACGGTCGCAAATGGCTGTTGTTTTTCAAGGCGATAGTCTATTCAAGGGATCTGTCGCCGAGAATATCGCTTTGTTCAGTTCTGATATCGATGTCGTGCGACTAAAGAGTGCTGCCAGTGCCGCTTGCATTGCGATGGAAATAGAGGCCATGCCGATGGCCTACGAAACCCGAATAGGCGACCTGGGATCATCACTATCACGCGGCCAGGTACAAAGAATCCTGCTGGCTCGAGCCTACTATCGCCAGCCTGTGTTGCTATTGCTCGATGAGGCTACCAGTGGTCTGGACAGTGACCTGGAGCGCCGGGTTATTAGCAATCTGCTACAAAACTCAGCAACGAAGATCGTCGTTTCTCACAGTGATCTGATGATGCAAGCTGCTGATGAGGTGCTGTGGCTGAGTGATGGAAGACTGTTGTCGTATCGACCTGGCTAAGGGCTGTTATTATCGCGTGCTGTAGTGAATATGCGAGACTCAGTAGGCAATGAATTTGGCGAAGAAAAAGATCACGATGCCGACGCTTATCTTGTCGATAGTGTTACTGCTGCTTGGGTGTGCGACCAAGGTCGTCGACCCCGTTGCGCCCATGACGCGTTACGTGCTCGAACATGGCGGGCTTGAGCGCGAGTACTTTGTGTTCTTACCGTCCAGCTATGACGGCAAAGCAGAGCTTCCCGTCACGCTCTTCCTGCATGGCTACGGCGGCACGGCAACGGGAACGGAAGTCGAAGTTGCTCAGGGTCTCAACTTCTACGCTGAGCAGTACGGCTATGTGATGGTTTATCCGCAGGGCACCTGGTTCATGTCTAGCGATAACCCCGAAGATCAATGGGAGGTTACGACCTGGAATCACATTTCAGATGCATTCGATATTGGTCCGGACGGCCCTACTTGTAGCAATGAGGTCAATCCCTGGCCCTGCCCACCGGAATGTGGCAGCTGCGGAAAATGTGGCTGGACCTCGTGTCACGATGACATCGGTTTCCTTAAGACTTTGCTTGCAACGATTGCCATAGATTTCGCGACCGATCCGGATAGTTTTTTCGTTTCCGGTTTTAGCAGTGGCGCAACGATGGCTAATCGTATTGCCTGCGAGGCGTCAGAGCTGTTCGCCGGTGCCGCGCTTATTGGCGGCCGTCTCGAGCGTGGATTCGAATGTACGCCAAGGAATCGGCTAGCTTTGTTGCAAATAAATGGTGGCAAAGATATTACCATCCCGCCCGATGGCAGCGGAAGCTCGGCCAATTATTTTTATGCGAGCACCACTTCAACTGCCGAACACTGGAACGATGGTGAAGCTTGCGCCGTTGAAAGAGAATCATGGGTGTCGCCGACAATCGATGGGACGGACGCCGTATGTGATATTTCGTGCAAAGACAGTAGCCATCCTGCAATTGATTGTTTCTGGACTGGAGGTAACCACCGCTGGCCGGGCACAGCGGGTTTTCGTGGCAGTAACGGCTACTGTGTGTCAGAGCTGCAAGCGGCGAGTATGCCGGATCAGACTATCTGTATCGATGCAGATTACTCAGTCGACAAGTGGGGTTCGCGACTAGTGTTTGAGTTCTTTGATGAACATCGAGCACCTCAATAGCCAGTTCAGTCGTGATGGTGTCTCACGCCAAAAATAACAACATGAATCAGGGAGCCGGCTACAAATGCCTGGAACATGGCGATCGTTCGCATGTCAGCGATCTCCATGATCGTTTCACCAATGAGGTAGCCAGCGGCTGTCGCCAGGATGACAAGCGAGAAAACAATAATCGAGATCGTAATACCAAAATTCGGTCGTACGGCCCACCACAAGGCCATGCCGACAGGCAGACGATGCAGAATGATGGCGTGAGCAAGGCCTGTGCCGCTTTCCGGTAACAAAGCCACACCGTCGACCAAGGCATGCGTCAAGAGACCGAAAGCAGCGAGCGCGACGATGACAAGATGTGCCGTGTCGCTGGCTTTCCTGAACAGGCGTTCGAGCAACATGGGAAATGCGATACCCAGCAAGATGACGACAATTGCGAGATTGCCAGCCTCTTGCAGCGCTGCGGGAATGATATGAGCGACAATGATGAAACCAATCGACACCACAATGAGGCCATCGAGCAGGCGTCGTGATATTCGATGCTCACCCGCGACCGCATAGATGATCGGGCCGAGCAAGAGGGCGGCTGTGCTGAGGATGAAAGTCATTCGTAGTGGGGCGTTAACATTCGGGTTAAAATAGGCAGATGATTGTGCACCGTATCTTAAGTTTTTGCCTGTTTTTGTTCGCCAGCGCCTTTTTCCCCAGCGAGGGTCTGGCGCATGGTGGCGTTGTTGAGGAGGATGACCTGTGCGTCATTAAGGTGAACTACTTACGCGCGCACTTTAAGGTCTATCAACCACAATCCAGTGGCCTTGAGCAATTTTGCGAAGATCTGCCTTTGGCTTCGCAGAGTGTGTTTGTAATGGAGTATCAGCACGACTCCTTGTCCACGATGAACGTCGATTTTCGCATTATCCGTGATGTCACCGGGAAGGGACGCTTCGCCCGTCTTGAAGATGTTGATAAAATTGCCGACATTGATAGTGTGACCATTTACTATCAGCCGCCGATTGTTGAGTCTGATGTATATACGGTCAGTCTTGATATTGTTGAGGAAGGTGAGTACATCGGTATCGTTTCTGCCCGCCATCCTGCTACAAAAAAACTCTACACGGCGGTATTTCCATTTGCGGTGGGATTCACTGGACTGGGATACTGGCCGTTCATTATTGGCTTACTCGTGGCTATTCAATTGCAGTATTTTTTCATGACAGGACGCCTCAAGCGATGGTTCGGAGGCGCTCGCGCAGTGCCATCGCTGCTTGTTTGCAGCTTGTTGCTGATTGCGCCGGATGCCTTTGCGGGTGAATACGTGGTGACGTATACGACCCCGGCAGGCGACCCCGAAATCAATCGTATGCACAGCTGGATCCTGCACGTCGAGGACGCCGCTGGTGTCCCGGTTGAGGGCGCGGAAATCGAGGTCGAAGGCGGTATGCCGCAGCATGACCATGGGCTGCCGACGCAGCCTCGCATCACCGAAGAACTGGGTAACGGCGACTATCGGCTCGACGGCATGCGTTTTCA
The DNA here is from genome assembly GCA_905480215.1 of uncultured Woeseiaceae bacterium. Classification (GTDB taxonomy): domain Bacteria; phylum Pseudomonadota; class Gammaproteobacteria; order Steroidobacterales; family Woeseiaceae; genus UBA1847. Next base: position 74,838 of record CAJQPL010000002.1, on the reverse strand, counting down.
TATGGGCGGCTATTGGGAAATTATCGTTCGCATCACGACTGACTCAGGTACGTCTACCGTAATTCTGGCCTTGCGACTATGAGCAAGACTGCGGTCAGTCTCGTTGCGTTTGCCGGCGCCATAGTTGTCTCGCTCGTTTGGCAGTTTTGGCAGCCGCCTGTTCCGCAATGGTCGGAAGTGGAGCTCAAGATGCTGCAGTCGCTGACGCTTGACTCGCTGCCCGACCTGCCACCTGATCCGAGTAATGCTGTTGCCGACAACCCGAGAGCCGCTGAGTTCGGTAGCCTGTTATTTTTCGACCGTCGTTTGAGCGCTAACGGCGGTATATCTTGCTCAACCTGTCATCAGGCGGAGCGACGATTCACCGACGGTCTGCAAAAAGGGCAGGGCATTGGTACGACTGCCAGGCACACGCCAAGTATTGTCGGAACTGCGTATAGCCCCTGGCAGTACTGGGATGGGCGACGTGATAGTCAATGGGCACAGGCGCTCGCGCCGCTTGAGCACCCGGACGAACATGCTGCCAGCCGCGCGCAGATTGCGGCGCTCGTCGCCGAGGATGAAAGCTATCGTGAGATCTATACATCCCTATTTGGTCCGCCTGTTGATGTAAATACGGTATTTGTGAACGTTGGCAAATCGATCGCGGCTTTCGAACGCACGGTAATGCCGACAGCATCGCGATTTGACGAGTATGTAGCGGCGGTCATCGACGGCGATATCGGCCAACAGCAGGAGCTTTACAGCGAGGATGAGGTGCGTGGCTTGCGTTTATTCGTTGGTAAAGCGAATTGCATCCAGTGTCACAACGGCCCATTGCTAACCAATCACGAATTTCACAATACAGGCGTTATTAGTTTCCCCGGAGAAGTGCCCGACAAGTCGCGTGTCCAGGGGGTTCGAGATGTTATGGATGACGAATTTAATTGCCTCGGTCCCTACAGCGATGATCCTGAGCCAGACTGCCCCGAGCTCACATTCGCGCTAACCGGAGCCACGCTAATTGGCGCATTCAAGACGCCTTCACTGCGAAATCTTAAAGACACGGCGCCGTTTATGCACAAGGGGCAACTCGCGACGCTTGCAGCAGTATTGGAACACTACAACAATGCGTCCGACGCGATGATTGGCCACAACGAGATTAAACCGCTCGACTTATCCAGTCGCGAGATGGATCAACTTGAACAATTTTTAAATACGCTTGCAGCGCCTGTAAGCGGAGCCTTTGATCAATCGTCTACGGTGGGCGCGAGTGCGGGTCCGTAATTGAGACGATATTGTCCGAGTAAAAACCATTAAAATCGCTTCTGCCACTCAGGCTGTACGCGCCAATGTTGCCGAATTCGATGTGATCACCAACGTCAATGTCCACAGGTAATTGAAGCGCTGCCGGCAGTTCGTCTTCCGAGTCGCAGGTTGGGCCGAAGATCCTCAGGGTCCGGGTATCGCCTTCGAGCAATTGCCCGTTTCGAAACACCCTGAATGGGTACTGCAGATGTGCCTTAAATCGCAGCTCCCAGAAAATTCCGTATAAGCCGTCGTTAATATAGATGCGATCCGGTTTTCGCAGTAAAACGCGCGTAATCGCCGACATTCCAGGCGCGCTTAGCGCCCGTCCGGGTTCGGCTAACAATTCACCGTCGTCGGTAAGTGATAGCTCCTCGGCAGCATTCTGGGTGCTCGAAAAATACTCATCCAGTTCCGGCACCGGGAGGCCTGGATATGATTTCGGAAAACCACCGCCGATGTCCAACAATCGAATCTTGAAAGGGACTTTCTTGAGCACATCACGAGCAACACCAATCGCGTATTCGTAGGCCAGTGGATCTTCAACTCCGCTGCCAACGTTGAACGCCAGCGCAGCTTCTGCGCCGCTGTTGGAAATGGCGCTGAGCAATGCCGGAATTTCATTCGGTTGCGCGCCAAATTTCGCAGACAAATCGGCTTGAGCGGATTCGTGCGAGACTGCCATACGGGCAAATATTATGGATGATTTCGGATCAATTTCGTCGATGAGCGGTGCGAGTCCACTGCGGTCATCAATAACGAAATGGCGCACTCGATGTTGCTGCTGTGCGCTTCGAGCGTCGCCTGTAAAGCGAATGGGATTCATAAAATATGTAGTGCAATCGGCACACAGGTTGCTGACTAACTCGATCTCGGCGATCGATGCACAATCGAAATGTCGCACACCTGCAGCGTATAGCGTCTCAATGACCGCAGGATGATTATTGGCCTTTACAGCGTATAGAACCCGCCCCGGGAAGCCGTGCAGAAAATGCTTGGTAGACTCATCGTAGACGTGCGGATATATACAATAGACGGGTTGCTGAGGATCTGACAGGCGTAACAGGTCAGGTATATTTTGAAACGACTGGATCACTGTTCACCGCGCATAGAAGTTTGTTATCCGGTATTTCGTTTGCTGGTCGCCATATTGGTATGTGATATCGTATCAAGTCCTAACAAAGCCAGTTTCATATTGTGGTATTAAGCATGAGTGCCGTCATGAATAGCGAGCCGCGATCGATCTCTGAATTGATTGCTGGATACAAACCCGGTCATTCCCTTGGCCAGAGTTTCTATACCGACCCCGGTGTATACGAACTCGAAGTCGAGAGGATTATCAATCGCAGTTGGATTCTCGCCGGGCATGTTTCGCAATTGATTGAGCCAGGGGATTTTCGGGTGCTCAATGTTGGACGGGAATCGGCAATTGTTGTGCGCAGCAAGGATGGCGGGCTGAAGGCGTTTGCGAACGTCTGTCGGCATCGTGGTTCGGTAGTGTGTACAGAGCTGGAAGGACGGGTCGATAAGTTTGTCTGCCCATATCACGGCTGGATGTATGATATTGACGGCAAGCTTGTTGCTGCACGCAGTATGGGTGATGGCTTTGACATGTCTGCACACAGTTTGAAGACCGTGTCTGTTGGCGAGATCCATGGCCTGATTTTCGTTTGTTTTAGCGACAATCCACCGTCAATCGACGGCGCTATCAAAGACATGCGGGAAGCAATGGGCATGTTTGATTTCGAAAATCTGAAGGTTGTTGCGCAGAAAAGTTATCCGATTCCCGCGAACTGGAAACTGTCGATAGAGAATTATCAAGAGTGCTACCACTGTGCGACAGCACACCCAGAGTACGCAAAGCTACACACCATGATGCTCGATCACGACAAGCGTGAGCGCGTCTCGCGGCACATGTATGAACGCATGGGGTCCTGCGGAATCAAAGATATTGAGATCAACTGCACCGCAAACAATACGCGTCCCGGTGAAATCGGTTTTAGTTATTGGCGCACTGCGATGTTCAATAAGTATAAGACCGGCAGCAAGAATGGTGAGGCCGTTGCGCCGTTGTTGGGCGACATCAAAGATTACGATGGTGGCCATGCTGACTTATCGTTCGGCGCTTTTTCTTATTTGTTGGCTTACAACGATCATGTTGTCGCGTATGTGTTTACGCCAATCGACCAGGGGCATACGAATTGTGAAGTCTACTGGATGGTTCGCGGTGACGCGGAGGAGGGCCAGGACTACGATCTTGATGAGCTGACCTGGTTGTGGGATGTCACGACAGAAGCGGATAAGAAGATTATTGTCAATAACTCCAAGGGCGTGCATTCCAAATACTATGAGCCCGGTCCGCTATCGGAAATGGAAGACTGGGCCAGCAACTTTATTGAATGGATTGTCGCGCAGCTTAAGTAGTCTGAGTTTATTGGGCTTTGCTTGATCTCCGTCGGCCAAATAGCCACGCAAGTACAACGCCAAGACCGACCGTGACAATTATTAGCGACGCCAAAGCGTTGATATCGGGCGAAACGCCAAGTTTAACCTTTGAGAAAATCAGCATTGGCAGCGTGGTGCTGCCTGGGCCGGAGACGAAGCTTGCGATAACCAGGTCGTCAAGTGACAAGGTAAATGCGAGCAGCCAACCGGCGATCATGGCAGGAGCAATTAGTGGCAGAGTGATGTCAAAGACGACCCGTAACGGTCTGCCACCCAGGTCCATAGCGGCTTCTTCCAGCGATTCGTCCATAGAGACAAGTCGCGATTGCACAATCACGGCAACGTAGGCCATAGAGAAGGTAGTGTGTGCAATCGTGATGGTCGAAAAGCCCCGCTGACCAGGCCAGCCTGTAATCTGCTGCAGAGTAATAAACAACAGTAGCAACGACAGACCGGTGATGACCTCGGGCATTACCATCGGCGACGTTATCATTCCAGAAAATAGAGTGCGTCCCTTGAAGCGCCCGAAGCGCGCCAGTACCAGCCCCGCCATCGTTCCAAGGATTGTTGCTAGTGTCGCTGATGTGAGTGCGATTCTTACAGATAGAAAAAGGGCTTCCAGGACCTGATCATTTCTAAACAACTCTCCGTACCAGCGAGTTGAAAAACCTCCCCAAACAGTTGCCAGGTTTGATGCGTTAAAAGAAAAGAAAACAACTGAGGCGAGCGGAATGTAGAGGAACGCGTAGCCGAACGACAGTATTGAAAGAATGAATCGAGACTGCTGCTTCACGATCCGGCCTCCTGGTTGCGCGCCTGGTAACGCTGCAAGAGCACGATCGGAAAGACCAGCAGTACCAACAGAATGATTGCAACGGCGGACGCCAGCGGCCAGTCACGATTGATAAAAAACTCGTCAAAAAGTACGCGTCCGATGAACAGCGACTCCGGCCCACCGAGCAGGTAGGGAATAACGTATTCGCCCATGGCGGGAATAAACACCAGCAAGCAGCCTGCGATAACGCCAGGACGAGCCAGCGGCCAGGTGATATCCCAAAATGCCTTGGTACGCGATGCGCCGAGGTCCTGGGCGGCTTCTATGAGATCCATGTCCATGCGTTCAAGCGACGCGTACAGCGGCAAGATCATGAACGGCAAGTAGGAGTACATAAGGCCGATCGAGGTGGCGAAGTCTGTATACATCATGGGAATAGGCTGCTCGATCACACCGATCCAAAGCAATAGGTTATTGATGACGCCGTTATTGTTAAGCAAGCCCATCCATGCGTAAACGCGCAGCAAGAACGAAATCCAAAACGGTAGAACGATCAGCATTAGCAGGACAGCGCGCGTTGACGAATTTGAACGTGCAATGCCATACGCCATCGGGAAGCCGAGCAGCAAACAAAGGAGCGTCGTCGCGAGAGCCATCAAAACAGACCGCAAATAAGTAATCGCGTAGAGCTTGTCCGTTAGTAAAAAGCTGTAATTGCTGAAAGTTGTGGTGAGTCGACCTGCTTCATCAAAAGACGGCGTAAACGGCGGCTGTGCAATGATCGGGTCTGCAAGACTGATCTTGAAGATGATCGCAAAAGGCGCCAGAAAGAATACAAACAACCATAAGTAGGGCGCGGCAACAGCGATGCGGCGCCAGGTTTCCTTGTTGCGATTTATAGCGATTTTCTGCACTAGTCCATTAGCACGACTGAGCTTCGCGGACGCCACGATAGCCAAACTTTATCGTCCCAATCGAGAAAGCGCTTGATTGATCTGCGCCGGTTCTGCGAGCTGACCTGCACTATTTTTCCTGAGGCAAGGCGAATCCGATACAGCGAGCGATTGCCAAGATATCAAGGTCATCGACGACGCCCTCGAGACAAATATCGCCTTCCCGAGTCGATCTTTCTTTATCGATGAATATTTTCTCCGGTCGGACGGCAATCTCGACCTGTTGCCCGACCTCGAACAGCTGTTTGCCGCGCGCTATGAGTGTTTCACCAGCCTCATCCGAGTACACGCTTGTCGTCTCGTCGTCAGCAGCGGTAACTATGCCTTCAAAGGTATTAATCGTGCCGATAAAGTCGGCAACAAATCGATTCGCCGGAAACTCGTAAATCTCTTTTGGCGTGCCTACCTGCTGGAACTCTCCTTTGTCCATGACGACAATGCGACTGGAGAGAGTCATGGCCTCTTCCTGATCATGAGTAACGACGACGAAGGTGATGCCCAATTCATCCTGAATGTTCATTAACTCGAACTGCGTGTGCTCACGAAGTTTTTTGTCGAGTGCCGCTAAGGGTTCGTCGAGTAACAAGACCTTAGGTCGCTTTATCAAAGCACGGGCTAGCGCGACTCGTTGCCGTTGACCACCGGACAATTGGTCCGGTTTGCGCGTTTTAAAATCCACCAGTTGAACGAGCTCGAGCATCGCGTCAACGCGCCTGGCAATTTCGGCCTTTGCGACGCCTTCCTTGCGCAATCCATAGCCAATGTTTTTGGCGACGTTCATATGCGGAAATATCGCGTAGGACTGGAACATCATGTTGACGGGCCGGTCATAAGGCGCCATATGTGTGACGTCTATCCCGTCGATTTCGATGCTGCCAGCGGTCGGCACCTCGAAACCCGCGAGCATTCTAAGTAATGTAGTTTTACCGCAGCCTGAGCCGCCAAGAATGGAAAACAACTCACCTTTGCCAATATCCAGATCTACTTTATTAACGGCAATAAAATCACCGAAAGTTTTGCTGATGCCACGAATTCGAATGAAGTCTTTCATAAGCCGCTCTTAATTCTGGCAAGTGTCCTGGTTCGCGCCCGTTCTCGTATAGGATCTGCAGCATCAACCGCGAACAGGCGGGACCATACTTCTACATCCGGATAAATTGCCGGGTCGTCGAGAGCACTCTGCTCCATTAATGCCCACGAAGCCTTGTTCGGATTTGCATACAAGACATCGTCAGCGATCTCCGCAGCGATATCAGCACGCAGTAGAAAGTTCAAAAACTTGTATGCATTATCCGGGTGCGGTGCATCTGCTGGAATATAGATGCCGTCAACCCACAGCGGCGCACCCTCTCTGGGAACAACGTAGGTCAGTTGAATATCGATTCCGGCGTCAGCGGCCCGTCGTGCCGAAGCGGCATAGTCTCCCGACCAGGTCATTGCTAAGCATATTTCTTTGTTCGGCATATCAGACAGGAATTTATCATTGCTGAAATATCGAACAAACGGTCGAACTTTTTTCAATTGAGCTTCGACCAAAGCGAGGCTCTCATCGTCGATCGCATTAGGATCCAGTCCCAGGTAAGCAAGGGCCATGGGAATGAGGCTGGTGGTGCCATCGAGAAAACTCACGCCGCAGTCAGCCAGTTTCGAGACAATCTCCGGATCGAAAAGTACCGCTGAAGTGTCCATGGCTTGATTCGGCAGTCGTTCACGAATCATGTCGACGTTGTATGCGATGCCGGTCGAGCCCCAGTGATAGGGTGAGTTATAACCGCGGACCTTCTCATATATGTCGATCGCCGCCATGGTATCCGGATCGAGGTTGGCAAAATTGGGCAATCGCTCGGCGTCGAGTTTTTGAAACACACCGATGTCAATCAGTCGTGAGGAGAACTGGTTGCTATGCACGACGACATCATAACCGCTATTGCCTGTTAGCAGCTTTACGTCAACAATCGCTGCGGCATCATAGACGTCGTAGTTGACCTTGATGCCATACTCCGCTTCAAACTTATCTATAACGGGGAGGGCAATATAGTCAGCCCAGTTGTACACATTGACAACGTTCTCATCGTTGGAATTTACACCGGACTCGCTACTGCAGGCGCTCGCAAGCGCCAATGTAAGAAGTAGAGAGACTGTCCTGTGGAAAATCGTCGTCACATTTTGTCCAATCCGCGCTTCAGCAGCGATCGGGCAATTATAAGCCGTTGAATCTCGCTTGTACCTTCCCAAATCCTGTCGACACGTAGTTCACGGAAGAATCGTTCTGCGACGTTTTCCCTCATGTAGCCTCGGCCCCCGAAAATCTGCACGGCGCGATCTGCAACCCGGTTCGCCATCTCGGAGACATACAGCTTCACCATTGAGCAACGACTGTGTAGCGCCTTCGGGTCTTCACCCTGATCGCAGGCGCGCGCGGCTGCGAATGTCATCAGGCGAGAAGCGTATAGCTCAGTGGCACTGTCCGCTAACATGACCTGAATCAACTGTTTCTCGCTGAGCGGGAGGCCATCTACGATGCGGTTGTTGGCGAATTCCATGGCATCTTCAATCAATCTGGCCGCCGCGCCGCAGCTGCGAGCGCCGATCATCAGACGTTCATGCCGGAACCAACTATGGGTGTAGGCCATACCGTCGCCGGGCCTGCCGACGCGCTGAGCGGCAGAGACACGGACGTCAGTGAACAAATAGGTGGGGTGGTGTGCTGCGTAGCTGTGTGAAAATTTCGGCGTCGCCGTAATTTCAATTCCAGCTGTTCCCTGATCGACAAGAAACAGTGCGTCATCATCCTCATCCGGTATGTGCGCCTGAAACCAGAAGAAGTCCGCAAGATTGGCGCTTGTGACGTACCACTTCTCGCCATTGAGGACATAGTCGTTACCATCTTTGACCGCCGTTGCATCGAGACCTGAAACATCCGACCCCGGTCCTGATTCAGTAATTGCGTAGCAGTCCTTTTTCTCGCCGCGCATCATTGGCAGAACGTATTGCTCTAGCTGTTGCTCTGTACAGGCATCAAACATCCATTCCTGCGGCTCGGGAAAACACCAGGAGAGTGCGTTGGTGGTGCGACCAAGCTGCTCCCAGATGGCGGCCTGGCACTCCATCGACAGTTCCCGCCCACCATGCTCTTTCGGTACATCAATTTCAGTGAAGCCAAGCTCCAGGGCGCGATACTTGTTGCGCTTTGAAATTTCTGCGGGCAGCTCGCCTTCATTGAGTTCAGCCTCCACCTCGTGTGCTTGTAAATAGTCATCGGCATACTCGCGCGCCACGGCTTGCCAATGTTGCGCTTCTTCACTGAGTTCAATCTTCAATGGAATTCACCGGAAAATGTTTCGGAAATATACTCTGCAGGTATTCGTTAATCGCGCTCATAGCTTGCTGTCGGTCGAATGACTTCGGACTGATCAGGCATGTTTGCCACAAGCCATTCGTAATCGAGGTCAATACGGTCGATACGCCGGCGCCGGAAATTCCTTTGTAGTTACCCTCGGCGATCAGTTCATCACACAGACCCTTGGTTACTTCATCATAATGCTCGTCCAATTTCTCACATATCTTGCGATAGGTCGGTCTTGACTTGACCTCGCCCCAGAATGCGAACCAGACAGCAATTTTTTTCCGGTCACAAATCGACGGACTGAGATCAAGTTCCATGAGGGCTTGTAACCTGTCGGCAGCAAGCGGTCGGGACTTGTTCATAGCACTCTCGAAACGCATCTTGTACTCGTCGGCGAGTTGGCGGAGGGTTTCATGGAACAGGTTATCTTTGCTTTCGAAGTGCAAATTGACAATGCCCTGAGACAGCCCGGCTTCTGCCGCGACGTCGCCAATGGTTGTATTCCCCAGGCCTTTGCGGGCAATGCATTTCACTGCAGCATCGATCAGTTGCCGGCGCCGCTTCTCACGCGTTGCGGTTCTCTTGGCTGATTTTGCGGTGGTCGCCATTTCGGAATCATGCCATAATATGAATGAATACTCATTCATTAACTGAGCACGACTCGAACAACAAGCTTGAACAATAAGCCCGAACAATTAGAAACTGTCGCTGCCGGAGGCTCAACGTAAAAATGAAAAGCTATGACGCCATTGTCGTCGGGGCAGGCCACAACGGTCTCACGAACGCCGCCTATCTCGCCAAGGCCGGCCTGGATGTTGTCTGCGTGGAGAAGAACGATTACATCGGTGGAGCCGCTGTTAGTCGTAATCTCTACGAAGATTGGTGGTACTCAAATTGCTCCTACGTATGCAGCCTGTTACGCCCCGAGATCTATCGTTCACTTGAATTGCACAAACACGGGTTACAGGTAACGCCCTATGGCGGTTCGGTCCAGTTCATGGAGAATGGCGACTACTACGGGTCGTATCACGACCACGAGGTGGCGTATCGGGAAATGGCGCGCTTCTCGCGCAAAGATGCCGACGCCTACAAACGCTATTCCGCTGATACGATGCGGCAGTGTCGTTTCATTCGCGACTTCCTTCTGAGTACGGCACCGGATCCAACGTCGTTCAAACCCAAAGACCTAATGGAACTCGCACGTATCGGCGGGAAGTTCATGGATATGGGCGAAGATCGTATGTACGAGACTATTCGCTTTTGGACCATGAGTGTCGCTGAGTATCTCGACGAGTATTTCGAGACCGACGTTATTAAAGCCGCAATGTCGGGTAGCGGCATCATCGGCACGGCGCTTGGCATTCATTCGCCGGGTACGGCCTATGTTTTATTGCATCACTATATGGGCGATGTTGATGGCAACGTGGGTTCATGGGGATTTGCGCGCGGTGGCATGGGTGCGGTTTCAAATGCTATAGCAGGCGCACTTCAGGCAGCCGGCGGCGAGATTCGCACCGAGGCCGGTGTCGACAAATTTATCGTCAAGAACGGCAAAGTCAGTGGCGTCGCTCTCGATAACGGCGATGAGATTCATGCCGACATTGTTGTTTCTGCGATGGACGTCAAGCGGACCTTCCTGACCTGCATGGACAAGAGTGATCTTCCCAAGGAATTTCATAATCGTGTCGACAATTTCAAGATTCGAGGCTCGTCAGGCAAGGTAAATATCGCGCTTGATGGTTTGCCCGACTTCCCGGCCTTGCCGGAAGGCAGTTCACTGATGTACTCGGACATGCATTTCATCGATTCGATGGAGCGCATGGAGCTTGCCTATGATGACTGGAAAGACGGTCGTTGGTCGGAAGATCCGTACATCGATATGGTCATACCGACACTCAACGATCCGACCATGGCACCTCCGGGCAAACATTTCATGAGCTGCTTCGTACAGTACTGCCCGCACAAAATTGAGGGGCGCGACTGGAGCAGCGAAGAGCGCGATGCTTTTGGACAAACAGTAATTAACCAGATCTCGAATTACAGTCCGAACTTCAAAGACCTGATCCTGCACGCCGAAATTAGAACGCCACAAGATATTGAGGCAGAGATTGGAATTACCGAAGGCAATATTTTTCATGGTGAGCTAACCATGGATCAGCTGCTGTTCAACCGACCGATCCCGGGCTATGCGCAATACCGCACGCCGATCGGCGGCTTGTATATGTGCGGATCAAGCACTCACCCTGGCGGTGGCGTAATGGCCGCACCGGGAGCAAACGCGGCAAGGGAGATTCTGAGCGATCTCAAACGTCCGAACACCGTGCCGGAGAGTTTTGGCGATGACTGATAAATACGATGCGATAGTAGTGGGTGCAGGTCATAACGGCCTGGTGTGTTCCGCCTTGCTCGCAAAAGCGGGGAAGCGTGTGCTGGTTCTTGAGGCCAATGAGCAAGTTGGTGGTGCCGCAATTACACGCGAGTTTGCCGATGGCTATTCGGTGTCAGCTTGCGCGCATCTGTTGTACCAGTTGCAGCCAGAAGTCCGCAAAGACCTGAAGCTGTCAACGCGCCTGGCAAGTGAGGATATGACGACAATTGCTTTGCACGTAGACGGCAAGCACTTGAGACTGAAGGGCCACGAGGTTGAGGGCGTGTCTGACGAAGATCGCGAACAATATCGTCAGTTCAGAAAGCGAATGACACGATTCTCCGATTTATTGCGCAAATATCTCAACAAGCCACCGCCGCGCCTTGGAACAAAGAACTTCAAGGATCTCGCGACGCTCGGTCAACTGGGCCTCGACATGCGGCTACTCGGCAAGAACGAGATGCGCGAATTCCTGCGACTCATTGGCATGAACATTCACGACGAGGTTAACGAACGCTTCGATAGCCCGTTGTTGAAAGGTGCCATCAGTTTGGACTCGGTATTGGGCACACACTTGGGCCCGCGTTCGCCGAATACCATCATGACTTATCTGTACCGTCAGGCCGGAGATCATGGCCGCAGCGGAGTGCCTGCAGGCGGAATGGGTAGTGTTAGTAACGAGCTCGCGCACGCGGCGCGAGCGGCCGGGGTGACGATTCGAACCGCTATGCCGGTGAAACGTGTCATTGTCGAGAACGGTCGTGCCACAGGCGTTGAAACCGAATCTGGAGAACGCTTCGATTGTCTCACCGTGATTTCAAATGCAGATCCAAAGCGCACCATGATGGAGTTGGTCGGTGCGAAACATTTTGAGACTGGCTTTGCCCGTCGCATACATCACCTGAGAGCGAAAGGTAATGCCGCAAAGCTGCATTTGGCACTTGATGGTTTGCCGGCCATTGCTGGTTTATCGAAGAAAGACTATGCGGAGCGCATCGTTATTGCGCCGGACGAGGACTACGTTGAGCGGGCATTTAATCCTGCGAAGTATGGTGCGAGTTCGCCCGCTCCGGTTATCGAGATAAGCTTTCCCAGTTTCCGTGACGAAACGCTGGCGCCGACCGGTAAGCACGTGATGTCTGCAGTCGTGCAATACGCGCCATACGCTCTAAAGGGTGGCTGGACAGACGCGGCAAAAGCCGAATTCGAAGCGGCCGTCATCAGAACGATCGAACGTTATGCGCCGGATATCAGCGAGCGCATCACAGCCAGTGAATTGCTTACGCCCGCGGACATCGAACGCGAATTTCATATAACGGGTGGACATTGGCACCACGCAGAGCTGACTCTGGACCAATTTCTTTTCGTGCGTCCAGTCGCAAGTGCAGCGCAGTACAGTATGCCGCTCGAGGGTTTGTATTTGTGTGGTGCAGGAGCGCATCCTGGTGGTGGCGTGAGTGGCGCAGCTGGACGTAACGCAGCGCGGACAATCTTGAACCGGGAGAAGGCAGCATGATTAGGCAACCCGTTCATCAGGGACGTTTGAAAACGCCGTTTCATTCGCGGCTCGAGAAGCTCGACTTTGTCAACGAGTGGCATGAGTGGAAGGGCTATTCCACACCCGACTCTCTGTACTGTTCAGAGCTGGAATACTTTGCAATTAGAAACGCGACCGCAGTGTTTGATTTGTCGCCGATGACAAAGTATCGAATCAGCGGCGCTGATTCGCTGGAGTATCTGAATCGCCTGGTCACTCGCGACATGGGGAAGATCAAACCGGGCCGCGTTGCCTACGCTGTTTGGTGTGATGATCAAGGGCAAGTGATCGACGACGGTACTATTTTCCACCTGCGCGAAGGCGAGTATCGAATTTGTTCTCAGGAACGTCACCTTGAGTGGTTGCAGGCATCCGCGATTGGTTTTGACGTAACTATCAAGCACGAAACTGACGATATAGCGGGACTTGCTGTGCAGGGACCGACGTCGTTCAGTGTTTTGAGCAACATGGGTCTAGATGGACTCGGCGATCTCAAACCGTTTGGCCTGACGCATTTCGATTTTCAAGGTAGCGAGTTAATGATCTCGCGTACCGGATTTACCGGCGACCTGGGCTACGAACTGTGGATCGAGCCGGATAAAGCGGAAGCGTTGTGGGATGCATTGTTTGAGGCTGGAAAATTGCACGGTATTCGGGCCATTGGCGTGCATGCTCTGGAGTTGGCGCGAGTTGAAGCCGGTTACCTTGCTCCGTATGAAGAATTCTTACCGGTCGATGAGACGGTGCGCACAGGCCATTCTCGTTCACCGCTGGAGTTGGGACTGGAATGGTTGGTCGACTTCAAAAAACCTAATTTCAATGGCCGCCGCGCACTTGCTGAAGAGAAGCGCAAAGGTTCGAACTGGAGACTGGTCAAGCTTGATATCGAAGGCAACAAGGTCGCAGTGAGTTCTTTCATATTCGAGAACAAGAAGGCGAGCAAAGCAGCGATTGGTTTTGTCACCTCAGCAGTTTGGTCGCCAGTGTGTAAGCAAAATATTGCTCTCGGCAGCGTGCGCGCGCCGCACGGCAAGCCAGGCGATAACGTTTGGGTTGAAATTTATTACCAACGTGAAATGCACTGGAGTCGGTATATGGCGAAAGCGACGGTCGTTGACAAGCCGTTTTGGTTTCCGCCACGGCGCAGTGCTACACCGCCAGGCCCATACTAGCCGCTTTCGATTATGAGCAAGCATCGGCTTGATCCATTACTACGGCCGAATTCGGTCGCTGTAATGGGCGCGTCGAAGCGCGCCGATACAATCGGCGAATGGGCGCTCAAAAACCTCAATATTGGCGGCTTCAAGGGGCGCATCTATGCGGTTAACCCGTCCTACGATGAAGTGCAGGGTCATGCGTGCTTTGCGACGCTTGCTGATCTTCCGGAAGTGCCCGATCTGGTCGTGTTTGCGCTTGGCGACCAGCGACTCGAGGCAGCTGTCGACGCCGCCATAGCAGCTGGCGTGCGTGCTGCCGTTATTCAATCGACTTTAGTGCTAGACGATGATTCCTTGCCGCCACTCAAGGATCGAATACAGAAGAAAATCACAGCAGCCGGAATGATTGTTTGCGGCGCGAACTGTATGGGTTTCTATAACGTGCGTGATTACGTCTGGACATGCGGTTTCGATAGTGCAACACGCGCAGCACCCGGCAATGTCGCACTCATCAGTCATTCCGGTGCGGGCATGTCCGGAATCATCGACTGCGAAGAACGACTGAGAATCAATCTCGCGGTCTCGGCCGGTAACGAACTCAATACGACGATGGATGAGTACCTCGATTTTGCACTCGATCTGCCAGAGACTCGCGTGGTCGGATTGTTTATCGAAACAGCGCGCAATCCGCATGGATTTGAGGCGGCTCTGAGAAAGGCTGCGCAACGACGAATACCTATCGTCGCCCTCAAAGTCGGTCGTACTGAGGAATCCGCGCGATTGACGCTATCGCACTCCGGTGCCCTTGCTGGAGACGACGCCACCTACGAAGCGCTATTCGATCGATATGGAGTGCAACGCGCACACGATCAGGATACGTTCACCACGATGCTGATCATGTTTGCCGAACTGCATCCGGTGGGTTCAGGTGGCCTCGTGTCACTGCACGATTCCGGTGGCGAGCGACAGCTGCTGATTGACCTGGCCGACGCGGCGCAGGTGCCGCTGACCGTTCTCGAAGAAAAAACGTTGCGACAACTTGAAGCTGTCATCGACCCGGAGCTGCCAGCGGTCAATCCGCTGGATGCCTGGAGCAGGGGCGGGCCGGACGCCGCAGAACAGATGACGCGCGGATTGACGCTGATGATGCAGGATCCAGGGGCCGCCATGGGTGTCGTTTTTCACGACCGGGCACCGTTCGGCAAAATATATCCCGCCTACCTCACTTATATGCAGCGCGCGCGGGCGGATGCAGGGAAACCCGTCGCGCTGGTATCCGCAACGCAGGGAAGCGGCTCTGATACGGCGGCTGTCACCAGCACGCATGCCGGATATCCGGTTTTGGATGGTGTCAGTCAGTTCCTGAGCGGTGTCAAGGCGCTATTTTCTTACCGCGACTTCTTGCTTCGCGACGATATTGAGCTAAGTGTCCCTGATCCTGAGATCGTTAAGCGATGGCAGAATCGATTGCGAGAAGGCAAAGCATTTGAAGAGTTGGAGTCGCTGGCTCTATTGGCCGACTTCGGCGTGCCAACCAGCGCACCGCTTGCAGCGAATGATGAAGAGTCCGTCGTTAGTGCCGCAATGAAATGCGGCTATCCGGTTGTCTTGAAAACCGCGCAAGCGGGATTGCTACACAAGTCGGATCAAGCAGGTGTGGTCGTTGGCATTATTGACGAACAGCAACTCAAGCAAATGTATTCGTTAATGCGCGGCCGTCTGGGCGATGCCGTGCTGATTTCCAAAGTGGCAGATGCTGGCGTCGAAATGATACTGGGAGTAAAGCACGATCCACAATTTGGACCGGTGGTATTAATTGGCTTCGGCGGCGTACTGGCCGAAACGCTGGCGGATGTGCAGTTCGCGTTGCCACCCTTTAGCGCAGAGCACGCCCGTCGTTGCATTGATCGTCTGAAACTGCGAGCGTTACTGGATGGTGTACGTGGTGCGCCAGCTGCCAGCGTCGAGAGTTTTTGCCTGGCAGCGGAGCAGTTTTCAATCATGGCGCATGCGCTACGTGACGTATTATCAGAGATCGATGTGAATCCACTCATCGTAAGCGCAGAGGCGACCGTGGCTGTCGACGCATTGTTAGTAGGTCGGGATCGCCGCAAGGAAGAACGTGCAAAAACTTAATATATATCAGTCATTATGGGGCATGGAATTGCGCAGTCCCAATGCTCCCGAACGGTCCAAGGAAGAGGCGTTCGCGATGATTGCGCAGGCCGGTTTCGACGGTGCCTGTATGGATCCGTCGCTTGAAGAAATTCCGCAATGCCGCGAATATGCGCATCTGTTCGATGAACACAAGCTTGGCTGCATGATCAATGCTTTCCCGTATTCGCCGGACGATATGGCACCCATCATCGACTTCGCGGTGGAGATGCAGGCATGCATGGTGAACGTGATTAGTGGCATTATGCCGATCAAACCCGAAGATGCTGTCGATGACGTTCGCCGCTGGATTGCAGAAGCGGCCGATCGTGAAATGCCGTTGCTGTTCGAGACACATCGCGACGGATTGCTCAACGACTTGTACTTCACTCTGCAGTTGATGGAGCTGGTTCCGGAGATGCGGCTGTGTGCTGATTTGTCGCATTTTGTTGTTGACCGTGAGCTTCGCAATCCGATTCCTGATCGCGATCAAGCCTATATCAGTGCAGTGCTGAAACGTTCAGACTGTTTTCAGGGAAGAATTGCCAACCGCGAGCAGGTGCAGATCCAGATCGATTTTCCACAACATCAGGAGTGGGTGGTAATATTCAAGGCTTGGTGGAAAGAGGGTATGCGCGCGTGGCGCAAAAGAAACCATGCCGATGCGACCCTCGTATTTCTTTGCGAACTTGGACCGCCGCCGTACGCGATTACCGATCGCAATCAAAACGAATTGTCAGATCGTTGGCAGGAGTCGCTGAAAATTCGCAGATGGGTACAAACAATATGGTCGGAACTGGAGGCTGAGTCCTAATGCAAACATTCGAGGCACGCGTTGTTTCTGTTCACGCCGGCACAGAAGCTCATCTTGCCAAGCGAGAGCAATCATCGATAAGTGTTGAACTCGATGGAATCGTTGGTGACCGGCATCGAGGTTACACACGCAGTTGTTGGGCCGGGGACAAGCAGGCGGAAGGAACAGTACGCCGCAATGAGCGGCAGTGGTCGGCCGCGTCCGTGCAGGAGATAGCCGAAATGCAGGAGGCAATGGACTTGGCAGAGCCACTAACGGCCAGCATCATCGGCGTTAATATTTGTTTCGACGGCATTAGCGAGCTGTCCCGTCTGCCTAAAGGGACAATATTGAAGTTTCCGTCGGGCGCCGAGTTAATTGTTGAGGAATACAATCCGCCGTGCCTCGACGCAGGGACTCAACTCGCGGACACGCTGTCGACGCGATCAGGCGAGAGACTCGACAACACGAGCTTTTCGAAGGCCGGCAAACTGCTGCGCGGTTTGGTGGGCTCTGTAGAGGTCGCCGGCATGATCAATGCCGGCGATGTTGTTGCAGTTACTCTATATGAACACGCATCGTGGTTGGCTCGGTCGACCTGACGATACTGCCACCTTTTATTACGACCTCTACTTTCTGCAGCAGTGTAATGTCTTGTAGCGGATCGCCGGGCACAGCCACCAGGTCGCCGTAGCGGCCAACTTCAATTGCGCCAATATCAGCACTCATGCCCATATGAGCGGCTGGATCCGAGGTCGCCGATATAATTGCCTGCATGGGCGTCATGCCGCGTTCAACCATTATCTCAAACTGGTGCGATCCCATATCGTGAGGTAGCACACCAAGATCGGTACCGAATAAAATCCTTACACCTGCTGCAATTGCTTTTTCAAAAACAATGCGCTGCGCTTCCGTCGTTAGCGTGTTTTGTTCCATGAATTCATCCGCGTAACCATCCGCGGCACCTACATCTTCAGTATAGGTTCCGTTGTACACGTCCATCGAAAACGCCACATTGTGTTGCAGCGCCAGCGCGACAGACTCGTCGTCACCCAGCGAGGCATGTTCTATCGAGCTGACACCGGCAAGAATCGCATCCTTAATCGACTCTGCACTGTGTGCGTGCGCGGTCACTTTGATTCCCGCGGCATCGGCGACTTCGACCACGGCTGCAATTTCCTCACGAGTCATTTCTGGCGCGCCCGGATTGCTGGAGTGACCGAACACCGCTCCTGAGGCGATTACCTTCAGAAACTCGGCACCGCCGGCAATTATCTGCGTTGCACGCGCCCGAAATTCGTCAGGCCCTCTTGCGACGCCTCCGCGGTAGTAATCAGGAATCTCAGAATCGTCTATGCCGGGAATGTACATGTCACCGCCGCCATGCGGGATAGTCAGATAGGGGCCGGCGACTTGCATGCGCGGCCCGGGGATCTCGCCCGCCTCAATACGTGCCTTAAGTTTGTGATCAATACCATCCATATACGAGCCGACGTGGCGAATGCTTGTGAAGCCCTCATTCAAGACAATCTCAGCCAGTTGTTCGGCAAGCTGTACAAGGTCGGCTGGTGTGCGCTGCAGAAAGATTCGGTAGTCTTCGGCATCTTCTGGCAACGTATCGAGATGTACGTGCATATCGATGAGCCCAGGCAGGCAGGTATGCCGATGTAACTTCAGAACATCAGATTTCGCATAGGCAGGATCGTCGCCAGGAAGAATTTGCGCGATGCGCTCATTGCGAATGATAAGCAATCGGTCGTGAAGCGGTGCATCGGACAAACCATCAATCAATGTGCCGCAATGAACAATGAGTTCGCGGTCGGGGACGGCAACTGCCATTTGCTGTTCTTCGCAGGCGACTATCAAAAACAACAGTGGAGTGAAACAGAACAAGCGCATCATTGTTTTTCCCGAGCTCGATTGAGCGACTAATAAACGATGCGCTTATGGTGCAGACAATGACTGGGTCCCGCAAGACCGTATTTACTGACTTACTCAAGCGACGCGTGACTGTGCCGCTTGATGGCCCTTATCCAGTTTGGCGATAGCGTGGCTAATTGTTCGGCGCCGACTGGCTCAGGTCTTTTTCAAGTTCGCAAAACAGCGTCCGATACCCATTTGTCGCGTACAGTTCTTCAGCAGCGGTGTTGCCAGCAAGTAGGCCAATTCGCATGCAGCTCACTTGTTTTGAATTCGCAAATTGCTCTGCCGCATCTAAAAGGCGCTGCCCCAGACCTTGTCGCCGATAGGATTCACGAACGATCAGGTCGGAGACCAGCGCATACTCCCTATCGCCATCCTGCAATTCGCCGCTCGATACCTTGGTTAGCACTGTCACAAACCCGGCGACTTTGCCGTCATCCTCGGCAACCAATACTTTGCCATCGCTCTGCGCGCAGCGGCGGATCATTTCAGGTAGGCACGCGTCGACTATATCGAGGCCGGGGGGGAGTCTGGAGTCAAGGCTACGCTCATGGTCCTGCAGAGCCACAACACAGTCGCGCACAGAAGCCTTGTGAATACGAGCATCATAATCAATAATTTTCATGCTCGTATTCTATCTGCTCATTGGCTATCTACAAGTTCTTCGCCCATGAGACCCAGATTGCAGCATCTTGCCTGGCCCCGTTTCGCTTACCGGCTTCGAGTGCATATTGCATGTTGGCCAGCATCGCGGTTGAATGCGTTAAGCATCTAACAAAGCCGTCCTCTGGCGGCATGACTGGAACCAATAGTGAATCAACTTCCGAAATTTATCGCAACATCCGTAGTGCGTGGATCGCAGCAGGGCGAGAGCCACGGTGGTGTCTATACCGTCGATTTTGAAACGCAGGAGTGCGTGCAACGCGTCGATTGGAATACGGGGGAAATTGACTTTGAAGGTCGTGGCGCCGATCGAGGTTTACGCGGCATTGAGTTTAATGGCGACGATATTCTGATCGCCGCAAGTGATGAGTTGTTTTGCTATGACCAGGATTTCCGGATTCGCCGCTCATTTCGTAACAGTTTTCTAAAGCATTGCCACGAAATCTGTCGCATCGAACAAACACTGTTCTTAACCTCAACCGGATTCGATAGCTTGCTGGCGTTTGACCTCGCAAGCAACGACTTCATCTGGGGGATTCAGGTGCAGCGCGTTGACGGCGTTTGGTCGGGCGTTCGCTTTGACCCGCGAGCAAAGACGGGGCCGTTTCCGGCAAACAACTTTCACATCAATATGGTGTCGGCGAACGAGCAGGGGATTTTTCTCAGCGGGCTCAAGACCGGCGCCTTGTTGCATATCAGCAGCGACTTCGATGTTAGCGAAGTTTGCAATTTGCCCCAGGGTACGCATAACGCGCAGCCGTTCCGTGAGGGTGTGATTCTCAATGATACGGCTAGTGATCATGTTCGCTACGTCGGTCGCGATGGTGCTAATCAGGCGTTCAAAATCATGCAGTACGATGCTGACGATATCGAGTATGCCGGCATCGATGATTCCAAAATCGCACGGCAAGGGTTTGGCAGAGGTTTGTGCCCGGTCGGCGAGCGCTTTGTTGCCGGTGGATCGTCGCCATCGACAATATCACTGTACGATCTCGAAACCGGACTTACGGTTGCATCGGTGAATATCTCGATGGATATTCGCAATGCTATTCACGGACTCGAAGTCTGGGCATAAAAGTTCTGGGCATAAAAAAACGCACCCTGAGAGGGTGCGTTCTTCACTATCTTGCAGAGTGCTGTCTGCTGTCTATTGCCAGCTCTTGTAGAAGCGCACTCCAACCTCACGAGGTCGAATCACTGACGTACGTTGCCGGCCCCAGAAAGGTTCGAAGTCGGTAACGTCGTGGTAGAGCTCGCCACGTTCATCGGTAAGGTTGCTGACGAAAATATTCGCCTCCCAGCCTTCACCCACGATTCCGTATTTCAGGGCCAGAGTTTCATACGACTTCATGGTCATCTGCGGTGCGTTGACTGACAGAGCTTCATACGGATCACCAGTTACCTGGTTCAGTGAGCTGCCAACGTGAGTCAAGGTAAACTGCAAAAACGACTCTTGGGTATTTAAGAATGACGTTTCCCAGTTCTGCTGCATGTACAGCGAGCCCTTGAATTCCGGTGCGAATGGCAGTCGATCGCCCGCTTTGATTTCGGGTACCAATTCATTCTCGCTTTTCACCGTGGCGTCAAGCCAGGTCATATTGGCGCGAACTGTGAAGGAATCTGTTGGTGCTCCCTCAAGATGCAGCTCAACACCATTTGACTCGGCGTCACCGGCATTGAAAATACCCTTCTGCCAAGGCTGGCCGCACGGTGGCGTTGGATCGATAGCGCAACCTATGTTTGACGGATCGACAACTTCAAGCTGGTAGTCCTCCCACTCCTGGAAGAATACCGTCAAGTTGGCACGCAATTTACCGTCAACCCAGGTTGTTCGAGCACCAAACTCGATGTTAGTCAGGAAATCCGGCCTGTAGCCCGCAGGAAGCTTGGGTGCGCCGCGATTACGATTCGTGCCACCTGGGCGGAATCCCTCAGAGAACAATGCGTAAACATTGTTATCGTCACTGAATCGATATTGCACCGAGAACTTGGTAGCCGTATCGCTGTCTTTGGAATCGGGCGATGTGATCCCGATGTCGTTCGGATTGTCGGTGTCATTAACACAAGGCCCATCTGATATCAGGCAGGCATGTTTGTCGACACCGTCGCCGTTGAGATCAGGCAGCGCAGGTGTGCGTCGTCCGGCAGGTAGCTCGACGAAGTAAGTCTTCTTCTGATCAACCTCGAACCAACGAACACCGGCGGTAAAGCTCAGGTTGTCGGTCAGATCGAAAGTTCCCTCGCCGAATATAGCGCTTGAGGTCCAGTCCGTGCGATCGGCAGAGAACCACCAGGCATCGGTCGGCTGAGCGGGGACACCCCAGACAGCTGGATCGACCCAGTTTGCGAAACCCTGTGAATTCTTGTAACCGCCATCATTGGTGCTGTAGGTGTAGAAGTCCCAGTCCTCAGTGCGCTCTTCGTAGAACACGCCGCCGACCCAGTTGAAGCGGTCGCCGCCGCCTGAAAGTCGGAATTCCTGAGCAAATGAGGTGTTCTTTTGGTCATTGGTCAGGAAGCCAATCGGGTCGTTGTATATGTAATATACGCCGGCCGGCTGGAAGCAGTAGATGTTGTAGGCCTGCGTTCCGTAGTAACAGAAGCTGCCGAAGTAGGCGGCGTAGGAGGTTGTATCTTGTGAATAAAAAGAATCGCGAGTGAAGTACGACGTTGCCGATGTAAAATTGGCAAAGCCGAGATCGCCTTCCAGCGTCAATGAATACTGTGCCCAATCATCCGTTCTTGTGTCCGGAGAGAAAGCAATAATCTGCAGGTCGCCGACCGTCGGGTCGTAGGTGTTTTCGGCATCTGAGTCCATGCTCTGGAAGTTTGCTCCCAGCGTCGCACTCCAACCATCGTTGATGAACCACTTCGCAGCGATACGTCCACCGTTAATTGAGTATTCGTTCCAGTTTTCCTCGAGAGCATCCACGTTGTACTGAATGCCATCATTAACTGATCCCGCGTTGTATTCGATTTCCGACGCCGGCGTTTGGCCAAGTACGTTGTCGATGAACCCGCCTTCACGCGCCGAGAAACCAACAAGACGCACCGCAAATTTGTCTTCGATGAGCGGCAAGTTGACCATGCCCGAAATGTCATAACTGGCATCGCCTTGTTTCATATGCTTTAGCGACGTATCGACAAAGGCATCAAACCCGGTTGGATCGGGCTTGTTCGTAACAATCCGCAATGTTCCGGACTGCGAGCTCGAGCCGTACAGAGTGCCTTGCGGACCACTGAGCGCTTCGACGCGCTCGATGTCGACTAAGCGAGGATCGGCCTGCTTGCTCTGCGTGATCGGCTGCTCATCAATGTAGACAGCGGCCGAAGAAGAAACGATGAATGCGTCTGGTGCATCAGAAATGCCGCGGAAGAAAACGCGGCCAGCACCCGGCTGGTTACCGAAGTAAGCCATGCTCGGTGTTAGCTTTGAATAATCTTCCATACTGAACAGGTTCTGATTGCGAATTTGCTCAGCGCCAAAAGCCTGAATGCTTCCCGCGAAATCCTGCAAATTCATATCACCGCGTTTGCTCGCGGTAACGATAATTTCTTCGATACCACCGCTTTCTTCCTGAGCCATTGCCGGCGAGGCCCCAACGGCCGCAGCGACGGCTGCAGACAGGGTCGTTTTGTATGAGAGACCATTTGTGGTCTTGCTGGTTGAGCGTTTCGCTTTTGCCATTGTTTTTCCTCAGATACGCATTGTTTGGAACTGCATCAATAGTAGATAAATCTGTTGTTACAAGCAAACAACAATGTGTGTATTAGGCAGCGAAAATAGCAAAACATCGGCGTTCAATGCCATAATAGTGTTGCTAAAATACAACATAAAGGGTTTGCAGAAGATTCTTACTGGAGGGTTTTTGGGCGCTGATCGGCAGGCAGTAAGCGTAACAAGGGCTCAAGAACCTCGATCAGCGGTTCGAGCTGGTCTTCGAAGCGGCGCCAGGAGTTGATCGATTTTGAGTAAATGGGTTGACGCACCTGCTCAGAGCTGGCCGTATTGACAGCGCGCTCCGTCTCATAGAAGCGCAGGCACTGGTCTTGCCACGGCAGATCGCAATACTTGATGAGCCGCCGTGTCTGATTTTCCTGATCGGTCACCATATTTTCATAGTGCACGTCGAGGACACGGCCGGGCAGCAGTTCCTGCCAATGGTCCATCATGCGCTGGTATTCAAGGTAGTACTCGCCAAGCTCGACCAGATCATAAGTAAATGATTGGCCGCGATAAAATAGTTGCTTATAGCTTCCCATGCAGCTGTCGAGCGGGTGTCTGCGCGCATTGACGATCTTTGCGTTTGGTAAAATCAACGCGAGCAAGCCCACCATTGAGAAATTATTGGGCATTTTGTCTGTAAAACGAGCGCCGCCGTGTCGGTAGCGCTGCGTCGATTCCAGGTACTGTTCGCCCAGTTCGCGAATCTGCCCTTCATCCAGCAATGCCACTGCATCTGGATAGCCTTTGCCCTGGATTTGCCATTGGTTGATCGTGCGCACGACTCGCGGCAAGTCCGGCAATTCATGCGTGCCATCAACATCGTCATGGCTGGCGAGGATTTGTTCTATCAACGTGGAGCCCGAGCGCGGCAGACCGACGATAAAAATCGGGTCATTGCGCTGCTCTGCGTGTGATTGTTTAGACTCGATAAGCTCGGCAGTGATCGTTTTAATAATTCGATCGTGAGTAGCTTCGGTTTGCACCGGGTCATAACTTTCGTGCGGTCGGCGCAGCTTATTGCCGCGATCGTAGCGATGAAACGCATCTGCATAATCGCCACGATCCTCGTAGGCTTTACCCAAGGCAAAATTGATATTTACGCGTGCTTCATCATTCAGGCGTTCGTCGTCGACATGCGTTTCAAGGGTGGCGACTTCGTCGTCGTTAAAGCGAAATGTTTTTAGATTGGCGAGACTCCACCAGGCTTCGCCGAACGCTGGATAGTTCTGCACGCACTTACGGTATCGATCAATAGCCTGTTCCTGGCGACCGATTGTTTTCAGCGCGTGCCCCAAACCCGCGAGCGCGCCGCCATGATCAGCCTGCCGGTCCAATGCCGCTTCAAATGCGCTAACAGCCGCTTCGTAGTCGCCAATTTTGGATTCGAGATTGCCGAGCAACACGTAGGGATAGGCCAGGTGTTTGTCGAGCTTAATGACCTCGGAGATTGCCGCACGCGCCTCATCAAGTTTCTCGTACTCAGTTAGCGCGCGCGACAAATCAATCCACGCACCGTAATAATCGGGTGCCAGCTTGACGGCATTGCGTAGTAGCCGGGCAGCCATTCGATAGCGGCCTTCATCCAAAGCGATGTTGCCAAGCATTCTTGTTGCGGTCGCATTTGCTGGCTGCTCGCGAAGAATGTCACGCAGTTTTACTTCGGCATCTTTTGGCCGGCCATCGCGGTGCAATTGAATAGCCTCATACAATTCCCGTCGACTGGGGTCGAGGCGAAATGACTCTTGTAACGCGGCTTCCGCCTCCTCATTCTTGCCCATCTTGGCCGCAGCATTACTTAAATCGAAGTGCGCGCTACTTTTGTTGGGATCCATCGAGATAATGCGCTGCAGGCATTGCAGCGCCTCGTCGCCTTGGCCCTGCGCGAGCAAAGCGGCGCTTAGTTCCCTGAGTGCTTTAGGAATATCGGGTTTGAATTCGAGCGCGGCCCGCAACTCCAGTTCCGCTGCTGGAAATTGCTGCTCGCGGTTGAGTGCGGTTCCCAGCAATACCCGCATCCCCAAATCGCCGGAATCGACTGCGACCGCCGCACGACAGAGCTCTATCGTCTTCGCCGCATCGCCGCCCTGTAAGGTGGCAAGTGCATGGTCGAAAGCGGCTTGTTGCGGATTTACGCTGCTAATTTTGCTGCCTTATTCAATTTAGGATCTTAATTGGGAACGACACTCGCAAAAAGATTGAGTGTCAGTCTGCCGCGCTCGAAGTCATCGCTGAGTTTTTCTGGATTCGTAATATACGCGCTATGCGGTATATCGCCAGAATAAAAAATCCAACGGTTGAATCGTGCCGGGATGACTTCAATGAGCTCCGCAATGTCATTTGAATCAGTGATGTAGCAGGGCTCGTCACGGAACGTGGCGTAACGCTCCTTGAGAAAAGCCAGCGCTGCTGCCGGGTCTTCCATTTCCAACGCAGTCGCCTTTTCCATTGTTGGCCGATCTTTCCAACGATAGAAAGCCGTGCCGCCCAATGCGTCGTCCCTGAAAAGGTACAACAAACCTGCAAAGTTTGCCCTGTCAGGCCGCGTGCGTGGGTCGGAGTGGCAGAGCCGCTGCAAATTGGAAAGTTGCTGCGGCATAAAAGTAGTTATCGATAGTAGTGTCATGAAGTCGATGCCACCGCGAAGAAAAGAAAACTGCCGCGCCATTTTCGATTTCACGAAGCGGTGAATGTCATTTAAGACGGGACCGCGCAGATCGCCTACCATGCCTGGATAACTATGCTGCAGTATTTCGAAAGTCGCCGGATTCGCGACAGCGTAGTCGATGACCGACTCCGGATGCAGGAGAAAGTCGTCGACTACTACGCAGGTATCGTGATCGCCGATGCTTTTAAGCTCGATTGTCGCGTGCGGATTGATGCTTAAGTCAATCTGATCCATTAGTCACTCTGACCCACGGACTTTAACTCCGGATTGCTCAATGGCGGCAAGCAAGAGCTCCGGGTCTGCCGTTGCCTGCAGGTTCACACCGGCAATTCCTGGAATATCTTGTAGTGCCTGAATTGTTTCTGCGGTAATTTTCACACCTTCCATTTCGGCATCCCTGGCATCTGCGATACGCCGCACGAGTTCGGCGGGGATATTCGACCCCGGATTCGATTTTCGCAATGCGCGCGCTTCTTCAACAGATGGCAGTACGGCGATATTCGCCAATACCTGAAATCGCCAGGTTAAACGTGAGCTGACCAGATGAGCGGCATAGCTGCCCAACAAATCTGTATCCATACATAGCTGCAGCTGAATGAATTGCGCACCAGCGTCCGCTTTCGCTAACAGTTTCTCTGGCTCCCAGTCATCCGTGGGTTTGAACGCTGTTGCAACAGTGCCGATGAAAAAATCAGTACCGTCCTCATTGCCTTTTTCGGTCAATGCCTCGCCGTCTCGAATTGCCGCCGCCGTGCGTACAAGGTCAATTGCTGTCAGATCATAGACGCCCGTGGTTCGCGGTCGGTGATCATCTGGTAATTCAGTACCTCGCGACAGCAGCAGATTGCTGATGCCGAACGATCGAGCGGCCAGTAATTCGCTTTGTACCGCGATCCTGTTTCGGTCGCGACAATTCATGCGCACGATTGGGTCCAGGCCCGCTGTAAGCATATGAGCGGCGATGGCGACTGGTGAGATATGCGGCCTGGCGTTGCGATGATCGGGAATTTGCACAGCATCCACTGTGTTCTGGAACTTGGCAGCGGCTGCCATTATTTCACTAATCGTTTGTTGCGGACTTAATGAAAGTTCTGCTGTTACAGCAAACTCATCGGATCGCAGTGCATCTCTGAGAGCGGACATTATGAGCTTCCTGCGAAGCTACTTGGCGGGGCCGGACATCGCCAACGGTCCGGGCGGCAGATAGTCAAAAATAAACGTAATTCTGTCTTCACTGCCCTTGTTCATGACGCTGTGCTGCAACTGATTATTGAGCTCATACACTTCACCCACCTTAAACTGATACGGGCGACCATCAATCATGAATCGAACGCGGGGGTTGGTCGTTATTGGAATATGAATACGGTGGCCGCAATGGAACGATGGGTGCTGGTCGTGGTGCGGATCGATACGCCCACCCGCAAGCAGTTTCGCCGCCATCGCTCGTATAATAGTGCCGCCTTTTGGATAATGCTTATCGATAATATCGTGCATTAAGGGAACAGCAATATCTGCCAGTCGATCCCAACCCGGCTCTTTCTTGACGTCACTATTGGGCCAATTTTCTCCGTCGGTGAAAACCAGCACGATCGAGCGAGTCTGACGGTGAACCTCGTACTTGTCCTGCCGATACTGATCTTCGTCCCACGCAGCCGCGTCCTGATTCAGGATCGCTTCGCGCAATGCACTTGAATCAAATTCGCCGAGTTCGCGGAGCGGTTTGCCTATATCCATTTAACTTCATTTTCTTATCAATTCGATCGCCGCGAACTGTACCATAGCGAGATGCTCCGACAAGGCCTCGAAAATACCGTCAGCAATACCTGGACGAAGCCACTTACTCAGGTTCGCTCTGTGCCGGACAGGGCGGAGGTCGTCATTATCGGCGGTGGCATTGTCGGCGTGTCGACCGCGTGGTTTCTGGCCAAACAAGGCGTTGATGTTGTGCTCTGCGAAAAAGGTCATATTGCTGGCGAGCAATCGGGCAGAAATTGGGGTTGGGTGCGGGTTCAGGGGCGTGACGCGCGTGAGATTCCGATGATGCTGGAGAGCTTGCGAATCTGGGAGAGTCTCGGGCAAGAGATTGGTGAGGACGTGGGCTTCACTCGTGGCGGTTGTTTTTTTGCGGCTAACTCGAGCAAAGAACTGGCTGCATTCGAGCCCTGGGTTAAGACGGCGCAAGACTATGGAATTGATACCCGGGTAATTGATGGCGTGCAGCTCAGGCAGTACGTCAAAGGCGTAACTCCGAACTGGGCCGGGGCGATGGTTACAGCCAG
The DNA here is from genome assembly GCA_905480215.1 of uncultured Woeseiaceae bacterium. GTDB lineage: Bacteria > Pseudomonadota > Gammaproteobacteria > Steroidobacterales > Woeseiaceae > UBA1847. The sequence goes on along the minus strand of CAJQPL010000002.1, from coordinate 46,766 downwards.
CGATGGCCGCGCAGAACCGCATAAGGCGGCAGCGGCGATCGCCAGGGCTGCACAACGCAGTGGGGCAAAAGTGCTTGGCGGATGCGCCGTGCGCGGTATCGAAACCTCTGCGGGCAGTGTGTCAGCCGTCATCACAGAGCACGGCGTTATCCAATGCTCCACGGTGCTCTGTGCCGCTGGCGCTTGGACGTCGATGTTTTGTCGTTCTCTGGGCATCGATGTACCGCAGCTGCGGGTGCGCGGCACGGTTGCGCGCACAGCTCCGGCAGAAGAGATTCTTAGTGGCAACCTGTTCGACCATCGCCTTGGTATTCGCCGGCGCGAGGATGGCGGCTATACCGTTGCACACGGGTCGGTGCTGGAGCATCCGATTACGCCTGCTTCATTTCGTTATTTCCGCAAATTCTTGCCGGCATTGAAACAGGAATTCAAGCTTGTGAGGTTGGATCTTGGCCGAGATTTTCTGGACGAGTGGAGGACTCCCGTAACGTGGCCGCTGGACGCGCCATCGCCTTTCGAGGCGACGCGCGTCCTGAACCCGAAGCCCACAGCATCTGTGCTCAAAGGTATTAGAAAGAATCTCGACCAGATGTTCCCGACGCTCGCGAATACACCGATCGTGGAAAGCTGGGCGGGGATGATTGAATCGTCGCCCGATGTGGTGCCAATGATTGATCACATTGAAGCGTTGCAAGGATTTCATATTGCGACCGGATTCAGCGGCCACGGCTTTGGTATTGGCCCTGGCGCTGGTAAGGCTATCGCCGGGATGCTCACGGGCAATGACTCCGGCATCGATATCGCGGCGTTTCGACTCAGCCGTTTTTTTGACGGTAGCCCGATCCGGCCGCAGGTATCGATTTGAGCAACAGCGGCTATCCCGAGAGTTACTATGCGGCAACTGCTGTGGGAATGCGTGACTACCCAATACTGGAGGGTGCGCGTACGGCAGATGTTTGTGTGGTTGGCGGCGGATTCACCGGGCTTTCTGCGGCGCTCAATCTGGCAGAGCGTGGGCTCGATGTAGTGCTGCTGGAAGCAGAGCGGATCGGTTTCGGCGCGTCAGGTCGATGCGGTGGCCTGATCGGGAGCGGGCAGCGTATAGACGTCACCGATGCCGAGAAAATGTTCGGTCTCGAACGTTCAAGAGTATTGTGGGATTTTGCGGAACTGGCGAAGCAGGAAATCCGTGATCGCGTTGCAAAACATGAGATTCCCTGCGACTTGCAGCGTGGCGAACTACTGGGCATTCATAAGAAGGCTTATCTCGGGCACGCGAGGGAAGTAGCGGATGTGCTTGCCGAGCGCTACGACTATCCGTTCTGCACGGCGCTGACGAAAGAAGAAACGCGCGCGCGCGTCAGCACGGATGACTTTCTTGAGGGGCTCTACGATTCCGAAGCACTGGCAATACATCCGCTGAATTTTGCCTTGGGTCTTGCTCGTGCGGCGGCCGAGCGCGGTGTACATATTTACGAAAATTCCCGGGTTCTTGAGTATTCACAATCTGATCCGGCAACAGTAAGCACTGCCAAGGGATCAGTTAAAACGCCATTCGTTGTTCTGGCATGCAATGGCTACCTCGGCAAGCTCGAGCCGCGCCTTGCTAGCAAGATAATGCCGATCAATAATTTCATGATTGCGACCGAACCGCTCGGCGAATCCCGCGCGCGACAGCTGATCGATGGGCGTTATGGTATTCACGATACGCGATTCGTCGTTGACTATTTCCGTTTGACTGAAGACTACCGTTTGTTGTTTGGCGGCGGCGAAAACTATCGTGCCGGATTTCCGCGTGATATTGCCCGCTTTGTCCGGCCCTACATGTTGAAGTTATTTCCGCAGCTCAATGACGTCGCGATCGACTACGCCTGGGGAGGTACCTTAGCCGTTACCGTAAATCGTCTGCCGCACATAGGCCGGCTCGAACCCAATGTATTTTTCGGCCAGGGTTATTCCGGCCACGGAATTGCGACTGCGACTTTCGCGGGCAATGTAATCGCAGAAGCGGTGACCGGGACCGCGAGTAAGTTTGATGTGCTTGCCGAGTTGCCTACTCACACGTTTCCTGGTGGTACTTTGTTACGCTATCCAGGCATGGTTTTGGGGATGCTCTACTACACCATTAGAGATCGAATTTGATATGACAGGGTCAAATATGACGGGGTCAGGATTGAAAGCTAAAGTCGCAGTTGTGACCGGCGGCGGTCATGGCATTGGCCGTGCGCTTTGCCGTCGACTGGCGCGTGATGGCATTACTGTCGTTGTCGCGGATCTTGACGGCGCAGCGGCGAGCAAGGTCGCAGCTGAAATCGAAGGTAGCGCTCATCAGCTCGATGTCAGTGATGAAGCCGCTTTGATCGCAATGGTGAAAGATGTCGAGGCGAGTGTTGGCCCGATCGATATGTTCGTATCCAACGCCGGCGTTGGCTTCGGTGATGGCGAAAGCGGTGCAGTATCCGCTGACGGCGGTATGAACCCGATAGACGACCGCTGGAGTGCGTGCTGGAACGTCAATGTGATGGCACAGGTGTATGCGGCAAGAGCCGTAATCCCTGGAATGCTCGAGCGTGGTGCTGGCTACATTATCAATACAGCATCAGCCGCTGGCCTTTTGAGCCAGATCGGCGATTCCGCGTACTCGGCGAGTAAACATGCATCCGTCGGCTTTGCCGAGTCACTCGCAATCGACTATGGCGACAGAGGGATTCAAGTGTCAGTGGTTTGTCCGCAAGCGGTAGCGACTCGAATGATCGGCATGGGAGATGACTCGAATGCTACTGAAGGTGGCTTCAAGGGCAATGATGTTGATGGCATTATGCAAGCAGAAGATGTCGCTGACATTGTGATCGATCAGGCGCTCGCTGGACGTTTCATGATTCTGACTCATCCGCAGGTGGCAACCTATATGCAACGCAAAAGCGGAGACTATGATCGCTGGGTCGGCGGCATGCGGAAACTCAGACGATCGTTGCTTGATTAATGACGAATCGTCACAGCACGTCTACAGGAATATTCAAGTATTGAATTCCATTCTCATGCGCTTCGGGCAGGCGACCGGCACGAAGATTTACCTGCAGCGCGGGAATTATTAATGCGGGCATACCTAACTGGCGGTCACGTCCCTCGCGCATTTCGACAAATGCAGCGCTGCTGACAGAAGTATTGATATGAATATTTTTCTCGCGCTGCTGCAAGACGCTGGTTTCCCACGCAAACTCTTCCCGTCCCGGGGCTTTGTAGTCGTGACACATGAAGAGTCGAGTGGCCTCTGGAAGCTCAAGAATTTTTTGGATTGACGCGTACAGTTCGATGGCACTGCCGCCCGGAAAGTCAGTTCTCGCGGTACCGAAATCCGGCATGAACAAGGTATCGCCGACGAACGCTGCATCGCCGATAAGGTAGGTGACACACGCTGGCGTGTGGCCCGGTGTTGCCAGTACTCGCGCCGCAATACTACCAATCTGAAATGCGTCGTTGTCATTGAAGAGCACATCGAATTGCCCGCAAGCCGCATCTAATTCACCCAATTCAAAGATATTTCGAAATGCATCCTGAACTGATCTGACACCGGATCCGATCGCAATCTGGCCCCCCAGGTTGTCCTGAAGATACTGCGAGCTGCTCAGGTGATCGGCGTGGACATGCGTTTCCAGAATCCAGTCGACCCCCAGTTCATGCTCTTTAACGTAGTCAATAATGAGCTCGGCAGACAAGGTCGCCGTGCGCGCCGACGCCGGCTTAAAGTCGAGAACAGGATCAATTATGGCCGCGCGGCGGGTACTGGGGTCGGATACGACGTAGGAGGCAGTATTTGTTGCTTCGTCGAAGAACGCTCTTACTTTTGTTTGTGACATCGTTTCGCACCTGAAGCTTGTGTTCGTATATTCTAGTCGAAGTAGCCCGCACTTTCGCGACATTGCACTTCAGGTGGTTTTTCATAGATGGCAAGAAAATTGAACATTGCTCCGGTTTTTGCGGATTTTGTTGAGTCAGAACTGTTACCGGCTATCGGCTTCGATGCAGACGAGTTTTGGGAGGGGGTCGCGACAATTATTGACGACCTCACGCCGGTCAACCGTGAGCTACTGCAAATTCGCGACGATTTGCAGGCAAAAATCGATGCATGGCATGTGTCGAAGCGAGGAACTGATTGGCAGCATGCGGAGTATGTCGAGTTCCTGATTCAGATTGGCTATCTACAGATCAGCGACGACTTCCCACAGATTGAAACAGACAATGTAGATGCCGAAATCGCGACGGTCGCCGGGCCGCAACTGGTCGTTCCGGTGAGTAACTCAAGATTCGCAATCAATGCGGCGAATGCCCGCTGGGGCAGTCTCTATGACGCTCTATATGGCACTGACGTCATCGCCGATAGTGGCGGGCAGGAACATGGCGACGGCTACAACCCGGCACGCGGTGCTGCGGTCATTCAGCGCGCAAGCGCCTTTCTGGATGGCGCCTTGCCGCTTGCCGGCACGAGTCATGCCGATGTGAATGCCTACGGTCTTGATCACGCTGAGGAAGGACTGCGCTTTGTCGCCTCGCTCGCCAATGGCGAAACTTGTGGGCTGGAAGACGCGACGCAGTTCCGGGGACATGCTGAGACCGAAGAAGAATCTCGCTTCCTGTTTCGGAACCATTCTCTGCACATAGAAGTAGTCATCAATCCTGACCACCCGATCGGTAAGGATGCGACGGCAAACGTTGCGGATGTGGTTCTGGAATCTGCGGTTTCGACTATTCAGGATTGTGAAGATTCGGTTGCGGCGGTGGACGCAGAAGACAAAGTCGAGGTCTATCGAAATTGGCTTGGCCTGATGCAGGGTAATCTCGAAGCGGTGTTTTCCAAAGGTGGCAAGCCGTCAACCCGGACGCTGGCACGAGACCGCGTGTACACCGACCTTGATGGCAAAGACCTCATTCTTTCTGGTCGCAGCCTGCTGCTGGTGCGAAATGTGGGTCACCTCATGGCTACCGATGCCATTCTGGACTCTGACGGTAACGAAGTATTCGAGGGCATTCTTGATGCGATTGTGACAACGGCCTGTGCAATGACGGACCGACTGCGCGATGGGCTACAGCCGAATAGCCGTACCGGTAGCATCTACATTGTTAAGCCAAAAATGCACGGTCCACATGAGGTTGCTTTCACGGATACTTTATTCGGCCGGGTAGAACAGTTGTTCGACTTGCAGCCCAACACGATTAAGGTCGGCATCATGGATGAGGAGCGTCGTACGACGGTGAATCTGCCGGCGTGTATTGGCGCCGCCAGAAATCGCGTGGTGTTCATCAATACAGGCTTCCTGGATCGGACCGGCGATGAAATTCATACGAGTATGCAGGCGGGGCCAGTATTGCCGAAAGAAGAGATCAAGCAACAGCCGTGGATTGCGGCTTACGAAAACTGGAACGTTGATGTTGGTATTCGTTGCGGATTGCCAGGTAGGGCGCAAATCGGCAAAGGCATGTGGCCAAAGCCGGATGAGATGCAACAGATGATGGCTAGCAAGCAAGCGCATCCGGAGGCGGGTGCCAATTGCGCCTGGGTACCGTCACCGACCGCTGCCACATTACACGCGATGCATTATCACGCGGTCGATGTCCGCCAGACGCAGAAGAAGCTGGCGAAACGTAAACTGGCGAGCATCGACGATATCCTGACGCCGCCGCTGACGACTGCAGAGAGCTTGTCCGCGACGACAATCCAAAGTGATCTGGATAACAATGCGCAGGGCATTCTCGGTTATGTGGTGCGTTGGATCGATCAGGGCGTTGGCTGTTCGAAGGTGCCGGATATCGATGATGTCGGTTTGATGGAAGACCGGGCGACGCTCAGAATTTCCAGTCAGCATATTGCCAATTGGCTGCTACATGGTGTGGCCACAGAACAGCAAGTTACAGATACCTTCAAGCGTATGGCGAAGATAGTTGACGAGCAGAACAGCGGCGATCCTTACTATTCGCGAATGAGCGATAATTTTGAAGCCAGCATCGCTTTCCAGGCCGCATGTGCGCTAGTGTTTAAGGGGATTGAGCAACCCAGCGGCTATACCGAGCCGCTGTTGCATCAATATCGTCGTGACAAAAAGGCAGAGATCAGAGGCGGGTAAACGAAGGTGCAATCAGCGCGTTTTTTTCTGGCTCTAATCATGATCGCCGCAGGCAGTGCTCATGCGGCAGAACAGTTGACGATTGCCGTCGCCAGCAATTTCCAGACCACAGCGAAAGAGATCGCCGCACGCTTCTCGGCAACGACAGATATTGCGGTCCGAATTAGTAGCGGTTCTACCGGCAGCTTGTATGCGCGCATCGTCAACGGTGCGCCTTACGATATTTTTCTGGCGGCTGACACTGCGCGGCCGCAGTTGTTGGAGGAGGGTGGATTTGCGATCGAAAATTCGTCTTTCGTTTATGCCAGCGGACGGTTGGTGCTGTGGTCTGCAGATCCGCGTTTCAGAGATCGCGATTGTAGCGAAGACCTGGCAAGCGGAGCTTTCACTCACCTGGCGATAGCTAATCCGCGGACAGCACCCTATGGTCTGGCCGCAAAGAGTTTTCTGCAATCGCAACAGCTCTGGGACAGTGTTAGCGACAGGCTCGTAGTTGGCGAGAATATTGCGCAGACTTTCCAGTTTGTCGCAACGGGCAATGCGACCTTGGGTTTGATTGCTGCCTCGCAGATTATCGATAACGCATCTGTGGAAACGACCTGTATCGTGATGATTTCCGAGCAGACTGCAGGTGATGTTCAGATTCATCAGGCTGCAGTGGTGTTAAGCGCATCGCAGAACAAGTCGGCTGCTAAACGTTTCATGCGCTTCATGCAAACATCCGATGTCGCCGCGCTCCTGGTGCAACATGGCTATCGCGCAAGCGCCGATTCGGCAGCGAGGTTTTAACGGTGGATTTCGGGCCTCTGTGGTTGTCTGTGCAACTGGCGTTCACCACGACGGCTATATTGATCGTCGCGGGCGCGCCACTGGCCTGGTGGCTGTCACAGACACGCTCAAAATTGCAGCCATTTGTTCAGGCGCTGGTTGCCATGCCGATCGTTCTGCCACCTACCGTTTTGGGTTTCTACCTTTTGATTCTGCTGGGGCCCAATGGTGCGATCGGTGCGTGGTGGGTGAAGGTCACAGGAGATGCACTGACGTTTTCATTCGTCGGTTTGGTAATAGCGTCGTGTATTTATAGTTTGCCGTTTGCGATTCAACCGATGCAGAACGCTTTTGAGGCATTGCCAAAGAAGAATATTGAAGCAGCCTGGACACTCGGTGCTTCAAGACTTGATGCGTTTCTGTCGGTCGCAGTGCCGCTGTCTACGCGCGGCTTTATCAGCGCCATCGTTTTGAGTTTCGCGCATACGCTCGGTGAATTCGGTGTTGTGCTTATGGTGGGCGGCAACATTCCGGGCGAAACACGCGTCGTCTCCATCGCAATCTATGATCATGTCGAAACGCTCAACTATGCGGCAGCGCATCAATTGTCGATGACGTTGATCGCGTTTGCGTTTGTTACCTTGTTCGGCATGTTTGTTATCAACCGGCGGCAGCTGCGATGAGCAGCATTGCACTAAAGCATAACGTGTCCAAAGAGGGCTTTGTCCTCGACGTCGATACGCAGATTCCGGATCGAGGTGTAACCGGTGTCTTTGGCGAGTCAGGATCCGGTAAGACAACCTTATTGCGCTGTATTGCGGGCCTGGAAGGACCGACCGGTGACGATACGACAGCAGTGCATCGACGTCGCATCGGCTACGTATTTCAGGACGCACAATTGTTCGCGCATCTATCGGTAAAGAAAAACATCGAGTACGGCATGCGGCGCAATGGCGGCGCGGCTATCTCAATTGACGAAGTCATTTCTTTGCTTGAGCTGCGTGATCTGCTTGATCGTTCTGTTGTTGGTTTGTCGGGTGGCGAAGCGCAGCGCGTATCGATCGCGCGCGTCCTGTGCCAGTCACCACGACTGATTCTGATGGATGAGCCGCTGTCGGCTCTGGATGAGCGCCGTCGCAATGATGTGTTGCCGTACCTTGACCGGCTGCATGCAGAGTCATCGATCCCCATAGTTTATGTAAGCCATAGTATTGACGAAATTTGCCGCCTGAGTGACCACCTGCTGGTGCTGGACAACGGCAAGATCGTTGCAGAAGGCGATTTGCAGGCGACCTTAGCAAGAACAGATCTACCGCAGCTGGGTGGCAAGAATGCAGGTACCATAATTGAAGCGAGGCGGATGCGTTATGACGAACAATTCGACCTTACGCTTTTCGATTTTTCAGGTGGGCAACTTTGGCTGCCCGGCACCTCTGAATCGGATGCGGTGCGGCTGCGTGTGACCGCGAGCGACGTTAGCCTTACCAGAACGGCGCCAGAATCGAGCACGATCTTAAATATCCTTGCCGCGAGCATAGTAGAAATTCGCGCAGAGGATACGGCGACAAACCTGGTGCAGCTGATGCTTGGAAATGACTTGCTACTTGCCAGAATTACGCGCCGATCTACCCACGAACTGCAGCTAAAAGCAGGTGACGAGGTGTTTGCTCAAATCAAGTCAGTCACGATTCGCCGCTGATATTAAGTCGGCGAACGATTGTTCGCTAACGCTCGTCGGTATGCGTCGCAATACCTCATCCTCAATCTCGATAGGCCAGCTATCGAGTATGCAGGCGATCGTCACATACATGCCCTGTATGGAAATGATGTCCAGAACCTGTCGTTCGTCAAAATGGCGTTGCAACTGCAGTCGCAGATCGGGTTGTATGCAGCGCTCGTTAACCAGCGCGTCGACACTCCTTAACAGAGCTCTGTCTTTCTCGCTCCAACTGACTGCCTCTGGTCCTGACGCGACGCATTCAATTTCCTCGATCAACAGGCCCGATGCGAGCCCACGATCAACATGTGCCGCCCATTCGTACCAGGACTTCATCAGCACCGCCACCCGCAGAATTACAAGCTCGGCCTCGCGTTTCTGCAGATCGCCGCCCGTTACAAAATACATGCGATAGCCCCACCAAGCCGCCAGTAGTGGTGGGTGATTGGCGAGTAGGCGATGAATGTTAATGGGCTCACCGTTCATCTCATCAATGATGTGCTGAAGCGACGGGTCCCATTGTTCTGGCGCTAAAACTTGCATGCTGTGACCTCAAACCCTTGTCTATATGTGCGCCAGGTTAAGTCTTAGGGCGCAATGGCGATGCACAATATACTCTGGTTTTTCTATCTGCAACGCGACTGTTTTCCAGATTCTGGCGTTGCCATGATTGCGGATAAAGACACTTGTCTGTCAGACATCATCGTGCGGGCGGGTCGCAGCTCGTATCGCTCAAACCCATTTCCATCCAGAGCAGGCGGTGTACTATATTCGTCGCATTCGAATGAGCGGCGGTTTATGGCAGCTAGAGACAAACTGGTTGGCGTGATTGGCGGTATGGGGCCTGGCGCCACCGTTGACTTCATGTCACGCGTGATGGCCGAAACGCCTGCTGACAATGATCAACAGCATGTACGCATGCTAGTGGAGCACAATCCACGCATCCCCAGCCGCCAACTTGCGATGCGCGGGGAAGGCGAAAGCCCTGCTCCGGTTATCGCAGACATGGCGCAGCGATTGCAATCTTATGGCGCCGATTTCATCGTCATGCCCTGCAATCTGGCGCACGCGTGGCAGGCAGATATTGAGGCGGCGATCAGCATTCCCTTCGTCAGTATTATTCGGGAGTCGGCACTATCTGCTATTTCGCGCAGCGCTGACGATAGCGCGGTGGGTTTGATGATGACGCCGGGATGTCACTCGTCCGGGCTGTATCAACAGGCCTTAGCGGCCTATGGCCGCCCTGTTGTTGAGCAAACGGCCGATGAGCTTGCAGAGACGATGGCGCTAGTGGAAAGGATTAAGGCTGGCGACGTAAGCGGCGAAGTTGCGGACGGTTTGCGCTTGCTTGCGGAACAGTTGATTGTTCGTGGCGCCAGGGTCCTGATAGCGGCTTGCACAGAGTTGCCTATGGTCCTTGATGAGTCGATGTTTGAGGTTGCTTTCATTTCGTCTACTGATGTACTGGCCAAGAAGACCGTCGTGCTGGCACTGGGCGCGGCATAAAGCGAGAAAAACTTAAGGAAGCGAAATATGCAATTGTCCAAGTTCCCACGTGCGACCCTCGCACACTTACCAACTCCGTTGGAGTACATGCCGCGCTTAAGCGAGCATCTCGGCGGACCGGACATTTACGTAAAGCGAGACGACTGTACGGGTCTTGCCAGCGGCGGCAATAAGACTCGCAAGCTCGAGTTCTCGATGGGCGAAGCGCTCGCACTGGGAGCTGACACGATAATCACAGTTGGTGCTATTCAATCGAATCACGTCAGGCAGACGGCGGCGGCAGCGTGCAAGCTCGGTCTGGCCTGTGAGGTCATGTTGGAGCATCGTGTGCAGCAGCCCAGCGATACCTATAGCAATTCCGGAAACGTATTTTTGGACCGAATATACGGCGCCAACCTGCATGAGTATCCGGCGGGTACGGATTTCGATGCGGTCATGGCTGAAATTGCAGATGAGGTTAGTTCCAAAGGTGGCACCCCCTATTATATTCCGGGTGGCGCATCGAATGCTGTTGGTGCGCTGGGCTACGTGCAGTGCGGAGTCGAGCTATTGTCACAGTGCGAACAGCAGAATCTCGCGTTCGATCATATCGTAACGGCAACAGGCAGCGCCGGTACTCACGCTGGACTGGCGGTGGGCTTGCGGGGCTCCGGCAGCGATCTGCCAATTCTGGGTTTTGGCGTGAATGCACCGCAGGATGTTCAGGAAGAGCGCGTATTCAAACTTGCCGTTGAAACTGCGGACTTGGTGTCAGCACCTGGCTGCGTCACACGCGACGACATTGTCGCGGATTGTAATTACATAGGTTCGGGTTACGGTGAACCGACAGAGTCTATGAATGAGGCGATCCTGATGCTCGCTCGCCAGGAAGGCTTGTTGTTCGATCCGGTATACAGTGGCAAGGCGCTGGCCGGAATGATTGACTACATTCGCAAAGATCGTTTTAGCAAAGGCCAGAAGATAGTGTTCCTGCATACTGGTGGCTCGGCAGGTTTGTTCGCTTACTCCGATTCCCTCAGAACCTGATAGGTGCTGGCGTCCGATGTGGCGCTATTGCATGCTATCAATGTCGGCGGCAACAATATTTTGCCGACGCTGGCAGCGTTAAGCTAGTTCCCCCAACGCAGGTTTTTTTGGCGAAAGCGTCGTATCATTGCAGCTATGCAATCCATTATTTCTATCAATTCTCTGCACAAAGTCTATGCGGGCGGTTTCAAGGCTCTCAACGACGTTAACCTGGAGATTAACCGTGGCGAGATTTTCGCCCTGCTGGGCCCCAATGGGGCTGGCAAAACGACACTAATTAATATCGTATGCGGGATTGCAAATGCGACTGCCGGTAGCGTAAAGGTCGATGGTCACGATATCAGCAGCGAGTATCGACAGACCCGTTCAATCATAGGTCTGGTTCCGCAAGAGCTGCCCACCGAGTCATTTGAGACTATCTGGAGCGCCTGTCGCTTTAGTCGCGGATTGTTTAATAAGCCCGCGAACCCCGCATACATTGAGAAAGTCTTACGCTCGTTGTCGCTTTGGGACAAGAAGGACACTATTAGCGTGCAACTTTCCGGGGGCATGAAGCGCCGCAGTCTAATTGCTAAAGCACTGGCCCACGAGCCAGAAATTTTGTTTCTCGATGAGCCCACGGCAGGTGTCGATGTCGAGTTGCGTCAGGATATGTGGGGCGTCATCGCGGGCTTAAGGGAAGAGGGCGTGACCGTTATCCTGACTACTCACTATATTGAGGAAGCCGAACAACTCGCAGACCGGGTTGGTGTGATCAACAACGGCGAGATCATAATAGTTGCCGAGAAAGACCGCTTGATGCGGGATATGGGCAAAAAATATTTAACTCTTCACCTACAACAGCCGCTCACAGAAATACCGACGAAACTATCTGCCTACCAACTTGAACTCAGTGACGACAAAAAAGACCTGATCTATAGCTATGACACCAAGCGTGAGGGAACAGGCATTACAGCACTGTTGGGCGATTTAAGTAGCGCCGGCATTAATTTCAACGATTTGCAGACGTCGCAGAGCTCTCTCGAGGATATTTTTGTTGATCTGGTGCACAAAAACTCATGAATTTACGTGGGATCAAAGCGATTTATCGTTACGAAATGGCGCGCATGTTTCGGACTGTGGTGCAGAGTATTGTGGCTCCGGTGCTGTCGACATCGCTGTACTTCGTCATTTTTGGGTCGGCGATTGGCTCGCGTATTACCGAAATCGATGGTGTCAGTTATGGCTCCTTCATCGTCCCGGGATTGATCATGCTTTCGATCATGACGGAGAGCATTGCAAACTCGTCTTTCGCAATCTATTTCCCAAAATTCACAGGCACAATTTTTGAAGTATTGTCAGCGCCGGTTTCCTATGGCGAAGTGGTTTTGGGTTACGTGGGCGCGGCCGCAACAAAGTCGCTGATCATTGGTGGCATTATCCTGAGCACGGCGAGTTTTTTCGTGGATATTGAGATCGCTCATCCGTTTGTCATGGTCACCTTCCTCTTATTGACCTGCGTTTCTTTTTGTTTGTTCGGCTTCATCCTTGGGATTTGGGCGACCGGCTGGGAAAAGCTGACGATTGTGCCGATCCTCATAATTATGCCGCTTACATTCCTGGGTGGTACGTTCTATTCAATCAGCATGTTGCCGCCAGTCTGGCAAACGATCAGTCTGTTCAATCCAGTGGTGTATTTAATCAGCGGTTTTCGTTGGAGTTTTTACGAAAATGCTGATGTCAGCGTTGCTGTGAGCCTTGCTACGACAATCGGTTTCCTGATCGTCTGTCTGCTGGTCGTCAGGTGGATATTTAAGACCGGCTATCGACTTCGCAGCTAGTTAAACAATGCGCAAGATTTTGCTGATGCTGTCCCTGATCGTCGCCGGTGAAATGGTTTTCGGCCTCGTGTTTGCGGTGCCACGCTTTTTTCGCCCAACCATGCTCCAGGTGTTTGGTTTTTCAAATACGCAGTTGGGGGATTTGTTCGCGATTTACGGCGTTACTGCGATGTTGTCGTATTTCCCCGGCGGCGTGCTGGCCGACCATTTTTCTCCGCGCTCGTTGATTGTGACCGCACTTTTCGCGACTGCGATTGGCGGGCTCTATATGGCTTCGATCCCGAGCGCTGAGAACATGCGCATTCTTTACGGCTACTGGGGATTAAGCACAATATTCTTGCTCTGGGGTGCGTTGATTACTGCGACTCGAGACTGGGGTGGTGAGAAGACACAAGGTGCGGCTTTTGGGGCTCTTGAAGGTGGCAGAGGATTGGTCGCTGCGGCACTGGCGACGGTCAGCGTGGGCGTATTGGCGCTGCATTTTCCTGAGAATGTCCGCCTGGTTTCAGCCGCGGCTCGCGAAGCAGGATTCCGTTCAGTTATTTATCTGTATACCTTGGTAACCTTTCTTGCCGGTGTGCTTGCCTGGATCGCGATTCCTGCCTCTAGCAACCAGGCTGGCACTGGCCTGAGTTCCTGGAAAGGCGCAACTATTGTTCTGCGGAGACCAATAGTCTGGGCGCAGGCGGGCATCATTGTTAGCGCCTATTGTTGCTATAAGGGACTGGATAATTATTCGCTGTACGCCAAAGAGGTGCTGGGCAAGGATCAAATTGAAGCCGCACGATTGGCTTCCTATGGAGGGTGGACTCGCCCGGTTGCGGCGCTAATTGCCGGCCTCGTTGCCGATCGCTTCGTCGCGAGCCGCTCTATCGGCGTGATCTTCGGCGTATTGATGTTGTCTTATATTTGCTGGGCTGTCACCGAACCTGTTGCTGCCGGCGTCTCGATCGTCTACTTGAATTTCTTCGTTACCTATATAGCTGCTTTCGCGTTGCGCGGAGTCTATTTCACGTTGCTTGAAGAAAATCAAACGCCAAGGCTCATTACCGGCGCGTCGGTCGGCATTATTTCCTTCGTCGGCTTTACGCCAGACATATTCTTTGCGCCCATTGGCGGGCGCATTCTCGATGCGAACCCGGGCATTGTTGGCTTCCAGAACTATTTCCTTTTTCTTGCCGCGATAGCTGCTGCCGGTGTTCTAGTGACCGTCTGGATGATCTGGATGCAAGGACAGGGGCGCGAGAAGCTGTGGCATGACATTGACGCGAAAGTGAAATAAATGGATGTCGACTCAGGTCTGTACTACGCATGAATTCAAAAACTTCGATAAAAGAACAGTTGCGCCGCAATGCGGTTGCCCTGATTAGCCTCGCCATAGCCATAACAAGTCTCGGCTACAACACATGGCGCAACGAGGCGAGTGAAAATAATCGCAATCAACGGCTGGTGTCTATCGAATTGCTATTGTTGCTGGGCGATCTGCAGCAGCTGACCATGGATCGACACTACGGCAAGCAGATAGACGAAATGGCTGTTTCGCGTGCCGCGTGGGCGAAGGTATTGACCATCCGCGATCTCTCGCAAGTTTCTGAAGGTTCAGTGCCGGAGGCGACGCAGGCATTGTATGAGGTCTGGAATGCTGACTATGACGAGCTTGGTTCGAACAATGCAGCCAAGAACCGGGTCGTCGCAGCTATTGAAAACGTGCGGAGTAGTACACACGATGTTCTTGGAAGCCTGAACTAGACGCCTATCTGGTCAGCTCAAGGCCGATGACGATCGGGTCGTGATCTGCAGCCCGGTACGGCGAGTCAGCGTCGAGCAAGTCCGGGTCGCGGCCATGCTCAAGATTGTAATCGAGCAAAGAAGGCTCATCGGCATTGATGTGCCACGCAATCGTATCGACAACCTGACTGCGCAATGACGGTGTTGCCAGGGCGTAGTCGAGCGCGCCTGCCTGCCCGTTAAAAACAAATGAGTAACTGTCGGGCTGCTCATCCAGGAGGTTTTCCAGACCTGCATTCCGCAGCGCCATCAACGGGTCTTCTTTCGGATAAGCGTTTAAGTCGCCAATAATCAGGTAGTCAGGATCGTCACTTTTGGTCGGGTCCGTTTTGATCCAGTCTGCAATGGCGTTCGCAGCATCGCGGCGAACCAGGTTGCAGTTGCCTTGTCCGTCACGCATGTTTCGATCGCCAGCGGAGTCGCAGGATGACCCTTTAGACTTCAGATGGTTGACGATAACCGTCAACACTGCTCCGCTATTCAATACCTCAAATGATTGCGCCAGTGCAGGTCGATTGAGGTTTTCTTTGAACCGCGCATCGATGGAGGAATTCAGCAAAGCAAACGCGCCAACTGCGCGAACGTTTGATGCGCTATAGATGAAGCCAGTTTTGATGGCATCGGTGTTGATCGAACCAGTATCGACATATTGGTAGTCGCCGCCACCGATACGATTATTCAGCGCATCGACCAGGTCATTCATTGATGTGCCCGTATCATTCTCTACCTCGATGAGGCCGACAATATGGCTATCCATTAGAGCCAACGCAGATACGATCTTGGCGCGCTGACGGTCCAATTCCTTCTTACTGTCGGCGCCGCGACAGCTGTGGCGGCGCTTGTAACCGCAGTTGGCCTTGCCGTTATCGATGTGTGAGAAATAATTCAAGACGTTAAAACTTGCAACTCGCAAGGACCCACCGACTTCGGGTGCGCCGGGTCTTGCGTTGTTGCTGTCGAAAACGATGGTTTCTGTAGGCATGAGGCGCCAAGTTTGCTCTCCCGACCTGCCGCTAGCGCGCGAAAACCGAAGGTTGCCTGTTGCCGCGCTGATCGAGTCGCCGCCGCGCAGCGAATAGTCTGCTTTGGAACCGGCATTTAAGTATCGTATTGCTGTTGGGTTCGATGAGCGCTTGCCGTCATCCAGAACGATGCTGCGTGCGGCGACCGCCTTCCTGTGATTTTCGTATTTTGGCGCGCTCGGCGCATGGTTATTCGTGAACTGAAACAGCCGCCCGCCCTGGGATAGTCCCACTTCACCGAAGCGCTCGAGGTTTCTCAGGTTAGTGACGGTCAAGCGCTGCGGGAAACGCACCAGCATGCCTTCATAACGTTCCAGATCGGCGATGTAGTCGCCGCTTGCATTGCGCATTACGCCAGTGCTGGGCAAGTCGATGTCCGCTGGCCGGATGATTCCGTTTCCCGTCACCCTGACCGAAGTTGCCTTGATTTGTGTCTCGCCGAAAAATTCTTCGACCGTACCGCGGACTTCGACGCGATCGCCTACAGCCACATCATTTTTCGTGCTGTCACCCTCAAAAACAAAAATGCCTGTGGAGCTTTTCGAATCTTGATCTGAGGTTTCGCTTTGCACATAGAACCCACCCAGATCGCTGGCCGTATCTCTGTCGTTAGTCTGGAAGTCACCACTGACGATTGCCGATATCATGACGGATTGGCCTTGCAGGGGACTGCTGCTGCCAGAGCCCTGAATATCGGCAATCGAGGTCGAGCCATCCGCAAGTGCAGATGGTTCGGACGATGCCGTCTCGCCACCACCGCAGGCGGCGATTGCGAAACTACAGCTAAGCAGAAAATACTTTGTCATGTCGATATCCTAGCCGATAGGGTAGTGAGACTAAACCGCAGCCATGTTGCTCTGGCATGTTGCTCTGGATAGGGTCAATCAGGTGCTATAGTCGTTGCAGAGCATTGAAAACCAAACAGGTGCCGGAATCATCTGCTGTTGGATGGAAATATGATACGAAAAACTATGATTTTAATTTTCTTGCTGCTGTCATCGTTGCAGGCAAGCGCTGCCGATACTGTCAAGGAATTTCGTGGTACAGGCAATACGACAACCGCGGTATTCAAGGTGGATTCTCCCTGGTTGCTCGACTGGCGTCTTGATGGCGACTTTCCGCAAATGGTCGCTCTGGATATCGCTTTGATCGAAGCGCCAAGTGGCCGTTTTGTTGGCCGCGTGTTGCGTACCAAGCGCATCGGCAATGGCTTGCAGTTGTTTGAGGAACCGGGCCAATACCAACTAAGGATCAGTTCAACGCTCGCGCGATGGACCTTGAAAATCCAGCAGATCGAGCCAGAAGATGTGGAACTTTATAAACCGCGCGGCAAAAAGTAGTTCAGTTGGCGCGTGATATCTGCGTATGCGGTGTTGCAGTTGATGTGAGATCATCGCCGGCATGAGTGGAGTAGGCAACAATAGGCGCAGCGCGATCGTCAGTTTCGCGGCCATCATCGTTATCATCTACGGCATGCAGATGGCGAAGGTTTTTCTGGTGCCGTTCCTCATCGCGACTTTTTTGGCCTTGATCACCGTGCGACCGATGTTGTGGCTGCAACAAAAGCGCGTCCCCAGTTTCCTGGCGGCAATGCTCATAGTTGTTGTGATTATGCTGATCCTGGCTGTAATCGCTTCAATCCTTGGCAGCTCGATCGCAGACTTCACGGCTGCGCTGCCAGGCTATCAAGCTCGTCTGGACGTCATCGTGGAGGGCTCGTTGCGCCTGGTTACCGAGTATTTGAATATTGATGGTTCGTGGCAGAGCCTCAGTGGAATGATCGACCCCGGCTGGGCGATGGGGCTGGTCGCTAATATTCTCAATAGTCTGAAAGACGTGCTAACCAATACCTTCCTGATCATCTTCACAATGATATTCATGCTGCTTGAAGCATCCAGTTTCAGCGTCAAAGTTGCAGCAGCATTTGGTCGCAGTACTGAGTCGCTGGAGAGGCCGAAAAAATTCATGCAGGACCTTGGACGTTATCTGGGAATCAAAACGCTGGTCAGCGCAGTAACCGGTATATGTGCCGCTTCATTGTGTTGGGCAATCGGAATAGATTTTCCCTTGCTGTGGGGCATGCTTGCGTTTCTTTTGAATTACGTACCGACAATAGGTTCGATCATTGCGGCGGTGCCCGCTGTATTGCTGGCGCTGGTGCAGCTGGGGCCCGGTGCCGCCGGCGCCGCAGCCATCGGCTTCGCGGCTATCAATGTAGTGTTCGGCAATGTTGTTGAGCCGCGACTCATGGGTTACGGCGTTGGTATCTCGCCATTGGTCGTATTTCTCGGTTTAGTTTTTTGGGGTTGGGAGTTTGGCCCCGTCGGCATGTTGCTGTCTGTGCCTCTGACAATGACCTTGAAACTGACATTGGAAAGCAACGCCGACACCCGCTGGGTGGCGATATTAATAGGCTCGGAACGCGATGCTCAGCACGCGCTAACGAGTAGACCACTCGAGGCGAATAAATAGCGGCGCTGCGGGTGCAGCGCCGCAAACCTTTATAGGAATTTCTTCGCCATATCCAGCAGGCCGCCCAAGCCACTGCTTTGGCTTGAAGTGTTGTTCTTGGCCATCGCTCCCATTGCCAGAGTCGCCAGCAACGGCAGGGCTTTCTTTATCAGCGAAACATCAATGCCTGTGTCTTTTTCGGCAGCGCTGGCGACGGCGCGGCTAGCGTCCTTGCTACCGAGTATGTGTCCGAGAATCTTGTTGCCGTCCTGACGCGTCGAGTCGTCGCGCATCATCTGCGGATTGTCGATATAACGGTCATGTGAGCCTTTCTCTATTGCCTGCTGCAAACCTGCTAGTCCGCCTCCGCTGACATTTTTTGAAAGGCTGCCCATCAGTGCGGGCGCTAGTGAAGCAACGAGTTTCGATGCATCAGAGGAGTCGAGTCCAACAGCGCTGGCTAGTTGTCCAATGCTGTCGCTGCCACCGCTTTTTTGCAGGAGATCAAGAAGGTCCATAAATATTCTCGCCTTGTTTACTGTTATTCGCCAGGAATGCGTATTTTTTGCCCAGGATAGATCTTGTTCGGATCAGAGATGATGTCGCGATTTGCCTCGAAGATCGCCATGTACTTAGACGACTTACCGTAAAACTTTTTCGCGATAGCGCCGAGCGTGTCGCCGCTGACAATCTCGTAGAACTCGACTTTTTCTTCAGGTTCTTCGGGCGCTGGTGGCGGCGCTTTCAGGTCGTCTGCTACGACTTTCTCAACACCCTGGACATTTCCAGCGATAAGAATGGCGCTATCGCGTACGGCTGCATTTGTACAGTCGCCACATATGGTCACAACGCCGTCGTCAAACTTAACGTCGAGATTGCTCAGGCCGCTGGTACGAATTTCCAGCTCCTCTTTAATATTATCGGCCGCTTCAGCATCGGTATCAAAAACCTGCCGACCCACGTCCTTTACGAAATCAAAAAGTCCCATTGTTTTCTCCCATGCTGGTTATCATTGTCATCGGTATACTGTGGTTCTGATTAGAACGGGATACGGCCATGCGGACAACAGTTTTTTGCGTTTTCTTGCTACTTTTGTTTCTGAGCGCTTGCTCAGTTAACCCGGTCACGGGCAAGCGTGATTTCATGATGGTTAGCACCGCTCAGGAAATAGAGATGGGCAAGCAGAACTATGCGCCCATGCAGCAATCGCAGGGCGGTGTCTACGATGTTGACCCGGAGCTAAGCCGTTATGTGCAGGCAATCGGTAGTAAAGTCGCGGCGCAAAGTGGCGTTGCATTGCCTTATGAATTTGTCGTATTAAACAATTCAGTACCCAATGCGTGGGCATTGCCCGGCGGCAAGATTGCGATCAATCGCGGCTTATTGACCGAGCTGAACTCAGAAGCTGAGTTAGCGGCCGTGCTTGGGCATGAGGCAGTGCACGCAGCTGCACGACACACGGCGCGACAAATATCTCGAGGCCAAATTGCGCAACTCAGCGTCGCTGCAACGGCGATCGCCACCAGCGATAGCGATTACGGCAATCTTTTCGCGGGCGGCGCCAACATGTTGGCGCAGATGGGGCTTTCCAAGTATGGGCGCGACGCGGAGCTTGAGTCGGACTTGTATGGCATGCGTTACATGTCGAAAGCTGGCTACGATCCGCAGGGTGCTGTTGCTTTGCAGGAAACTTTCGTGCGCTTGAGTGAAGGGCAGCAAGCGGACTGGTTGAGCGGTTTGTTTGCCAGCCATCCGCCGTCAAGAGAACGCGTTCGAGCAAATGTGAATACGGCGATGAGCTTGCCCGCTGGCGGTAAGTTGGGCGCGGATGAATTTCTCGCGGCCATGCAGAAAACAAGAGATAACATTCCGGCCTACGAAGCCTATGACGAAGGCAAGAAGGCTCTGATTGAGGGCAATATCGACGCGGCGCTGGTGGACGCGAACAAAGCACTGAATCTTTATAGCGATGAGGCACACTTCCACGCATTTCGGGGTGACGTGCGACTGGCCGCCGACAAATACGACATGGCGATCACCAACTACAATCGGGCGATAAACAGGCGCGGCGATTTTTTTTACTACCACTTGCAGCGCGGTCTTGCGAAAAGCGAGTTGCGGCAGGACGATGCGGCGATGATTGATCTGCAGCGAAGTATTGAGCTCTTGCCAACGGCGCCTGCGCATTTTGCACTGGGTGGGATTGCTGCAAAACGTGGTGATACGGCAACGGCGATCGAACATTACAAGGTCGTTGCGAAGGCGGGTGGTGATTACGGTAAAGCCGCTACGACGGAATTGTTGAAGCTCGACCTGCCCGACAACCCGGGTGCGTATATTCCCGCCGCATGCGAACGTGATGCTAACGGCAGCATTATCGCCTCAATTCGCAATGACACAGGGGCCTATATTGAGGGTGTGCGGGTATCGGTCAGTTATAGCGATACGTCAGGTCGAACGGTGTCCAGACAGCAACAAATCAATGGCCAGATCGAGCCTGGTCGTATTGCGAGCGTGAATACCGGCATTAACGCCTATGCGCCCGGCAGCGGTTGCCAGACCCAGGTTGTGGAGGCTCGATTGGTCGATTAATCAAGACTTAGGCGCGTGAACTGCCATCGTCAGTTACAATGTCGGCCACTTTGAGCGGCAAGAGGCCTGAATTTGAGTATTCTGCGCTACACGATTCCGAATAGTTTTACGGCCTTGAGTTTGCTGCTCGGCTTCGCGTCGATCGTTACCACGCAACTGGGTGATCTCGAAATGGCAGCCTGGCTTATTGTTTGGTGCGGATTGCTCGACGTTCTCGACGGAGTATCTGCGCGCCTTCTCAAGGCCACCTCCAGTTTCGGTGCGGAATTCGACTCCATGGCAGATTTGGTCGCGTTTGGTGTGGCGCCAGCAGTTTTGGTATTGAACGCGGGTATGCAAATTGGCGGCGTCGAGTATGAATCGGGGCCATTTTGGGTTCTGTTGCTTGCAGTCGGCGTTTTCGTTCTGGCCGGTGCAATGCGCCTTGCACGCTTCAACCTGATGTCCGAGGAAATCACCGACGGATGGTTCGCTGGTGTGCCAATTACCGCGGCCGGTGGAGGACTGACTTCGTCGCTAATTCTGGTATTAATTCATCACGGAGACGTTGCTGAAGTGCTGCCGCTAAATCTGTATTTTCCTGTACTGATGTTTGTACTCGCTTTGCTAATGGTATCCAGAATTCGCTTTCCAAAAGCGACACGGCGCGACAATAACTTCATCAATGTTTTTCAGGTTATCGCGATTTCGGGCATTTACTACTGTGGCATAACGAGGACCTATCCGGAGTACCTGCTGGGTATGGGCCTGTTTCTCATGATTGCAGGGATTATCGCCGGTCGTATTACTCGGCAGGCCTAACGGCCAGAGATTCCAGGGGAGCCAGGTAAACCAATGTCCACAACTCTTACTGTTCTTATCGTCTACCTCTGCATTCTCGTTGCTCTGGCATTCTGGAGCCGCCGTGAAACGCATACCTTGTCCGGATATTACCTCGCCGGCAAAAAGTTACCGTTCTGGGTGGTTGCCTTCAGTACCAATGCGACCGGCGAAAGTGGTTGGTTGCTGCTTGGACTGTCGGGCATGGGCTATGCGGTCGGTGTACAGGCCTATTGGGTGGTCGTTGGTGAGATTCTTGGAATAGCGGCGTCGTGGTGGATTATCGCGCGACGCTTAAAGCGCATGGGTGACGCGACGGACGCGATTACCGTTCCCGACATACTAACCGCGAAGTTCGTGGACAAATGGAATCTGATTCGAGGCGTTGCTGTCGCCATTATCCTGATAATGGTAACCGCGTACGTAACCGCGCAAATGGTTGCCTCAGGAAAAGCGTTACAGAGCTTTCTGGGCATGGACTATCAGACTGCCGTGATTGTCGGTTCGATCTTCATCATCGGCTATACCTTCGTAGGTGGCTACAAGGCCGTGTCTTATACCGATGTGGTCCAAGGTGTGTTGATGTTGCTAGGGCTCATCGCGGTGCCAGCGGCTGCAATCTATGCCTCCGGTGGCTGGGCCGAAGTGCAAAGCAATCTGACACTGCAGGACCCAGCCCTAATCGACATGATGGCTGTGGCCGACGGCGGCCGGCCGGTCCTGATCGCCATCGTCAGCTTCCTCGCGATTGGGCTACCGTTTCTCGGTGTTCCACAATTGCTGATTCGCTTTATGTCGGCACGCGACGACGGCGAAATAAAAAAGGCACGGATTGTGTCGATGTCAGTGATGGTGTTCTTCACCGCGGGTGCAGTGACGGCAGGCGTTGCGGGACGCGCTTTGTTCCCGGGACTCGAGGATCCGGAGACGATTTTCCCGGTGCTCTCTAACAACCTTTTTCCGGAAATCATATCTGGAATGTTATTGGTCGTGGTGCTGTCGGCCATCATGTCGACAGTGGATTCACTATTGCTACTGGCATCATCTGCGGTTGTACGCGACGCCTATCAAAAGATAATTGGAACGAGCAAGAGTGAGGGCTCATTGGCGAACTACGGCAAGCTCATTACTGTAGTGATTGGCGTGATTGCTGTGCTGGCGGCAATTCAAGAGCCGAAGCTCATATTCGATTTCGTTTTGGCGTCATGGTCCGGACTCGGCTCGGCATTTGGGCCAGCGGTGATTGGCATACTCTATTACAAACGCATCACCTGGGCAGGCGTTCTTGCCGGCATGAGCGGCGGGTTCCTCGCCAGCGTTATCTGGCTCACATGGTTCAAAGCGGACTACCACGGCTTGTATGAGGCGATTCCAGGCTTCTTCGTTGGCTTCGCGCTCACATACGGTGTCAGCTGGCTGACCAGCCCTCGCGAGTAAGGGTTGCTCGACTTGCACCAGGATCTAAAGAAATTGGCGCAAAAGGTCAAGCAAGATATTGGCCTCTAAGCTGTAGCAAATGATCTTTGATTCAACTATCCTTTGCCGCTGGTATCAGTTCGCCGGTAGCTGAAAGCCCTGTGTAACACCGTAATACCGCAGCGAATTATTACAATGGAGATTGTGATCGTTCTCTGAGTGCGAACTGAATAACAAAAAAATCGGCGGCGACGAAATCGTTTGCCGGTAAAATTGCACGACCTTCAAAGGATGCATGAAGTATGGCTTTCGCTGTTGTTCTGATTCTACTTGTAGTTGGTTCCGTAGTTTTTCACCTCCTTAGTCCCTGGTATTTTACCGAGTTGGCTTCGAACTGGGCGATGGTGGACTTTACGGTAGACATTACTTTTTGGGTTACCGGCGGTGTGTTCGTCTTTGTTAACCTGTTCATGGCCTACTGCGTCATCAAGTTTCGATACAAGAAAGGCAATCGGGCGAAGTACGAGCCCGAAAACAAGAAGCTTGAGGTTTGGCTGACGGCTATTACGGCGGTAGGCGTTGCTGCCATGCTCACGCCGGGCCTCATCGTCTGGAATCAATTTGTCAGCGTGCCCGAAGAGGCGCATGTGGTTGAGGCGGTTGGCCAGCAGTGGCACTGGACGTTCCGTTACCCCGGTGAGGATGGCAAGCTGGGTGAGGTTGATAACGAGCGTATTTCATCTCAAAACCCGTTCGGCATTGATCCGGAAGATCCAAATGGTCAGGATGATGTGGTCGTCTACAATCCGGAAGCACATATTCCGCTCGACAAACCTGTAAAATTACTGCTTCGCTCGAAAGATGTTTTGCATAATTTCACCGTTGCCCAGTTCCGCGTGAAAATGGATTTGGTGCCGGGCATGGATACCTTCTTGTGGCTAACACCCACAAAGAGCGGCCGCTTTGAGCTGCTTTGCGAAGAGCTTTGCGGCATCGGTCATCACACAATGCGTGGCGCGGTCATCGTCGATGAGCAAGACGATTTTGATAACTGGATAGCCGCGCAGCCGACCTTCGCTGAGCACATGGCAACGCCGCCGGGCGATGCAACAGTAGGCGCTGCGCAGTACGCGGTTTGCGCGGCTTGTCACGGGCCGCAGGGCGAAGGTGTAACAGCATTGAACGCACCTAAGCTTTCCGGCCAGTCCGAGTGGTATCTGAAACGCCAGTTGGATTATTATAAGAATGGCTTGCGTGGCACCCATGAGGACGACATTTTCGGTCAACAAATGATCGGCATGGCCGCAACTCTGGCAAACGCTGCAGCGGTCAGCAATGTAGCTGCTTATATTCAAACGTTTCCAGACAATCCTGCCGAGAAAACTATTGATGGTGATACCGACCACGGCGCCAAACTCTATCGGGTTTGTGCGTACTGCCATGGCGGCGACGGCTTGGGTAAACAAGCGCTTAACGCACCTCGCCTGACCGGCATGTCGGACTGGTATCTGGCACGTCAGTTAAACCATTTTAAAGACGGCGTTCGCGGCGCACATCTTCAGGACTTCTATGGTTACCAGATGGGACTGATGGGTCAGTCGCTGCACGACGAACAAGCAGTTAGTGACATCATCGCTTACATAAACACTCTATAGGTCAATAACATATGTCATACGTTGCAATAGCCGATCGCGATCACGAGCAAGAGCACCACGATCCGCAAACGTTCATAACTAAATACGTCTATAGTCAGGATCATAAGGTTATCGCCCTGCAATATGGGGGCACCGCTATCCTGGTTGGACTGATCGCGCTTGGGCTGTCTGCCATGATGCGATTGCAGCTCGGTTTCCCGGACGAATTTTCGTTTATCAACCCGGAAAACTATTATCAGTTCATCACCATGCATGGCATGATCATGGTGATTTACCTGCTAACGGCGCTGTTCCTCGGTGGCTTTGGTAATTATCTGATTCCCTTAATGATCGGATCCAGGGACATGGTGTTTCCGTTTCTGAATATGCTTAGCTACTGGGTGTATTTGCTGTCCGTCATTATTTTGATCATCAGCTTCTTTGTTCCAGGAGGTTCGACCGGGGCAGGGTGGACGCTCTATCCACCGCAGGCGATCATGCAAGGCACGCCAGGTATCGATATGGGCATTATTCTCATGCTTGTATCGCTGGCCGTGTTTATTGTTGCGTTTACGATGGGTGGTCTGAACTATGTCACCACCGTCCTGCAGGCGCGCTGCAAGGGCATGACCCTGATGCGTATGCCGCTGTCAGTATGGGGCATCTTCATCGCAACTATTCTCGGTCTTCTGGCATTCCCGGCACTGCTGGTTAGCGCCATTATGATGATCTTCGACAAGACGTTGCTGACCAGTTTCTTCATGCCTGCGATCAGCTCCATGGGTACTGATCCCGGTTACACCGGCGGTAGCCCGATCCTGTTCCAGCATTTGTTCTGGTTCTTCGGACACCCTGAGGTCTACATCGTTGCGTTGCCGGCCTTCGGTATCGTCTCGGACCTTCTCAGTACACACGCACGAAAAAATATATTCGGCTACCGCATGATGGTCTGGGCAATTATCGCGATTGGTGGTTTGAGTTTCGTCGTCTGGGCGCATCACATGTACGTCAGCGGCATGAACCCGTATTTCGGATTCTTCTTTGCGACAACAACTTTGATCATTGCTGTACCGACGGCGATAAAAGTCTACAACTGGGTGTTGACGTTGTGGGAAGGAAATATCCACTTACGTACACCCATGCTGTTTTCGATCGGCTTTATATTTACGTTTATCCATGGCGGTCTGACAGGCTTGTTCCTCGGTAACGTAACGATCGACTTGCCGTTGTCAGATACCTATTTCGTAGTAGCGCACTTCCATATGGTAATGGGCGTATCACCAATTCTTGTCGTATTCGGTGCTATCTATCATTGGTGGCCAAAAATCACTGGCAAGATGTATAACGAAACGCTCGGTAAGTGGCATTTCTGGATGACGTTCCTTGGCACTTATGCGATTTATCTGCCGATGCACTATTTGGGTTTCGCCGGCGTGCCACGACGATATTTCGCCATGGGCAACACCGAATTCCTGCCGGACTCTGCTCAGGATCTGAACGCGGCCATCACTATTTCGGCGTTGTTTGTAGCCGCGACGCAGTTGCTGTTCTTCATCAACATGATCTGGAGCCTGACGCGCGGTCCGAAGTCGGATCCGAATCCATGGGATGCAACGACGCTGGAATGGCAAACGCCGGACCATCCGCCGAAGCATGGCAATTGGGGTCACGAGCTGCCGGAAGTACACCGCTGGGCTTACGATTACAGCGTGCCGGGCTATGAAGACGATTTCATCCCGCAAAATGTACCTTCTGATGTAGCGCCTGCGGGCCGAGATCACGGTGGAGAGCACTAAGTGACAATCGCCCTTCTGTTTTTGGCGGCGATTCTCGCCACGCTGCTTGGATGGTTGCTTAAGCAGACATTCAACGCTGCGCCATGGGAAGCAGAAGTTGTCGGGGATGCAGCGCATCACGGGCCATTTGGCGACGACAAGGCCAAGTTCATTGCACTGCTCACATTTTTGGCGGTGGTGTGTTCGTTCTTTGCGTTAATACTTAGCGCTTACTCACTACGTATGGATCTGGGTGACTGGGTGCCGATGACCGAGCCACAGTTATTGTGGACCAACACGGTCATGCTGATCGTCGCTAGCGCCGTTTTTCAATGGACGCGAAACGCATCTGTGGCGGGTCAGCAGTCGCGTTTGCAGCCTGGCTTGTTAATCACTGGCGTGCTGACGCTGGGGTTTGTACTCGGGCAATTTATTGCCTGGCAACAGTTACAGTCGTCGGGCCAATACGTGACAACGAATCCGTCAAATGCATTCTTTTATTTCCTGACAGGCGCGCACGCGGTGCATATTATCGGCGGCATGTTTGTGTGGGCGAGAGCAACGACGAAGGTGGTTCTGGGCAAGGGCGACGCCAGCGAAATTCGACGCAGCATTGAATTGTGCACGATTTATTGGCACTTTCTGTTGATAGTCTGGTTGATTCTTTTTGGATTGCTGTTACAGACCTGAGGGGTCATTAATGTCAGAGGCAGTATTGGAAAATGGAGCTGAAGCTCCGGGGAAGCAAGGTCTTGTAGACGATTGGTCTCGCGACAAGCAGGTTTTTGGCCTGCCTTGGGGCAAGGCCATGATGTGGATTTTCCTGCTTTCGGATACCTTCATCTTTAGTTGTTTTCTCGTCGGCTACATGATGGTGCGTATCTCGACTACAGATCCGTGGCCGAACCCATCGGAAGTTTTCGCGCTTGATGCATTCGGCTACCCGGTACCATTGCTGTTGATCGCGCTCATGACGTTCATCCTCATTACCTCATCCGGAACGATGGCGCTGGCGGTTAACATGGGTTATCGCAAGAATCGCAAAGCGACGTTTTGGCTGATGGTCGCGACCGCCGTGCTGGGTGCGTCGTTTGTCGGTATGCAGGCATTTGAGTGGAGCAAGCTGATCTCTGAAGGTGTCCGGCCTTGGGGGAACCCATTCGGCGCGGCACAATTTGGTTCGAGCTTCTTCATGATTACGGGCTTCCATGGATTGCACGTATCGGCCGGCGTGATCTACTTGTTGGTTATCGCTTTCCGCGTAAGAAACGGTTTTTATGAAAGACGCGGCGGCAACTACGAGATTGTCGAGGTCACTGGTCTTTACTGGCACTTTGTCGACCTCGTTTGGGTATTCATTTTCGCATTCTTCTACCTCTGGTAAGGCACAGGAACGATATTTATGTCTGACGATTCGACACAGCATCCGCTCAAAATATATTGGATCATGTGGGGCGCATTGTTCGTGCTCAGCACGTTTTCTTACGCGACTGACTTCTTGCAAGATGGCACTCTGCGTACGACCTTGATTCTCGCGTTCATGTTTGCAAAAGCTGGCGGTATCGTCTGGATTTTTATGCACATGGGTTGGGAGCGCTTGGCGTTCAAGGTGGCAATTCTTGGGCCGCCGGTTGCGATCTTGGTGCTTATTTGGCTGATGTCGCTGGAGGGCCATTATGTCGAAGGTTCGAGGCTTGAGCATTACGGCGAGAGTACTTTTGAGCCACAAACGCCAGAGCATCACTAGCCAAAACCAGTCAAAAGAAAGAAGCCCGCTTGCGGGTTTTTTTTTGCGCTGAAGTTCGTGCGCCTACGATTGCTTTGGCGGGATGAGAAGTGGCTTCTTCACTCCAAGAGCATGCTGGTGAGGTAATCGGCAAGAATCGCATAAACAATCGTTTCTTTCGTGCCTGGGCAATGATCGAGAAAGCCTTTGACAGGGGTCTAAGTCAGGCACTTAGCAAAGCGCTAACTGCCTGCCTAGCAGCACCTTCTCAGTTGAAACTGGCCCGAACCCCGGCATGTAGTGAGGCTCCTGGTAACGGCACAAACGCAGCGCGGAATGAGGTACTGCGGCGGGCATCCTCATCGAGCAAGTTGCTGCCCTTGACGAACAGGTCCCAGGTAAGAGGCCCATCATCGCCAAGTTTCAGCGCAGCG
This sequence comes from uncultured Woeseiaceae bacterium, assembly GCA_905480215.1. GTDB lineage: Bacteria > Pseudomonadota > Gammaproteobacteria > Steroidobacterales > Woeseiaceae > UBA1847. Next base: position 18,153 of record CAJQPL010000002.1, on the reverse strand, counting down.
CCGACGTTGAGCATCGTAAAACTGTCAGTCTGGAACGTGCTGATGTCATCCTGTTCGGCATGGTAGATCGTCTCCAGACTTCCAGACCATCGTGAGTCCGCATAGGTCAGCTGAGCACCGAATCGTGCTGGCGGGATTCTGGGCAAGTCGCCGGAACTTGCTTTTCCCCTGACATAGTCCGTGAATAGTCGGATATTCCAAGCCGCATAATCTCCACCAAGTGGAACCTCAAGCTCAGCCTCATAACCGTAGAATTCAGCACCTTGCTGCGCGTACGGCGTTAGCGGTAAGCCGTCTTCAATAATTTGCGTCTCCGAGCGAAACGTATAGTCAGCAATGTCGTTATAAAAAACACTAATTCGCCAGCTCAACGTGTCGGAGTGGTGATGTACAGAAACGTCGATGTTTGTCGCAACCTCTTTCTCCACCTGAGTCGCGCCTTGGGCGAACAGACCCACCTCAAACAGGCCGGTCGCGAGGTGCGCGCCGTTGGAGTACAGCTCTGCAGAATCCGGGTGTCGCTCTGAACGAGACAAGTTAACGCCCAGATCGTAGTCTTCGGCAATATCCCAATTGGCACCCGCCGCCAGCGAAAGCGCGGTGTCGTCGTAGTCGGGAAGGGCTCCGTCGGGTGTGTGTTGCAGTGATTCCAGCCGTGCGCCGAACTCGATCCGTCCGCTTGCAAGCTGCAGTTCTTCAAGCAGGAACAAACCAAAGGTTGTCGTCTCAGTCGGTGGCACGAACGCCTCTTCGCCGACGGCAGAAAAATCGCGGTCGTTTAGCTGCAGTCCAACCGCGCCGCGCCAATTTCCGATTGGTGCGTGCACCAGTTCCACACGCCCCTCCCAGGCATCGTTCTCGAATAACGTTGCGACTTCGCCGTTTGGTTCGATTTCAGAATGTTCGTAGTTGTTGTGCCCGAATCGAAAACGCCCTTTCTCGATGACGCCACCAAACTCATACTCGCCGCGCATGTCGACACGCGTCTGTTGTAGCTCGATAAAGGGTCCCGGCGCGATCAATGGCCCTTCCTCCTCCTCTTCGCCTTCTTCCTCAGGTCCGGGGAGACCGTAGTCATTCTCGTAATCCGACAACGAAATACCGATAAAACCCCGCTCGCCTATCAGCGAAAAGCCGCCGGCAAAACCTTGCGATGCACCTGCACTATTCAATACCGTGCCGCGTTGCTCTTCTTCGGGCCGCTGAGCCGGATCGGCTGTAGCGAAGTCCGGAATGTCGATATCCGACGATTCGCGGTCGAATGCGTCAAGGTGCCAAGCAATGAAACCGCTGCCGCCATCCAGTCGCCCGGCCAGCGCACGCTCATCGGATACGCTATCCGCTCGTAACTCGACGGCACCAGTGAGGGGCTTCTCGCCAATTACCTCCGGGATACGGTTGTCGATGACATTGACTACGCCGCCTGCGGCTGCACTACCGTAAAGCAATGTGGCAGGGCCACGGATAATCTCAATTCGATCTGCGAAAAGAGGTTCGACCGGCACCGCATGATCGGGACTAAGATCGGCCACATCCAGTGTTCCGACGCCCGCTTGCAAGACGCTAATTCGCGGCCCGGCCTGACCGCGGATAACAGGGCGGCCCGCCACGGGCCCAAAATAAGTGGAGCTGACGCCAAGCTCGGTGGACAGTGTTTCACCGATACTCGCTGCTGCTTTGAGCAGCAACGCTTCTTTATCCAGCACCATCGTGGGTTGCGTGAGATCATCGGCGGTGCGACCCAGCGGTGCTGCAGTGACCACGATCTCGTCTAGGGTTTCACCTTCTGATTGAGCAAGAGAGTTGGCAGACAGAAGAATAGTTGCCGCTACCAGCGACAAAGCAAGCTTGTTCATTTTGGAACCTCGAATACGTTGGTAAGACCTGTCGCCACAACGGCAACATGCGTCAGTTGACGCCTAAGTTACTGAAAGTAAGTTGGGTCTAGTACGGCGGTGCGCGAGTTTGCGGTAGCGTGCGGTAGCGCGCCGGAATGGCGCTCGTGGAAGCTGTGACAGGCAACCCGTGTTCGGTTTTCGCTAGTTCCGTTTCGACTAATGCAGTCGGTGGGGCAGCGTCGATCCGCTCGTAAGCATGGCAGAGTTGGCAGCTGGCGCCATCACTGTGTTCATCCAGGTCGGCGGCATGCAGCACGCCACCCAACTGCGCGGCCAATAGCCCGAACGCGAGTGCGCGGACAAACTGGTTTCGCCAACCCTGAAAGCTCAATGAACGGTGTCTTTTCACGCCGCAACTGTAACTGCAATACCGCGTCGTGACAATACAGCTGCAAAACGGCGTCAAGATCCGATGAGTTTGTCTTGAGCAGGGTTGTGTAATAGCTGCTGTTTTCCCGCAGCAATCCGCGGCCTTTCGCGCTCAGAGTTATCCGATCAAGTTTCTATTACAAGGAACCACCGAGTCTTGAGTGAGGTACAATTGGCAGCCATATGAACGTAGCGCCAGTGCGCTTTTTTCTGGCTGCAATAGATCGGGTTACAGGCATGGCAAGAGCAATAATTTTGGTTTTGGACTCATTCGGTGTCGGCGCCACAGCCGATGCTGTGAAGTTTGGCGATGTTGGGGCGGACACTTTTGGCAATATCGCCCGAGTTAGGGCTGAATCAGCCGACGGTCCATTGCAGCTCCCAAACCTCGCTAGCCTCGGGCTGTTTCATGCCGGACAGGAAAGTACGGGCACGTTTGCGCCTGGACACGATCCGGCGATCGAGATTCTTGGTGCCTATGGACATGCAGCAGAGCTTAGTAGTGGCAAAGACACGCCGAGCGGCCACTGGGAGATTGCAGGCTTACCGGTACTGTTCGACTGGGGCTATTTCAGCACCGACGGCGATGCATTCCCGAAAGAATTACTGGATGAACTGATCGAGCGGGCTGAATTGCCAGGGGTGCTCGGCAATTGCCATGCATCAGGAACAACAATTATTGCTGACTTGGGCGATGAGCACAGGACTAGCGGCAAACCAATCGTCTACACCTCTGCGGACAGTGTTTTTCAGATCGCCTGCCATGAAGAGTCGTTCGGCCTTGAGCGGCTTTACGCGCTTTGCGACATCGCTCGCGAGCTCGTCGACAAATACAATATTGGCCGAGTCATCGCGAGGCCTTTTGTTGGCGACGGTCCGGACTCCTACGCACGCACTGGTAATCGACGCGATCTGACGACGCCACCGCATGGATCCACAGTACTCGACAAGCTTGTTGAAAGTGGTGGAGAAGTTGTCAGTGTGGGTAAGATCTCCGACATTTACGCACACATGGGAATTACCAAGAAAGTAAAAGCCAGTGGCAACGCCGCATTGTTTGATGCGACGCTAGATGAGATCAAAGAGGCGGGTGATCGCTCCATCGTGTTCACTAATTTCGTTGACTTTGACATGCTGTATGGGCACCGGCGGGACGTTGCAGGTTATGCGGCTGCGCTTGAGTACTTCGACAACAGGTTGCCGGAAATTCTGGCACTGCTGGAAGAAGATGACCTATTGGTGCTGTGTGCTGATCATGGTTGCGACCCGACCTGGCCCGGCAGTGATCATACACGCGAACACATTCCTGTCTTGGCGTACGGCGCCGGAATCAAGCCGGGCTCATTGGGCCTGCGCGATTCTTTCGCGGATATCGGCCAAAGTATCGCCGTACATTTCGATCTATCGCCGATGGACTACGGCACCAGTTTCGTCTAGCCGTTTTTCCAGGAATCCGGAACGCGAACTGCAATGACATCACCCTTGGCGTTCATAACACCACCGAAGTAGACACGGCATTTCTAGTCCTTCTGTTCGAAACCTTATCTATTTCGTTCCTGCGAGGCAGATTGAATCTCTGCGGCAAGTGCTCGCGCCTCGTTAGCTACGCGCGCGGTATCGATGCTCAATATCTCGCCATCTTTCATTAGGATTTTTCCGTCGACGACTACCGACGCCACGTCCTGCTCGTCCGTTACGTACACCAGGTGAGAGATAACGTCGTAGGTCGGCACATGATGTACATCGCTGAAGGCGACTTGAATGATGTCGGCGCGTTTGCCGGCTTCTATAGAACCAATTGTGTCACCGAGGCCAATCGCAGCGGCACCGCCGCTGGTCGCCATCTTTAATACGGTAGCCGCGGGCAACACGGTTGCATCCATGCGGTCAACTTTCTGCAAAAAACTCGCGAGCCGCATTTCTTCCCACATATCGAGATCATTGTTGCTGGCTGTGCCATCGGTGCCCAGTCCGACGAGGACGCCGGCATCGAGCATTTTCGCTACTGGAGAAATGCCGGATGCAATTTTCATGTTTGACGTTGGGTTGTGAATCACACCGACTTGGCGTTCTGCCAGTATCAGAATCTCCTTATCGCTAGGCCAAACCATGTGCGCCGCTATGGTGGGTCCGTCAAAGAAACCAATCGACTCGGACATTTCGACGCTTGTCATACCAAACGTGTCTTTTGAATACTGCAGTTCGAATGGTGATTCCGACATATGAATACTGACGCCAACGCCGTGCTCATTGGCGGCAGAGCGCACGGCTTGTAGTTGACTGGCGCTAAGCGTGTAGTTGGCATGAGGTCCGAAGATCGGCGTGATACGGCTGTTCCTGTCTTTCCAGCGCGCGATGAAATCGACGCCTTTTCGAATAGAATCGTCAGCGTTCTCGGCGTCGGGGCTACGTTGATCAATGACCGTGGCAGAAACCAGCGCCCGCATACCACAGCTTTCAACAACCTCAGCAACGGTGTCGGGGTAATAGTACATGTCGACAAAGGTGGTCGTTCCACCTCGAATCATTTCCCAACAGGCGAGCTCGGTACCGATACGAACGAATTCCGCGTCGACGAACTGTACCTCGGAGGGGAAAATGTAATCATTGAGCCAGTCCATCAGCGCCAGATCGTCAGCTAGGCCACGCAGCAAGGTCATCGCAGCATGCGAATGCCCGTTGACGAGTCCGGGCATAACAACCATGCCCTCGCCCGAAAGCTTCTCAATCGCTGAGTATGCTGCGTTTATTTCGGCTGCAGGACCAACAGCCAGTATGAGGCCATCGTCAATAGCGACGGCTCCAGCCTCGATAATAGTGGCGGCGTCATCCATGCTGACGATGTGGTCACCCATGATGATCAGATCGATCTGATCATCATGGGTAGGCGCGGCCTTCGAAGCCCTGTTTGAGTCGTTACTACAGGCAAGTAAAATGCTGCTCGCGAGCATTGCAATAATTAGTTTTAATGTTGTATTCATGTGGACATTGTATAGTTAATACCCTGATGAAAACCAATTCACTGCAACGCTTCGCGACGCCCGATGACGGCTATCTGACTACGGCAATGACCAATGCTTTCGCTAGCGACGGCGTCATCATACTTGAAGATTTCGTGCCAGTAGTCGAGTGCCAGAGACTTCGGGCGAGAATGATTGAGCTCATTGATGAGTTCGACCCGAGCAGCGTAAAGAGCGTCTTCTCTGCGATTAAGAAGGATCAAATGGGCGATCGCTATTTCGAAGAGTCGGGCGACAAGATTCGCTTCTTCTTTGAGCACGATGCTTTTGATGCTGATGGTAATCTGCTTCAGGAAAAACACGACAGCCTGAATAAGGTAGGTCACGCATTGCATGATCTGGACCCTGTGTTCGACGCATTTTCCAGAACATCACGCATGGCGGCGGCTGTGAGCAGTCTTAATTACGCTGCGCCTGTTCTTTTGCAGTCTATGTATATATTCAAGCCGCCACGTATTGGCGGCGAGGTGCACTGCCATCAGGATTCGACCTACCTGTATACCGATCCGGAATCCTGCGTAGGGTTTTGGTTCGCGCTCGAAGATGCCAGCATCGAAAATGGCTGCATGCATTTCATTCCGGGTGGACACAAAGGGCCCTTGAAAGAATTACAAGCACGCAACAGCGATGGCGAAATGCAATACCATACCCTGGACGATTCACCATGGCCTGCAGGAGCAACGGCGCCAGCTGAGGCGAAAGCGGGAACGATGGTGATGTTCGATGGGCGAGCACCGCACCTAAGCGGTGCAAACTCGTCTGCTATATCGCGGCACGCCTACGCGGTGCATGTTATTGATCGTGCGTGTCGTTACCCGGCCGAGAACTGGCTGCAACGTGGAGCGGATTTGCCGTTTCGCGGCTTTGAGAAAGGGCACTAATGCTTTTTAAGGATGTGATACGCAGAAAGCGCGATGGCGGCGCCTTGTCGGACGAACAAATTCAGTTCTTCGTTGCTGGCCTGGCGGACGGCAGTTTACCTGCAGAGCAGGTCTCAGCGCTGGCGATGGCAATATTCCTCAACTCAATGAGCTTCGCTGAAGCCGGCACGTTGACGTCAGCAATGGCATCCTCGGGAACCGTGCTCGACTGGTCAAAAGAAGATCTCGGCGGACCGATCGTTGATAAACACTCCACAGGTGGTATCGGCGACAAGGTTAGTTTCATGCTCGCCCCGATCGCAGCAGCCTGCGGCTGTTTCGTACCGATGATTTCCGGTCGTGGCCTGGGCCACACGGGTGGCACCACCGACAAGGCAGAATCGATTCCGGGATATGATGCGACGCCGAATTTTGACTTGTTTCGGAAAACGGTAAAGGAAGTCGGCTGCTGCATCATTGGCCAGACCGAGGATCTTGCGCCGGCGGATCGTCGTTTCTATTCGATTCGGGATGTTACCGCCACCGTGGAATCAGTGCCTTTGATTACAGCATCAGTGTTGGCGAAAAAAGTGGCTGCAGGTCTCGACTACCTGGTGATGGATGTCAAAGTCGGCAATGGCGCATTTATGGAGTCGATGGAGCAGGCGCTTGCGATGGTCAACAGCATCATCGCGACAGCCGCCGCTGCAAACTTGAAAACGCATGGCCTCATTACTGACATGAATGAGGTTCTCGGTTCTACCGCTGGTAATGCTCTGGAGATTGGCGAGACCATTCGCTTTCTGCGCAATGAAGAGCGTGATCCGCGACTCAATGAAGTCGTTATGGCCTTGTGCGCCGAGATGGTCTACCTGAGTGGTATCGACTCCAGCCGGGATGCTGCGCTGGATCGATGCGAGGAGGCCGTGACTAGCGGCCGTGCTGCGGAGATATTCGCTCGCATGGTTACGGTAATGGGCGGTCCCTCTGACCTCATGGAGCGATACGAGGATCACTTGGCTGCAGCAGCGGTCATTCGGCCTGTTTACGCATCGGGAATATTGACTGAGCTGAAGACGCGAGATATCGGCAACGCGATCATCGAGCTCGGCGGCGGTCGCCGGGAAGTTGGCGAGAAACTCGACTTCTCTGTTGGCTTCTCTGAGTTTGCCCCGCTGGGCACTGAGCTGTCCAAGCATCGACCTTTGGCCATCATTCACGCGGCTAATGAGGCAGATGCAGACCGCGCACAGGAAAACCTGCTGAATGCTTGCAAGATGGGCGATAAAGCTGTGGAAAAAGAAGCGGTTATCAAGCAGATATTGACGGGCTAAACGGCCTTTTGCGGTATGCTTGAGCGCTGCTAATAATAAAAATAATACTGAGGGAACACCATGCAGAATATGATCGGCCTGGTCGGAATTGCTGTAATTCTCGGAATAGCGGTCCTCTTTTCAAGCAATCGCAAGGCAATTAATTTTCGTATCGTCGGCGCGGCATTTGCTTTGCAAGCGGCTATCGCTGGGTTCGTCTTGTATTTCGAGGCAGGTCAAAGAGTCATCAATTTTCTGAGTGGTGGTGTTCTCGCAGTAATCGGCTATTCCAAGGCCGGCATCGACATGATTTTTGGGCCGCTGGCCAATGTCGATGTGATCGGGTTCAGTTTTGCTGTGCACGTATTGCCGATCATCATATTCTTTTCGGCTTTGATGTCGGTCTTGTATCACCTGCGGATAATGGAGTGGATTGTCAAAATCGTCGGCGGTGCTCTGCGCAAGCTTATTGGGACCGGCGCCATCGAATCGATGAATGCAGCTGCAAACGTATTTATCGGCCAAACTGAGGCGCCGCTCGTTGTTCGGCCGTATTTGAAAAACCTCACCGAACCACAAATATTCGCAATTATGGTTTCCGGCGTGTCATCGATTGCCGGTACTGTATTGGCAGGCTATGTTCTCATGGGTGCGGAGATCAAATACCTGCTTGCCGCGGCATTTATGGCAGCGCCAGGTGGCTTGCTGATGGCAAAGATCCTGATGCCCGATGACAAGAATACGCCGCAGTCCGGGCAAGAATTCAACATGGAGCGCAGCGAGCACAAGAACGTGATTCTTGCCGCAGCACAGGGAACAACCGACGGTCTAAAGCTGAGCGTGAATATTGGTGCGATGCTGCTGGCATTCGTCGGCCTTATCGCGCTTTTTAATGGGCTCGTTGGTTGGTTGTTTAGTCTGGTCGGCCAGGAAGGCGTAACCATGCAGCTCATGCTGGGCAAGCTTTTTCAGCCAATAATGTATTTGATTAGCGTGCCGTGGCATGAAGCAGAGGCAGCTGGCGCCTTGTTCGGTGAGAAGCTAATACTCAATGAATTTGTTGCTTTCTTACACTTGGACGACTACCTGGCGGGGATGAGTCAGCGAACCTACGCGGTGGTCACTTTCTCACTGTGCGGCTTTGCAAATTTGTCGTCTGTTGCGATTCTACTGGGCGGCTTGGGCGTATTGGTCCCTGAGAAACGCGAACTCATCGGACAGTTCGGCATGAAGGCAGTTTTGGCCGGGTCGTTGTCGAACTTGATGAGCGCCGCATTAGCGGGACTCATGCTGACGTTCTAACGCTATGACTCCGCGTCCGATAATTATTGATTGCGATCCTGGGCAGGACGATGCCGTCGCCTTGTTTCTGGCGATGTCATCTCCGGATGAACTGAATCTGCTTGGCATCACAGCTGTGGCAGGCAATGTTCCTTTGGCGCTCACTGAACTTAATGTCCGCATCATGTGCGATGTCGCCGACCGACGTGACATTCCAGTTTTCGCGGGCTGCGATAAGCCGCTGCGCCGTGAAGCTATCACTGCTGAGTATGTGCACGGTAAGACGGGCATCGATGGTATGGATGTTTTCGAGCCGGACACACCACTTCAGGAGCAACACGCGGTCGATTTCATTATCGAAACATTGCTTCAGGCTGGCAAGGCGCCGGTGACGCTGGTGCCAACGGGGCCGCTGACCAACATCGCTGTAGCGCTCAAGAAACGTCCGGAAATTGCCGAGAATATTGAAGAAATAGTACTCATGGGTGGTGCAATGCGCGAGGGTGGAAATCGTACGCCATCAGCCGAGTTCAATATTATTGCTGACCCACATGCTGCCGATATTGTCTTCAACTGCGGTAGACCCATTATGGCATTCGGCCTCGATGTAACACACAAGGTGTTGTCGACTGAAGCCCGGGTGCAGCGCATTGCCGATCTCGGCAATAATGTCTCTGACGCGACGGCGGGAATGCTCAGTTTTTTCCATCGATATGACACTGAAAAATATGACTCGCCGGGAACGCCTCTGCACGATCCGATTACCGTAGCTTATTTATTACGACCTGATCTGTTCAAAACGAAGTATTGCAACATAGCGATCGAAACAGAGTCGGAGTTGACGATGGGACACACAGCCATCGACTTCTGGTATGTCAGCGGCCGAGAGAAGAACGCATATTGGGGCTATGATGTTGATGCAGATGGTTTTTACGAACTCTTAACTGAGCGACTCGCGCGCTTCTAGTCGAGACGAAAAGCCGCGGGCAATAACTCGTCAATCGTATAGCGCTGCCAGTCGTTCTGATTATCGCCCATCGTGATGACGACGGTGCCCTCATCTGCAAACTCAAAGATTCGATGCCGACAGCCGCCACAGGGCGTACAGGATGAGATTTCGTTCTTGCCGCCGACCACTGCGATTCGGTCGATATGTTTGCCGCCTTCCTGCACCATAGCTGCGATTGCCGACGCCTCGGCGCAGTTGCCGAGCGGGTAGGACGCGTTCTCAACATTGCAGCCGACATGCAGGTGACCATTGTTATCGATAATGGCTGCGCCAACGGCATATCCAGAGTAGCGGCAGTAGGCATTCTTGCGGGCATCTTTAGCTGCCTGGATCAGGTCATCGTCGGATATGGACATGAGTTACTCTGAGTTTCGCATTGGGTTGTTCGGGTGCGCAGTCCATTGCAGTTTCTGTTCAGTGATCGCTGCCCCGGTGCGAGGATCGGTTCCCGTCGTCAATTGTTCCATCGAAATGCAGTTATCGATAGGGCAGACACTGACACATAAATTGCATCCGACGCATTCTTCATCGATCACCTCAAAGCGGCGCGCGCCATCGACCATGTTGGTGATGGCCTGGTGCGAAGTGTCCTCGCAAACAATGTGGCAACGGCCGCATTGAATGCAAAGGTCCTGATCGATTACCGCTTTTTCAATATGGTTCAGGTTCAAGTGTTGCCAATCGGTAACGCTGGGCACGGCTTTGCCGATTAGCTGCTGCAGTGTGATCTCTTTCTCATCGAGAAAATTGCTGAGCCCGTCGGTAAGATCGTCAATGATTTTAAATCCGTAGACCATGGCCGCCGTGCACACCTGAACATTGCTTGATCCAAGTGCGAGGAAGTCGACCGCATCGCGCCAATCTGTAATGCCGCCAATCCCCGAAATCGGTAGTTTCGCGGTCTCTTGCGTACGGGCGATCTCAGCTACCATATTGAGGGCAATCGGTTTGACTGCCTCGCCACAATAGCCGCCGTGCGTTCCCATGCCGTCGGTTGTCGGATACATCGTCAATGAGTCGTAATCAACGCGCATGATTGAGTTGATAGTATTGATCAGCGAGACGGCATCGGCACCACCGTCCATAGCCGCCTTCGCCGGCAGCAGGATGTTCGCGATATTCGGTGTTAGCTTAACAATGACCGGAATTGACGCCGCCGCTTTGGCCCACTCAGTGGTCATTTGAATGTACTCCGGAACCTGGCCGACAGCCGCGCCCATACCGCGTTCCGACATGCCGTGCGGGCAACCGAAGTTCAATTCAAAGCCGTCAACGCCGGTGTCCTCGATCATTGGCATGTACTTGGCCCAGCTCTCAGCGTTCATCGGGAACATCACCGATGCGATGACCGCGCGATCGGGCCAGTCTTTCTTTATCTGGCGTAACTCATCCAGATTGGTCTGTAACGGCCGATCGGTTATGAGCTCAATATTGTTAAAGCCAATCACGCGACGTTCGTTACTGTGCAATGCGCTGTAGCGTGGGCCACTGACGTTTACGACATGCGGATCTTCACCCAGCGTCTTCCAGACGACGCCACCCCAACCAGCCTCGAACGCTCTGTTGACGTTATAGGCCTTGTCAGTTGGCGGCGCTGACGCCAGCCAGAATGGGTTCGGTGATGAGATACCCAGGAATTCTGATTTGAGATTTGCCATTGCTATGCCTTCCTCAGCTGACGATCGATATCGATCGCGGCAATTTTGCCGTGTTGTACGGCACTCACCGTAAGATCCTCGCCACCAACCACGCAATCGCCGCCGGCCCAGACATTGGTCATCGAGGTGCGTTGATTGTCATCAACGACAAAACGACCGGATTCAGTTTGCAACGAGTCGAAACCGCTGCCGTCCATATTTTGCCCGATGGCTTTGAAGACAACATCGGCATCCAGTGTGAGACCGCCACTAAATTCAATACCAGTAACGTGCCTATCGCCGACTATACGTTCGGGGCTAGCGTGGTGGTGCAGGCTTACGTCGCTGGTTTTCGCCAGAGCTTGCTCAAAGGCGCTCGCACTCATTTTCTCCGGCCCGCGGCGGTAGACCATGTGAACTTGTTCTGCACCGAGCCGCTTACTCTGTACCGCAACATCGATCGCCGTCATGCCGCCGCCGATGACGACGACATTGCGGCCGACCGGCAGCTGGCTCTTGTCGTCTGCCTGACGCAACTGAGCGATGTATTCGATGGCATTCTCGACCCCGTCGAGATCCTCGCCTTCTATTCCAAGCTGATTCGAGAGTGCTAACCCAATGCCGAGAAAAACGGCGTCAAATTCCTCGCTGAGCGCGGCCAGACCTGAGGCAGCGTCCAACGGTGCATCATTGCGCATTTCGATGCCGCCGATGGAGAGGATATAGTCAACTTCCGTTTGCGCGAAATCGTCAATTGTCTTGTATGCAGCTATGCCGTACTCGTTAAGGCCGGCAGCCTTCTTATCACGATTGAAAATAACGACTTCATGACCGAGAACAGCAAGTCGATGCGCACAGGACAGACCGGCTGGACCACCGCCGACGACGGCGATTTTCTTGCCGCTGGATTCTGCGCGCTCAAAGAGTTGCATGTTGTCTTCAAAGATCGGGTCAGTTGCGTAGCGCTGTAACAAGCCGATCTCAACAGGCTTCTCTTCATGTGTATTTCGGACGCATGCTTCTTCGCATAATATTTCCGTCGGGCAGACTCGTGCGCACATACCACCCATGATGTTCTCGCTCAGGATCGTGTGCGCCGAACCACGAATGTTATCGCTGCGTATTTTCTGAATGAATGAGGGGATATCAATGCCGGTTGGGCAGGCGGTAGTGCAGGGCGCGTCATAACAAAAGTAGCAGCGGTCCGCTTCTATCAACGCTTCCGAGCGCGGCAAGGGTGGGTGCAGGTCCGTAAAGTTCTTATCAACTTCCGCCTTGCTGAGTCGTCTTGTCTGAATTCGATCGTTCTCTGCCATGGTCGTGTCCTAGCGCTGCACTGCGACGGGTTCAGCTTGCTCGGCTTGCAGCTTCAACGCGTCATAATAGGCGGCGAAAGGTGGTCGATCGACATAGCGTCCCGCTCCGCGCTCAACAATAAGGTTGCCGTCCGCGTACACAAGCTTGCCATTTGAGACGGTATGCGAAGGGCAGCCTTTTACGGTCATGCCTTCAAAAATATTGTAGTCAACATTCTGATGATCGGTGGCACTGGAGATTGTCTTACTCGCCTCTGGATCCCAGACAACAACGTCGGCATCGGCGCCGACCGAGATGCTGCCCTTACGTGGATAGACGTTGAATATCTGCGCTGCATTGGTCGACGTAACTTTTACGAACTCGTTCATCGTTAGTTTGCCGGTGTTGACGCCGTGATGCCAAAGTACTTCGAGGCGATTCTCAACGCCGCCAGTGCCGTTTGGAATGAGTCGGAAGTCATCTTTGCCGGCTGCTTTTTGATCAGCGCAGAAACAGCAGTGATCGGTCGCGGTCGTCTGTAAGTTTCCGGACTGCAGGCCACGCCAAAGTGCATCTTGATGCTCAGTTGATCGAAACGGTGGACTCATGACGTGCGCAGCGGCGACGTCGAAGTCTTTATGCCGATATACCGAATCGTCGATGAGCAAATGTCCGGCCAATACCTCGCCATAAACCCGCTGACCTTCGTTGCGCGCCCGCGTGATGGCTTCGAGTGATTGGCGACAGGAGTTGTGCACGACATAAAGGGGCACCTTCAAAACTTCTGCAATTCGAATGGCTCGATTCGCGGCCTCGCCTTCACACTCAGGCGGGCGAGACAGTGGGTGCGCCTCAGGGCCCGTCAGACCTTTCTCGAACAATTCTTTCTGCAGTCGGAATACCAATTCACCATTTTCGGCGTGAACGGTCGGGATAGCACCGAGCTCCAGTGACCGTGCAAAGCTGTTAACGAGTATCTCGTCGTCAGCCATAATGGCGCCTTTGTACGCCATGAAATGTTTGAAGCTATTGACACCGTGGTCACGCACCAGCGTTTCCATGTCTTTGTAGACGCTGTCATCCCACCAGGTTATCGCGACATGAAAGGAATAGTCAGAGACCGATTTTTCCGCCCAGCCGCGCCACTCTTGATAGGCTTCCATAATGTTTTGCTGCGGCGCCGGAATGACGAAATCGATAATCATCGTCGTACCGCCTGCCAAACCCGCAGCGGTCCCGGACTCAAAGTCTTCGCTCGCAACGGTACCCATAAATGGCAATTGCATATGCGTGTGTGGATCGATGCCGCCTGGCATCACATACTGGCCGCCGGCATCAATAACGGTCGCGTTGACCGGGGCATCCAGGTTTTCGCCAATTGCGGTGATCTTGCCGCCGTCACACAGGACATCAGCTCGTAAAGATTGTTCAGCGTTGACGACCGTGCCGCCCTTTATGAGAACACTCATGCGTTAGCCTCGAAATTAGTTTTTGCGATAATGTAGTAAATGATGCCGCCCATAATCGATCCAGTAAACCAACCATAAGTATAGAACCAACTGAGCGCATCGATCTTGAAGGAGAGAATCGTAAGCGCAACCGGTATCAAAAACGCGCTCATGCCAGCAATGTTCCATGCAGGGTATCCGGCATTATCCTGATACAGGGCCAACAAATCGTAGGACTGATTCTTTACGAGGAAATAGTCGACGATCATGATGCCGGCAATGGGTCCAAGCAGACTCGAATAGCCTAACAACCAGTTCGAATACAAACTCTCAACGCTGACATCGGATTCGATCCAGCCGAGCTTCTTCATTAGCTCCCAGCTCATGAGCAGAATACCGATGAAGCCAGTTATCAGGACGCCACGATTTTCGTTAATGAATCGTGGTGCGATATTTTGAAAGCTGTTTGTGGGCGAAACGATATTTGCCGCAGTGTTGGTCGAGATGGTGGCGAGGATGATCATTAGCATCGACAACACGACCCACACCGGACTGTCGATATGGCCGACCAGGTTGACCGGGTCAGAAACGGTTTCGCCAACCATACTCATAGATGCTGCCGTAAGTATGACGCCGAGGCCCGAAAACAGGAACATCGTTAGCGGCAGACCAATAATTTGCCCAATGATCTGGCTGCGCTGTGATTCTGCATAGCGGCTAAAGTCCGGGATGTTGAGCGACAAGGTCGCCCAGTAGCCGACCATCGCCGTCAGTGCGGCCATAAAGTACGGTGCGAACGAGCTGCCCTCCGGTCGGCTTGCAGGTACCGCCAATACTTCGCTTATCGAGACCTGGGGTAGCGCCCAGACGACCAGGCCGATCGCTACGATTAGCAACAGCGGTGCGGCCACGGTCTCCAGATGCTTGATGGATTCGGAACCACGAATAACCACCGTGATGTTCAAAAACCAAAATATGAAAAAGCCGATAACTTCTCCGGTACCGCCAAGCGCTGCCCAAGCTGGAATGAGTGCAGATAGCATCAGGTGAATAGCGATTCCGCCAAACAGAGTTTGCACACCGAACCAGCCGCAGGCGACAAACGCTCGAATCAACGAAGGTACATTTGAGCCGATGATGCCAAAAGACGCACGTAGTACGACCGGGCAGGGGATGCCGTAGCGTGTGCCGGGAAACGCGTTCAAGGTGAGCGGAATCAAGACCACTATGTTGGCGATGAATATCGTCCACAGCGCTTCCGATACCGATAGCCCGAAATAGGCGGTTAATACACCACCCAAGGTATACGTCGGCACACAAATGGCCATGCCAACCCAAAGCGATGCGATGTTCCAGCGTGTCCAGGTTCGCTGTGACGCTTTCGTCGGCGCTATATCCTCGTTGTAGCGTGGGCTATTGCTGATGTCGGTGCCGACATCAATCTCAACATGCTCACCTACGGTGCGCAGCGTGCTAACGGTTGCGAGATCTGACATGTTGTCGTTTTTCCCTTACTCGCCCGTGAGCGGCCCATAGGTTTCCGGCCGGCGGTCACGGAAAAATTGCCAGGTATCACGCACTTCGCGAACCATATCGAGATCAATTTCGTGCACCAGCAGTTCATCGTCGCCGTAGCTTGCCTGCGCTTCAATGGTGCCGCGCGGATTGACGATATAGCTCGAGCCATAGAACTCACCCATTTTTTCGGCCCATGGCTCTTCTTTGCCGATACGATTAATTGCGCCGATGAATACGCCGTTTGCGGCAGCTGAAGCCGGTTGTTCGAGTTCCCACAGATATTTACTTAGGCCCGCGACCGTTGCCGACGGATTAACAATGTACTCAGCACCGTTCAGTGCTAATGCCCGCCATCCTTCTGGGAAGTGACGGTCATAGCAAATATAGACGCCCAGCTTTAAGTAGGCAGTTTCAAATACTGGCCAACCTGAATCGCCGGGCTTGAAGAAAAACTTTTCGTAGAAACCGGGGTCGACCTGCGGAATGTGGGTTTT
The DNA here is from genome assembly GCA_905480215.1 of uncultured Woeseiaceae bacterium. Lineage (GTDB taxonomy): Bacteria > Pseudomonadota > Gammaproteobacteria > Steroidobacterales > Woeseiaceae > UBA1847. Next base: position 2,010 of record CAJQPL010000002.1, on the reverse strand, counting down.
ACGATATTTGCCCAGGTATTTGCCGTCGGCGTCAATGACGGCTGCGGTGTTGTAGTAGACGCCGGTCATGTGCTCCTCATAAATAGGCACCACGATAACCATGTTGTATTTCTTCGCGTATTCCTGCATCAGTCGGGTGGTGTAACCGTCCGGAATTTTCTCAGCGGCAGCGTACCATTTGCGATCCTGACTGGGGCAGAAATAGGGTTGCGTAAATACCTCTTGGAAACAGAGGACTTGCACGCCCTGTTTGCCAGCATCCTCGATATAAGGAATGTGAGCATCGATCATTCGATCGCGGATTTCGTCGGGCTGCATCGAGCCGTCACCCTTGAGCGCCATTTGAATTAAACCGCACTTTACCTTTGACATTTTATTTCCCCGCAGAGTTGTTTCTTTTCAATGCCTTACAGCATTTCTTGTAGCGCACAGCATACGCCTTTCAGAGTACCGAAGTCCATGATCCGTGCATTGGGTTGGGCAGGATATACCAGCCGTGTCCCCAATAATGTTGATACTTTCGCATAGCCGCATTTCGACTTTCCGCTGTCGTTGGAGTCTCGCAGGTAGCCATCACTTTGGTACGCGCACAGGGAACGAAATCACTTAGATCGTCGCCAACCAACATAATGACTCGATAGGATTCTGCAATCAATTTACGGCGCACCAGTTTTTCTCGGTCCCAATCCGATTGCTGTCCGGAGAGAGACACCTGATCGGTGTTTACCTCAATGCCTATCTCACGAAGGTCATCGACGGCCGTTTGAAATTGCGGACAGGGATCGGGATTGCCTGCTCTTTTTTCGCAGGGCCGATTGGTTACAAAAAAAGTTTCCACTCCAGCCGCTCGCGCGGCTTTGACGAATTCAACAGCGCCAGGAACTGCAGTTGCCGCATGTTCTCGACCCCATGCATCGCGTTTTTCGTTTGAGTATGGCCGCTCATAGATCAATTGAAACTCTGCACCGTTAAGCATCGTTTGATCAATATCGAGAATAATAGCTGGGGGCAGTAGCGGATCAACTGCCTGATCGGGCATTGCGCTCCAGGATGAATCGGCGACAAAAGTAGCAATATCAGCCGTTGCCTGGGCGTAGATCTGCATTGAGACAGCTTGATACTCGGCGGCATCCTTCACCCAGAAAATCCCTGAGTCATGGTAAGGGTCGTATTCACTATGCGCACAGCCGGCCAGAACCAGGACAGGGGCGATCGTGCGCACTATTTTAGCCAGTTGCATGGCTGCTCCTGATGCCAATGAGGGGATTTCAGGTTAGCATGTTGCCTAATATTGAGGGATACCCTGAATGAAAAGACTGTTGCCCGCATTGCTGGCTATTTTCCTGGCTGCCTGCGCCATTGGCCCAAGCGTCGAGTTGGCGCCGTCCTCCGGACTGACTTTCGTGCACATGAACGATACTTATCGAGTTGGCGCCGTTGAAGATGGCAAAGCCGGTGGCTTGAGTCGTGTCACAACTGTTGTTCGAGACTTGCAGGCGCAGGGACGAGACGTACGCGTGCTGCATGGCGGCGATTTTTTATTTCCGTCGCTCGAAAGTAATCTTTGGAATGGATTGCAGATGGTCGATGCAATGAACTTCATCGATGCTATTGCACCGATGTATGTTGTTGCCGGCAACCATGAGTTTGATCGTCGAACGCCAAACTTCCTGGTCGAAGCTGTTCGGAATTCGCAGTTCGAATGGATCGGTGATAATTACCGCTTCGCAACCGGCGATGAAGCTGTGGATAGTGCTCTTGCCAGTGCTGTCACGTTGCAACACGGTGATAAAACTATCGGCGTGTTCTCGCTAACATTGCATGCTGATGAAGGCGGCAACGATCGTGACTATATACGGGTAGACAAGAATTTCATTGCGTCAGCCACAGCGACTATTGAGCATTTCGAGAAAATTGGCGTTGACGCCATCATCGGCCTTACCCATTTGCATCTGTGGCAGGACCTAAGGGTTGCGGAGTTACGTGCGCAACATCCGAAATTTGTTTTCG
>CAJQPL010000001.1 GCA_905480215.1 uncultured Woeseiaceae bacterium | reverse complement strand
TCTTGCCGACTTCTACCTCTAGAAGAATGTGTACCGTGCACCCAGCATTAAACGCATATCGCCTTCAATATAGGCCTGTACTTGTTGTTCTGTGCGGCCACGAAAGACGATCGGCTCTTCCAGCATGTTGATGCCTTCAAGGGAAAACGTCAGCTTATCAGTGGCACGCCAGCCGAGATTAAAGTCAAGCTGTTCGTACTCTTCAACATACCGCGGTATGCGGTTGTTCCAGTTGGTGTTAGACAAAAACTCATCACGGTGGTTGAAGAGAACACGTGCGCTAAACCTTTCGTTCTCGTAGAAGACGATGAGATTGTACGAGTCCGACAAGCCCGTCAAAGCAAACTGATCCTCAGCCTCAGGAAGGGAAACGTCGTATGCGACGTCACCGTTGACAAAGGTCGCGTTGGTATTAATGCCGAAGCCTTCGAGGGGACCTGTAAAGAAGTGCACCAGGGCAATCTCCCAACCATCGATATTGGCATTGCTCGCGTTCGTGGGTTGTTGCACGATGTAGCTGGCCAATGGATCGCCTGGCTGAGGACCTATGTCGTACGCGGTGGCTATGTCTGATGACTGCGCGGCACCGCCCGGCTCACTGGGGTCGATGAACTCATTGGCACCACCTGGGAAATCGGCCGGATTAGCGAGGATAGCCGTCATGGTGAAAAGGTTCGTCTCGGTCGCGACAGAGCCCCTCGCCTCCAATTCTGCGAGGGCCTGGCCTGAGAGCGTACCCGGTTGCCCACTGGCGACATCGGTCAGACCGAACAGGTTGGTCGTTACCTGCTCGTTGCCGATAAAGTTCGTTATCGACTTGTCAAAGTAGGCGACCGTAAAGGCGCTGCCTTCACCGTAGTAAAACTCGAACGACAGGTCGAGGTTACTGGACTCCAGCGGATCGAGTTGCGCGTTACCCCTGCTACCAGTCCACTGACCACCCAGTGCCGTCGCCGTGCCCGGATTACCGGCATTGGTATCGACGAACATAGCGCCTAGCTCCGGACGCGCGATGGTTTTGCTCATCGACGCGCGCACTTTCATGTTCTCTGTGACATCAACCGAGATGTCGACGTTCGGCAGAAAGTTGTCATATTTGTGTTTCTGCGTCACCGCCTGTGGAATCGAGCCGAATATCGTGTTGAAGTCGTTGTCCGATGCCCAGTCTTTGGACAGCGGTATCGACTGAATCGATGAGGATTCGACGTCCGTCTCCTCGTAGCGCATCCCGACCACGACCTGCATCGGCAGGTCGCCGACTTCGCCGTCAATGATAATCTCGCCGTAAGCCGACAGGGCCGATTCGCTAATGGTACGGTCGTTTGTGCTATTCACCTTCCGGTTGTTGACGTCGTACACTGCCCCGCCGCCGCTGGTGAAGCCGTCAAAGGCCTGGGCGAACGCTATCGGGTCGACAAAGAACGCGTTCTCTCCCACGACTCGATATTGAGCGCCGTCGGCCAGGATTCCGCCGGCAGCGGTGTAATCCGCGATCAGTTCCGCCTCCGACAGGATGAGGTTGTCATTGTCGTTAAACTGGCAGGAGATGCAGACCTCTTCGATAGCATCTTCGCCCATCAGCGTTACGATATCGCCGATGAAACCCGTGTTCCAGCCGCCGAGTTCTTCCCGGGTAGAGAGATTATTCTGCACAATCTCATTGTCGTAATAGCCCACGCCGAAATTAGCGCGCAGCCCACTACCGTTGTCCCAACCAGCCTTCAATTGGAGCTGGTCCATGGTGCTTTCCTGGTCTCTGAAATCTTGAAGGATCCACTGGGAACCAAGATCCGATTTTTCGAAAACACCGTTCGCGTTGCCGCCGGCGTAGTTAGTCACCACACCGCCGACCAGATTGCTGGTCGGGCCGGAGCCGTCGGCGATGGCCTGGACGGACTGCGTGATGTCGGTTCGGAAGTCCATCCATTGCATAGCAACAGCCTGACCGCCAATGGAGATGGCATTAGACATAGAGCCATCAGGGAAGTTGCCGCCGGCTGTCGCTTCGGCGGTATACGCGTCGACGTTAATCGACCACGATTCACTGATCTGAAAATCCCAATTGGCGCCGAACGTAGTCAACTCGTCTCGAAGTTCGAAGCGCGAATTCCGGAATGGGAGCTCCTTGCCCGCCTGGGTGAAGTCGCTGCCAGCACCGGACACGAGCGGTTCGCCCAGCAGGACAGGAACACTGAAAACAGGGTTGTTATCGAAAGCGGCGAAATCGAATTGGCGAACATAGAAAGGTAAATCACCCACACTCTTTTGGGACTGATCATTCATCGCCCACAACGCATCCACGGTAAAAGTGCTGCGGTCACTGGGTGCGAACTGCACGGTTATCGCAGCGTTCGAGCGTTCTCGGTTACCCTCGGTGTACGTCATAGAAGCATTTGGTATAAAACCGGCCAGGGTATCGGGGCCCGGTGCATTGACGATAGTGGCGTTCGCGAAGGCCGGGATAGTCGCATCAAATGGCGTCTGCCAAACGAAAAAGCCACCGCCAAGCGCTGTGCGATTCGTGTAATCGCGCTCCTGGTAGGAAGCGAAGGCGCTAATGCCCAAGGTACCTGAATCATTCGTCCAGCTGCCCAGACCGCTAAGCTCCGGCGTAATGCTGTCGCCGCCGTTGTCGTCGACGCCTTTGGCGCCGATAGAGAACTGAGTACCGACATCAAGAGGTCGGAGTGTTTGAACATTGATCGTGCCACCAATACCGCCGGACGGGGCTGAAGCCCTGCCGGATTTGTAAACCTGCAGGGCCGATACGCCCTCAGACGCAATGTTCGAAAAGTCGAAAGAGCGCGAATTACCGCCACCGCCGTTGGCGTTGATGCCAAAGAAACCGATATTGTTATCGGCCGCAGGCATCTGGCGGCCATTCAGGGTCACCAGGTTAAACTGGCCACTGAAGCCGCGAATTGTGACCTCGGAACCCTCGCCTTCGACGCGGTTCACGGAAACGCCGGTAATGCGCTGCAACGATTCCGCCAGGTTGGTATCGGGGAACTTACCGATGTCTTCCGCGGAAATGGCGTCCATCACGCCTGAAGAATTACGCTTGACATCTAGGGCTTGCATCATACTGCCGCGAATACCTACGACCACAACCTCTTCTAGATCGTCACTGGCCGACTGCGCACTCGCCGGACCGGCCGCCATGCACATAACTGCCGATACGGCAGTAGCCAATTTGGTTTTTCGCATTGTTGTATTTTTGTCACCCATCTTCATTCCCCTTGATCTCGATCATCTCGGCTTTACGCCTTGGTTTAATCAAGTGAGGCTGTGACAGCCTCACTTTCTGTTATCAAGACTAGGGAATACGTGCTCTTCAGCTATCCCCCGGTCGCTGTTTGAAACTGTTGTTTTCAAGCTTTTTATCACTATTGGCCGAAAAACACCACCCCTTTTATCGCCCGATCTCTATTTTTAATACTTTGTAGCATTGTGACCTTCCCATGAGAATAATCGGCTCGAAAAACGCGCAAAGATCCTTTGGGTTATGTTCGATGAATTATGTTCGACTGGCGTGAGCACCCCTTGCTAATCCTGACCAAGCACTCAACTTTTCCCGGCGCTTTTTTCCGGCACCCAGAGTGACGAGCTTCGGCGGCGATGCATGCCCATCGGATCAACGCCGTAAAGAGGAATCTCGAGTTATTTCCAAGTCGGGGGCTCAACGTCGCGAGGCAAGGCGGTTCCATCAGCTGTAAACAGATGACAATTCTCGACCGCAATCCACACTGGAATAGACTTATCTACCTCAAACACGGCTTGCGAGTGGCTGGATACCGTAACGTCTACTTCGTCTGTAGCTGTAATAAGGACTTGACCGTGGACGTTTGTCACGGCACCGAGATTTTCAATCACATCCGTTTTAAGCTTAAGCTTCACAGAATCACCTAGCGGTTTCTCGAACTCAACATGTTCCGGCCGGAACCCAAGTGTAAGAGCCCCGTCCGTAAGCTCAACATTTGGGATCGGTAACGTGGCCATCGTGTCCTGGCCGACACGTATAGATGTCGTTTTTCCGACCTCACTCGCAACCGACTGACAAGGCAGCAAATTCATTTGCGGTGCTCCGATGAAAGTTGCAACAAATAGGTTTGCAGGATGAAAATACAATTCATGGGGGGTTCCCACCTGCTCTATCTGGCCATCGCGCAACACCACAATGCGGTCAGCCATTGTCATGGCCTCGACTTGATCGTGCGTGACATAGATAATTGTATTTTGTAGTTGCCGGTGCAGTTTGGTGATTTCTACGCGCATCTTGATGCGTAATGCGGCGTCCAGGTTCGACAAAGGCTCATCGAAGAGAAAAACCTTTGGCTCCTTGACTATGGCACGCCCTATCGCTACGCGTTGGCGTTGACCACCCGATAATTCCGCGGGCTTACGGTCGAGCATTGACTCAATGCTCAGCAACCGTCCAGCCTCTTCGACCCTGCGGGAAACTTCTGATTTCTCGACGCCTTCAGTCTTCAGCGGAAAAGCAAGATTTGCACGACAGGACATGTGTGGAAACAAGGCGTAGTTCTGAAATACCATCGACAGACCACGGTCGGCTGGATCCACCGTGGTTACATCTTGCCCTGCAATTCGAACCATACCGCTGGCGATCTGTTCTAAGCCCGCTATGCATCGAAGCAGGGTTGATTTTCCCGACCCTGAAGGACCGACAAATACCACGAACTCGCCATCATCTATGTCCAAATCAATACTATGTAGTGCCGTGAAGGCACCATAGTTTTTAGTCACCTGGGCGACAGTCACCGTTGCCAATTAGAGCTCCTTCGCCGTGCTGAAGGCATCAGCAGGAATACATTCAAGGCTTTCAATATCAAAATCCGGTGAGATTGAGAGCGGATCATTTTCAATAACACCCGTGCGAACCCATATGGTTGGAAGTCCAGCTGCATGACCAGCCGCGATGTCAGTCATGATCTGATCCCCGAGCATGAACGTTGATTGTCGGTCTGTCCCAAGAATTGATAATGCCATAGTGACAAGATCAGGTTGAGGCTTGCCGATGATGGTGGGCGTGACGCCGGAAGCTGCTTCAATGGCCTTCAGGATTGCGCCGGCACCTGGCTCGAAGCCGCCGCCCGTGGGCAGCATAGTGTCCGGATTGGTGCCGATGAAATGCGCGCCCCCCAGCAGAGCTGTTTGGGCTCTCACCAATTTTTCGTACGTAAAGCCGCGGTCCAGGCCTGCTATAACCGCATCAACATCTTCATCAGCGATCTCGAAATCGCGGTCCGCTACCGCGCGCACCAGTGCTTGCGCACCAATGACCATGACGCGGGATCCGGGCTCAAGCAAATCACTAAGCCGGGCAGCGGCGACTGCGCTGGTAGTGACGATACGCGCAGGGTCGGCAGGTATACCCATCGCGTTCAGCTTAACGCTGAATTCTTCCGCCGATTTCGTCGAATTGTTCGTGACAAATGCGTACGGGAGTCCGATATCATTCCAGCGTTGAAACACTCCAACGGCGGATTCGATCGGCTCATCGCCGCGATAGGTGACACCATCAAGGTCGCTGATAATGCCGGATATTTTAGGCCAGTGTGTCAGCATTCACTCAATCGCTCATCACCATGCCACCATTCACATGCAGGACCTGGCCAGTGATATACGCAGCAGCCTCTGATGCTAAAAACACCGCAGCACCGACAATGTCCTGCGGCTGGCCGATACGTCCGAGCGGAATACGCCCCCCATGACGAGCCTCGGTTTCTTCAGCAGGCCGACCATGCATAGGTGTGTGAATGATGCCCGGCGCAATCGCGTTAACGGTGATGCCCTGCGGCGCCGTCTCATAAGCAAGGAGTTGCGTCAGATCATGCACGATTGCCTTTGAGTAGCAATAATCCGCGCCGCCAGCCTGATAGTTTAGAATGGCTCCGCGCGATGAAATCGACGAACCGATATTGATGATGCGCCCGCCACTGTTTTTCAATGAATCCTCATAGACAAGGCGGGTTAGATTCAACAGGGCTTCGGCGTTTACTGAAAGCGTGTGTTGAATCTTTTTGCGATCACCGTCAATCAATCGCTCGCCCGATTTTACCCCGGCGTTGTTGAGCAGAATGTCTACCGGGCCAAAGTGAGCGCGAGTTTGAGCTAGCGCCGCGCCTATCCCGCTGCCATCGGACACGTCCAAAGCGATCGGCAAAACACGGTCATTGCCAGCCATAGCCGCTGCAACGGGTTCCGGATTCAAGTCTGCCGCAACGACGTTCGCAGATGCCTCCACGAAGCCCTTGACGAGAGCCAATCCGATACCTCCAGACGCACCAGTGATAAATACCGTCTTTCCAGTCAGATCAAAAATATGCATTTTTCAGAGCTCCTTTTTCGGCCAGAAAATGCATGACCTCTTGTTCAGTGGGCATGGATGTCTGCGCGCCTTTGCGCGTCACGCAAAGACCTGCGGTGGCAACTGCGAAGCATAGCGAATCCTCTATCTCCATTCCGCGTGCAACCGATACTGCAAGCGCGCCGTTAAAAGCATCACCGGCCGCGGTTGTGTCTACAGCGTCTACCGCAAACGCCTTCTGGTGTACGCGGCGCGTGGCATCTACATAAACAACACCATTTGCTCCGAGTGTGATGGCGACAGCGGCTATGCCGCTATCATGCAGGTGCCTGGCAGCATCGAAAGCCTGATCGACCGATGAGACGGGGAGCCCGGTCAGCTCTTCGGCTTCGGTTTCATTGGGAGTAATGATGTCGATATTCTTGCAGTCTGCCGCAGTTAGTTGAGCGCGCACCGGCGCAGGGTTGAAAATCAGGAAACGGTCTCTCTTGTTCTCGAAAGCGGCCCGGCAGGTGGCGACGGGCAGTCCCATTTCGACTACCATAACGGCATCTTCTGGCACGTCTTCCAGCGCCGCAAGCACATCATCTGGATTAAAATCCTCGTTCGCGCCCACATCTATGCCCATCATGTTTGTGCCGTCGGGAGCGATAAAAATCAGCGCCTTGCCTGTCGCCGTTCCCGGCTTTCGACAGATCTTACTGGTTTGTACGCCAAATCCTGCCAGGTCACGCATCAGGCTATCTGCCGCGTCATCATCTCCCAACATCGTTGCAAAATACGGTGCGCCTCCAAGACGTGCAGCAGCCACCGCCTGGTTGGCACCCTTCCCGCCGGCAAATTCCTCGGTGGTGCCAATTAAACTTTGGCCAACGGTCGGAAGGCTCGCGGAATAAAAATTAATATCAAGATTCGTGGTGCCAATGAAAATCAATGGTCGCATCATTTCAGGGCTCCAAAGGTAAGTCCGCGCTCAAGATGACGCTGCCCGAGTATTATTAACGCGATGGGTACGATCATCGAAACCACTAAACCGGCAGATACGACAGGATAGAAACTGATACCCGGATTCAGAAGCTTGAGAAGAGCGACGGTGACGGGTGTTTTTTCGGCCGTCAAGATCAAACCGAGTGCAAAGTTATGCCACGCCAGTAGAAACACCAGAAGCGCGGCACCAACGAGACCGGGTCTTAGCAGCGGCAATACAACCTGCAACATTATCTGCGGACGTTTCGCGCCGCAGATAGCCGCAGCTTCCTCAATCTCAACAGGTATGTCTTCCACATAAGAGCGGCAGAGCCAGATAATCATCGGTAGGGTTATAAGTTGATAAACCCAGATCATTCCGAAATAACTGTCGTACAAACCAATGGCCTGGAAGAATTGGAACATCGGGATGATTACCAGAAGCACAGGCGCAAAGCGAAAGCCGAGGATAAAAAACGCCAGGTCTTCCTTAGCCCGAAAGTTGTATCTGGCCAGTGCATATCCTGCCGGGACACCTGCGATCAAGGACAACAGAACTGCGCCAGCCGAAATGATCACGCTGTTGATAACCGGTTTGAAAAACTCGACTTTTAATGTTCCATAGCTGCTGGCTTCAGCATCCGCGATATCAAAAAGTACCTTGTAGTTCTCAAGCGTGGGATCGAATCGGAAAACCGGAGGGTAGGCATTAATGTCGGCCGCTTCCTTAAAAGAATTCATAACGATCCAGACAATCGGAAATGCCATCACGAAAACAACCGCGAGGATCAGAAAATTCAGGACGAGGGATGTCAGCTTGCCTTTCAACATCAACTCACCCTTTTACGCGTGTACCGCCAAAGCTTAACCATTACCAAGGCACTGACTAATACAACAAACCAATTCACGATCATGATAGCCGCTCCACGCCCGAATTGAAGGTTCTGAAAAGCCGTGAAATACGCTGAAATCGAAAGCACATTCGTTGCATTGCCAGGACCACCTTGTGTGGTTCCGAAAATGATGTCGAACTGGTTGAGCGAGTCGATCAACCTGAAAAGCGCTGCCAGAATAATGTAAGGCAGCACCATTGGCAGTTCGATCCTAAAGAACAAGCCCCACGCCTTGGCTCCGTTCATTCGTCCCGCCTCTATAATCTCGGGCGATATCCCTCGCAGTCCAGCAAATATGATGAGCGCAAAGAATGGTGTGAATGTCCACACATCAATAAAGACGACTGCAAACATTGCTGTATCTGCCTTGGAGATCCAGCCAAAGTTGTTGATGCCGATGAAGCTTAGAAAATAATTCAGAACGCCGGTTTCGGGATTCATCATGGTGGTCCACATCAACGCCACCGAAAGCGGTGGTAGAACCAAAGGAAGCAAAATGACGGGGCGACACCATTTTGCAAGCAGTGTTCTTGTGTTGAAGAGTTTTGCAATGGCGAGACCGAGAACGGCTTCGCATGCAACCGCCGTGAAGGCATAAATTGTTGTCGTTGAAATCGAGTCCCAAAAACGCCCACGGTCAAACAGACGTGCATAGTTGCCGAGACCCTCGAAATCCACGCGTGCCCGACCAAACCTCATATCTGTCAGCGATTGATAGAAGCCCCAGAAGAACAGCAGGATGAAGCCGCCGAGGATAAGAATGGCCGGCAACAGGGAAATGAGCAGAAAAGTGCGGCCTGATCTACCCCTATTGACTCCTTCTCTCATCATATCGATGGCTCTATACCGCGATCAGAAATACCGGCAGCTGAATGCCACCGGTAAGTTTGAATACGTCCAGTCGGGGAGTTTATTCCAACTCTTCCCGGATATCGTCAGCCAATTCAGACAGCCGCTCTTGCACGTCTGCACCCCCCACCATGTCCTGCATAGCCACGGCCCAGGCATTCATCGCGATGCCAAAACCGTAGCGCGGTGTGAATAAAAGAGCGATCTTGGGTTGAACTGTGTTGAAGGTATCGTAGAAGTTGTTGAATTCAGGCTGTTTCGCATAGTCGACCCACGCCTGATCTTCCCAAGTGGAAGCCCGCGGCGGGTTCACCAGTTTTCCATCGGTCGCACCGCGCACATTCATCTCTTTGGATGTGGCCCACTGCATGAAATACCAGGCTGCGCCTTTTTTCTCTGATGCACTATTAATCGCCAGCGACCAGATAAAGATATTAGAAGCGAACTCGGCGCTGTCCGGGGCAGTCACCGGTGGCGCGAAAGCAATCTTACCGGATGCCTCTGACGCGCCTTTGATATTGTTCCAAAATCCGAACATGTTGGCGTCCATCGCCATTGCAGTTTTACCAGAAGAAAGGCCATCAACCACCTGATACCAGTTGTCGTTTGCCCAGCTATCAGGCGCACAGGCTTGAATCATTTCGACATAGTCTTTGTGGAAGCGGATCGAGTCTGCGCTGTCCAACCCCGTATCGAAATCTTCACCGGAGCCGACAAAGTCGCTGACGCCATAAGAACGAGCGATTGAAATTGGTGCTGTGTGGATCGATGACCAGAATCGAACACCCCGCACTGCCATTGGCGTGATGCTGGGATCAGCCTTAGTGATCTGCATACAGGCGGCGGTCAATTCAGGAAGCGTGCCGGGCGGTTCAACACCCAGACGGTGCAGAATATCGGTCCGATACATCAGCTGCACGTTTTCGAAGGCGTGTGGAATGGCCCAAATCTCGCCGTCCGGTGTATCGATAATTTTTTCCTCTTCAACATTCCAGGTCCATGCCCGCCGCAGTGCTGGGAAGAAATCTTCATAATCGTATTCGGGGTTGGTCATCGACGGGTCTTCGATAAAGGCTTTCAGTGGTGTTAATTGTCCGGCGGGGGTCACGTCCCACGCTGGTTGAACACCGATGCCGACGACATCCCAATCCGGTGAGCCAGAGCTCAATTGAATATTTAGCTTCCCCCAATAAGTGTCGTCGGGATAAAGCTCGGGTTTGACCTTAATGCCAGTCAGCTCTTCGAATTCATCCATATACGCGACGACGGCATCTGCATAGGGGTGAATGTCATAGGCCCAGGTAATTTCAGTGCCTTCGTATTTGCGCCAGTCGAAATCTTCCGCGAGCACATTGGTTGTTGCAAGTACACCAGCGGCTAAAGCTAAGGCAACGGTATGCCGTTTCATGGTTTTCTCCTTGCTAAGTTCAGTTCTTTGGCATCCTCGACGGCCAAATAGGCGGAAACGATTGCGGGCCCGATGGTGATTCCAGCGCCGGGATAAATACCTGCCATTATCGAGGTTGCGTCGTTTCCGCACGCATAAAGACCTGGGATCGCACTATCGTCTTCTTTCAACACACGCGCTCTTTCGTCCGTCTTCAGTCCCGCCGCCGTACCCAAAGTCCCTGGGACGATTCGCAGTGCGATAAAGGGACCATTCTTAATCTCGCCCAGATTAGGATTCTTCAGACCCAGGCTTGTATCCCCTAACGCTCGGTTGAAGGCGGACTCCCCGCGACTAAAGTCCGGGTCCTGCCCCGAATGAACATTTTGATTGTGTTGGCTCACCGTGGCCATAAGAGCTTCTGGATTAATGTCGATTTCCTTTGCCAGCGCTGCAAGGGTCTCACCGCGTTGGATATAGCCACGTCGGATGTAACTGCCGAGGCTGGGAGTCCATGGCCAAGGTAGAATATCTCCCATGCCGCGCTTCTTCACGAAAGCTTCTTCGCAAATAAAGAAGAAACGCTCATCATCGGGATAACCATTGTCAAAAAGGCCGATGCAAACGTCATGATACGAATTTGACTCGTTCACAAACCTTTTGCCTTGCGGGTCTACTGCGATGACGCCCGGACGACCTCGGTCAAGCCATCCATAGGGTACGATGGCGGTCGATCCATCCTTGTTTTTTAAGCGCGACACCGGCGTCCAGAAACCGGGGCTGGCCACTTTTTGATCAAGCATCCCGCCGGCCTTGCGCGCAGCTTTGATGCCGTCACCTTGGTTTTCGGCTGCACACAATGTGACATCATGCTGGTGTTTGGCTCCCATCTCGGCCCGCAATTCGGGATTGGCGGCGAATCCTCCGGTGGCCAGGATCACGCCACATCGGGCTTGGACGCGAATGTCGGAGCCTTTATAGGAGATGACGGCACCGCTTGCTCGATCATTCTCAACGATCAGCTCTTTCATCGGGCAATCGGTCGCCAGCTCTACATTCAACTCGCGCAAACTCGTCAAGGCTGCGGCCAGAAACGCATTTCCGCCGCTCAATTCAGTGCCTCGCGAGAACCTCAAACGATCCATCGAATAGCGGCTGACGCGGCGCAGCACATGCAACAGGGCTGTGGCAGATTTTAGCGGATTCAGGAAATGCTTGATCTCACTTGATGTGATCATCATGCCACCCAGCACCACACGGATCGGGTCTCCAATAAGATCAAAGTCCATCCCTAAGCGACGCCCATCGAACGGTACTGGGCTCAATGCCCGCCCTTTATCAACACCGCCAGCACGATTTGAATGATAGTCGGGAGCGCCGGCCAACACGAACTTTACCTTCGAACGCTTCTCGATCTCCTGCACGGCTTGTGGGCCATGTTCGAGGTAAGCATCGATTTTTTTCTCATCATAATAATTCCCTAATTCGCCACGCAAATACGTCCGCGCCTGATCGAGCGAATCATCAATTCCGGCCGCAATGGCATGATCAGAGCACGGCACCCAAATCATTGCATTCGATAGTGCAGTCGTGCCACCTATCTTGGAAGCGCTTTCGCACAGCATCACCGAATGTCCAGCTGACGCCGCATAGAGTGCTGCAGAGACACCAGCGGCGCCGCTACCGATGATCAGAAAATCCGTAGTTTTTTCATTGCTCACCGGGTTTGCCTATTCGAGAACGGAACAGATTTGAAGTTTTCGGCTATGGTCTTCACGGCGCGCTCTATCGGAATGCGCTCGATGGACGATGCGCCGACGAAACCCACGCATTGGGTGTCCTCATAAACTCGGCGCGTGTCCTCTGGCGACGCTATCTTGCCACCATGACAGAGGAAGATCGGTGCATGACCGGCTGCCGTAACGGCGTCTGTCATTGCAGAAATCTTGCGTATTTCCTCGTCGACTTTAGTCTCGGTCTCGTGTCCTACAAGCCCGCCGCTCGTGGCACCGACATGAGGCACCAAACAATCAACACCTTTTTCTGCCACATCAATTGCGTCCTGAACTGTTGCCACATACGCCATCGAAAAAATGTCACGTGCGGCGGCCCGTTCGATCAGCTCAACTTCACGGCTCCAGCCAAGACCCACCCTGTCCCTGCGATTGCGCCAGACCTCACCCATAGTCGAAATAGTAGGATAATTGATGATCCCCGAAAATCCGGCCGCCTGAAAATCATCCAGCAGCTGATCCAGATCCATGCGTGTCGGATCCCAGGCTTCGATACCACCGACCAGCGGTGTGTCGGACACCACATTCCGAATCTCGGCCGCCATGTCGATCGTGCTGGCGTTGGAATCTCCGATACGACTCGTCGGCAGCCCCATCAACCGTGACCGGCCGGTGCTGTATACAATCAGCAGATCTGCGCCGCCGAGTGCCGCACATTTCGCAACCAAACCACAGCTGGTGCCCGCCCCGAGAATAGGACGACCAGCTTCGGTTTCTGCCGCCAGGTGATTCAATATATTCTGTCGGGAAAAATTCTTCATATAGGCTCATTTAGTTTTGCAATCATCCAGTCGGCGCAGAGCGCTCCGAAGTCGGGATCATTGATATGGAAATCGGTCTCTAAGACAGGGATATCTGCCCTGAGCGTCTGCTTCATTGCATCGCGCCACGACACGTTGGCCACCGGGTCGTGGAAGGATTTGCCTGGGCGATCGTAATCCGAAACGCCCCGCGCTGGCCAGAATATTGCTACCGGCCCCATAGATCGGTTTAGCCTGGCCGCCGTTTGCTGCGCAATCTTTGCGGTTTCGTCGGGGTTGGTACGCACGAGCGTTGTCATCGGGGTGTGTCGGTATGTGGTGCGGTCCGAAAGATGCTTTGGTATCGATTCCGGCGGACCAAAATTAACCATATCAACTGCTCCCGGTGCTATGGCCTGGGGAATGCCAACAGCACCTGCTGCCGTCAAGCGATCCTCCCCTGCGCTGGCTGTTCCATCCAAAAGCAGGTCGGCCATTTCTGTTGTTGTCAGGTCGATCACGCCGTCAAACTCGCCCTTGGCTATAAGAGATTCCATGCTGCGCCCACCTGCACCGTTCGCCGGAAAGACGACGACAGTCACATCGGAAGCTTCGAGACGAGACATGACTGATTGAACTGCTGGTGTGGTGACACCAAAGGCCGTGACAGCAACCGTTTTTCCGGGTCGACTTACCTCCTCTGGCCCTGCCCATTCCAATCCGTATAGCATGTTTGCTGCATTGATCAACACGGCGCGTGTGAACCTGTTTATCCCCATTAGGTCCACAATTGTTGGCAGCAGTATGGTGTCAGACGTGGTGGCGATCTCCGCCAGCAGCGCTGGCCGAGCGCTCGTAACAAGCACCTTTGGGAATCCATAGGGCAAGTCGCATGTGATTTGATGAAAGACACCAGCGCCCTTACCACCACCAACCCCGGCGATCGCAGAGATTTCTCCTGCATTGAACAAGTCTTTAACAATGGCAGTTGCACCCGATGCCATCGCGTTGAGTGCTTCTGCTGGTCCATCTACATCGACGGGAATTTTAGTCCTGCTTGCGACGGATTCGCGTGTTACATCCCCGGGAAACTTTGGGGAACCGGCCGTCCCAACATCCATGACACAAACTGAACGGCCACGCGCAGCAAGCTGTTGCTTGAGAAATGCTACCTCATCTCCCTTGGAATCGAGGGTAGCGACAAGTAAGATCATTCCTTTGGATGCGAGCACTCGTTCCTTCTTGCTACGCATTTGAAAATGAATTGGATCGGATCAGGGAATTCGCCAGTATCGAATTTGACATACTCGTAGTTTTTTCGAGCGACGGAAAGCTGAAGAAGGCCAGAAACCAGCTTGGATATGTCGCAGTAAAATACTGTCTCTTAGATAACATTACAATACCGGGGAAGCATTCATGGGTGAGAAAATTCGCGTAGTCGTCGCCGGTGGCGGAACGGCTGGTTGGTTGACAGCTTACAGTCTGGTCAAGCGGCTGGGTAACCTGCTCGAAATCACCCTGATCGAATCCGACCAGATCGGAACCGTGGGTGTGGGCGAGGCGACCATTCCCACCATGCGCAGATTTCACCAGTTTTTCGGAGTCGACGAGCGTGAGTTTATGCGCGCAACCCAGGCAACCTTTAAGCTCGGCATTGTCTTTGACAACTGGGGCGCGCCGGGCGAAAGCTACATTCACTCGTTCGGTGATGTCGGGCAAAGTAACTGGATGGTGGAATTCCACCAGTACTGGCTGGAAGCGCATGCCAATGGCTTCGGCGGTAGCCTGGAGGACTATTGCCTCGAATTGAAGGCGGCCAAGGCCGGCAAATTCGCGGTAAAAGTAGGTGAGACGCCACTGGCGTACGCCTTTCACCTGGACGCAACGGCCTACGCCGGATTTCTGCGGAAAAAAAGCGAATCACTCGGCGTCCGGCGAGTCGAAGGCAAGATTAGCGAAGTTAGCGTTGATCCGGTGACGGGTGATATCCAATCGCTGCAGTTAGAGCAAGACAGACAGGTCGCCGGTGATTTCTTTATTGATTGCACCGGCTTCAGAGGCCTGCTGCTCGGCGATGCATTGGGTGTTGAATACGAGGACTGGAGCCATTGGCTGGCCGCCGACCGCGCTTTTGCAGTACAGACGACAAGTACCGAGCCACCTGCCCCCTACACACGCGCCATTGCACATTCCTCCGGGTGGCAGTGGCGTGTCCCCCTGCAAACCCGTACCGGCAATGGCATTGTTTACAGCAGCCAGTTTTGTTCCGATGACGATGCCCGTGAGACTTTGCTCGGCAATATCACTGGAGATACCATCACTGAGCCCCGCCCGCTGAGATTTAAAACCGGTCGCCGAATAAATGCGTGGCACAAAAACTGTGTTGCGATAGGTTTATCGAGCGGCTTTCTCGAGCCACTGGAATCGACCAGCATACATTTGATTACAACTGCGCTGGTACGCCTGATGAAGCTGTTCCCGTTTTCAGGCTCAATGGTGCCGCTGGCCGAGAGCTTTAATCGTGACACCCAGCTTGAATGGGAGGCGGTGCGCGATTTTATCATCCTGCACTACAAGCAGACACAACGGGATGACAGTGAATTCTGGAATTATTATCGCACCATGGATATCCCGGACAGCCTCGCTCACCGCATGGAGATCTTTAAGGAAAACGGCTATGTGTGGCAGGATGATGTGAATTTGTTTCGCGCGCACTCCTGGGTTCAGGTGATGCTTGGGCAGGGTTTGTTCCCGGAACATCGTCACGGTGCAGGTCGTATATTGCCACCGGTGGCATTAGAGCAAGAACTTAAAAAGCTGAGTACTTCTGTCAATCAGAATCTTGCCAAGCTGCCTGATCACAATGACTTTATCAAACAGTATTGCCCGGCGCAGAACTGAGTGGCACTGAACGGCGATAAGTAATCAGGTTAGATCGTGCGAGCGTTTAAGGTGGCAGGACCAACCCCCTGCCTGTGTGCCGTCACCTTGAGCGTAGTGTCCGTCGCCCAAATACAGATGAGCGCCATCCACATTTGCGCCTAGATAAAGCGTCGTCCCAGGGCAAAGTTCGGGCATGTCGAGATTGCCCCAGCGCGTGACGTTCAGCGCGACTCTGTTATTGCCCCGCGGCCCATGCAGTCATGCGCTGCCAGATTGTGGCGTAATCTTTCCAATCCACGAACGAGGGTGGTGCCCAGTGCGGGCCGCAGTCGGACGCAAATGCAACGCTGCGCCCCTTGCCATGAGTGCCGATCACGATCAGCGGATCGTCCCCTACGCTCACGACAACCTCGCCGTCTGCCTTTGCTGTCAGTCGATTGTATCCGAGCAGGTCCGGCCAGACAGCTTCGATTCCGGCAACGAGGGGATGATTGGCGTCGCTCACTTGCGGCGTAACGCCCTGGGGACATTCCACACGGTCATCACCTAATTCGAGGGTGACCGGCAAAGCCGTCTCGACCGCCGTGCCGCGATACTGTGCCTTGGCGTCGATCCCCTGGAATGTCATATAGCCGCCGATCATGATTAAACCGCCGCCGTTTTCGACATACTGACGGATCGTTTCCAGCCGGTTTGGCAAAGCTTTGGAGCGCCCAAATGTATCGGGGTGCAAGAGCAGCGTATTGGCACCGACATCGCTCAGGATCACGCAGTCATATTCGGCCAGATCTGTCGTCTCGAACGGAAAGTCGCGGGCGGCGACATGGGCGGGCTGATAGGTAACTTCCCACCCCCCTGCCTCAAGGGCCTCGCGCAGCCATTTCACTCCCTCAGCGTATTCCGTGGTAGTGAAGCTATCGAAGCCTTTTTGGTGGATTGAATGAACGGTCCAGGATTCGCCTGCGATCAGGACGCGGGGTTGCTTTGCCATGGTTGGTAATCTCCGTTTTCTATGTGTCTGGGTTTGCGAGGCGCGTCAGCGCATCAACTATGTCTCATCTTCATGTTCCTGTCCTGCTAATTTCAGTCGAATCTTATGGCAGCCAATACTCGCTCCGGGCTCGCTGGCAGATCACGGATCACCGCGCCGGTTGCATGCCGGATGGCGTTCAGAATCGCCGGCGCTGTTCCGACAAGCACGTGCTCACCCAAACCTTTAGCACCGTAAGGACCATGTGGGTCCGCATCTTCGATAAACAGCGTTTCGATCTCCGGCACATCACCGGCGGTCGGAATCAGGTAATCGTGGAGATTGTTGGTCTTTCCAGGTACAAATTCTTCCATTAATGCCATCCCGATCCCCTGCGCAACACCACCGTGAACCTGACCTTCTGCAAGTACAGGATTTATGACTTTTCCAGCATCGTGGGCGGCGGTGACTTTAGTGAGCTTGGTTATTCCGAGGGCAGTATCTACGGACAATTCAACTATCTGTGCGCCGTAACCAAATGAAGCATAAGGTTCTCCCTGACCATCCTTGTCGAGCGGCTGTGTCGGCGGATCGTATGTCTCTTCAGCCGTCGCAACGAAGCCGTCTTGATCAGTCGGCAATCGATCAAGCTGTACCGTCCACGTACTATTTTCCTCACAGGCAAGCAGTGTATTTCCGTTCAGTTGTATACGCGCCGATAGTGGCGCATCGCATATTGTGAGCAACTTATTTCGCAACACGCTCCCAGCCAGAAATGCTGCCTTGCCGGAAATAAACGTTTGCCTTGATGCCGACGTTTTTCCGGCATCCGCTGTTAGGTCAGTATCGCCATGAACCAGATCAATACAATCAATCGAAATTCCTATGGCATCCGCGCAAATCTGGCTAATAACCGTGTTTGATCCCTGGCCGATATCGACCGCCCCCTGAAACAAAACGATACGCCCGTCGTCTCGCAATCCCACCCGTATAGTCGACGGATTGGGCAATGATGTATTGCCACATCCGTACCACAAGCCCGCAATGCCAACACCGAAACGCATCGCAGTGCCGTGCGCTGATTCGTTACGCATTGCAGCGTTACGAATGGCCTGCTGCCAGTGTGGCCGCAAAGCTTCAAAGCACGCGACAATGCCGACGCCGCTATCAAAGCTTTGTCCCGTTACCGTTGGCAATCCGTTCGCAAGCGCATTGCGAATCCGAAATTCAAGCGGATCAATCGCCAATTGCTCAGCGAGAAGGTCAAACAGTGTTTCCTGTGCAACAGCAGATTGCGGTACGCCGAATCCTCGAAAGGCACCCGACGGAGGGCAATGTGTATGTATTGCAGCAGATTCGGCGCGGTAGTTTTCAATACGATATGGCCCGCACGCATGAATCGGCACACGGGTGGCAACGGTTGGCCCCCAGGACGCATAGGCGCCGGTATTGAACACACCGACGAACGTCATCGCTGTAATCTTGCCGTCTTTGCTGGCGCCGATCCTGGACTGAATACTGGATGGATGGCGCTTCGTCGTCGACAACATCGATTCGGTGCGTGAATACACCATCTTTACCGGTCGTTTCAAATGCCACGCGGCGATCGCCACAAACGGTTGCAACGACAGATCCAATTTGGAGCCGAAGCCCCCACCTACTGATGACGGAATAATTCGGACCTGGTTTTTCGCGATGCCCATAATCTCGGCCAGGCTGTCCCTATCCATATACGGCGCCTGTGTGCAGGCCCATACTTCAATTCGATCGCCGACGCGTCGTGCGAAACCCGCTTCGGGTTCGATGTAGGCGTGCTCGATAAACCCGGTTGTGAAAGCGCCTTCCACCACGACGTCGGCAGCCTCGAAACCGGATTCAACGTCGCCGCTTTCCACATATCCACCGGTCAAACGATTATTCGCACGCCCGGTATGTAGCTGCGGCGCACGTTCATCGGCAGCCTCAGTCACGGTCGTGACGTCTGTCAGCTTTTGCCACGTTATCGGCAGCTTCGAGATATCCAGAGCAACGATGGCGTCAGCAGTACCGACAACAAGTGCTACGGCTTCACCCTCAAACCGTGTTTCGGATTCGGCGAAGACCGGCTGGTCGACAAATTCCGGAATGACGCCGAAGCAATTCCGTCCCGGAACGTCCTTGGCTGTAAACACGGCGAGCACCTCATCCGTGTTGTTTACGTACTCGTCGAGATCTCCAAACGAAAAGGCGGCGTGCGGATAAGGACTGCGAATCGCTCTTGCAAGCAAGGCATCGTCCGGCCAGTCGTCGGCTGCAAACAGGTCCGAACCAGCGACTTTCGGTGCTCCATCCAAACGGATGATCGGCGCACCAACCGAGCTGGTTTTCGGACCAGGATGCGGCGCTGACGTTTCTTCCTGCTCGTTCGCGTTGACGATGGCGCGAATAATATTTCGATACCCGGTGCAGCGACACAACACTCCGCCAATAGCATTTTCCGCTTGCTGCTCACTCGGATGCGGTGTAAGTCGTAGTAACGCCTCGGCTGCAACTACCATGCCGGGCGTGCATATCCCACATTGAGCAGCACCGTGTCGCAAGAAAGATTGTTGAAGTCTCCCTTTTAAAACGCTGCGGCCACTTTCCAGGCCTTCGACGGTTTCAATATTGCAACCGTCAGCCTGTTGCGCAGCCATCATGCAGGCGCAAACGGGCTTATTGTTGAGCAGAATTGTGCAGGCGCCACAGTCACCCGCATTGCAACCAACTTTGGTACCGGTGAGTCCAAGCTCTTCTCGTAACACCTGCGAAAATCGCTTGCCTGCGACTGCGCCAACGCTGACCGGTTCGCCGTTGAGTTCAAAATTGATCCTTGAGGTGCTCACTTCAGTGCATCTACGCACAAAAGAATCGCTCGTCGCACCAATTCCGCCGTGGCCTCCAATCGATACTGACCACTGGACCGAATATCGTCGATTGGCGATAGCGGCGCAAAGAATTTTGACGCGTGCGGCAAGCGACTCATTTGTCGCAACCGGCATCCCTGTAGCTCGGCTTCCAGGTCACGTAAGCGACACGCGACCGCCGAACACGATCCCACGCTTATGCTGATGTTCTCAATCGAATCGTCGCTGCCCGGCTCAAGCACCACGGCAACCATGGCAATCGAGATAACCAGATATTTTCGCGATCCGAGTTTCAGGAATGAACTGACGCTACGCTCGCCGGACTTAGGCACCAGCACTGCAGACATCAATTCCGTCCCAGCCAGTAAGGTCTGCCGCGGTCCGGTAATAAAGTCCCGCAAAGTCACGACCCGCCGACCGTTAGCCGACGACAGCTCCACGCTGGCATTCAATGCCATTAAGGGCGGCACACCATCTGCCGCGGGCGATGCATTGCATAAATTACCGGCAATTGTGCCGGCGTTCTGAATTTGGACTCCTCCCACTTCGCGGGCCGCCAATTTCAGGCAATCAAACGATTTGGGTAAATTTGCAGCCAGCACATCAGACCATGTCGAGGACGCCCCGATTCGCCAGTGATCTCCTGCATCTTCAATACCAGCCAAGTCCGGAATTGCCGTTACGTCGAGAACCTGGGTCAAGCTATTGTGATCGCCCAAAGCTGCGTAGACATCGGTGCCACCGGCAAGTACTTGCCGAGGACTCTGCTCTAGGAGCGCTAGTGCCTCATCGAGGTTATCGGGACGTTCGTAACTTTGCTGCACGACTCGCCCTTTATACCTCTAGACTCGCCAGCGTTTCAGCGGGTGGCGTGTTTCGCGAGCGTTGGCAACGAACGACACCATCAATGATGACCATACTGATACCGGGCAGATCGCCTAACGCCACACTATCGAGAAGCGTGTCACCGGCAGAATGTTGAGCACGGTCCATGATGACAAAATCGGCCGCACGACCGATTTCGATCAAGCCGCAATTGAGCTCCCTAATCCGGGCGGTGTTGCCTGTCGCAAAACAGAACACAGTCTCCGGTGCTACGTTGCCCATCGAGCTAAGCATCGCGACTAGTCGCAGGATTCCGAGTGGTTGAACTCCGGAACCAGCCGGCGAGTCCGTTCCCAGACTGATACGTTCAGCCTGATCGAGCTCTATCGTCGTGCGCATCGCATACAGCCCGGCAATTTCGTTACCGTTGTGCACAATCTCGACGGCTCGCGAACAGGACTCACAAAGACATCGAATCTGCTCAATCGGTAGCGCCGTAGGCCCGCCATTGATGTGTCCGATGACATCGGCATCGGCTTCAAGAACAACGTCGGCGTCGATAAGACTGGAGCCCGGAATCGAAGGGCCGCCAGTGTGAATGGTACTTTGAATACCGTATTTTCGCGCCCAGGCAACCATTTGTTTAGCGTCTTCACCACTCTTGACGCCGCCCAGTCCCACTTCGCCGAGCAACGTTACGCCGGCGTCCGCCAGTTCTTTGAAGTCATGTTCCTCCATGCCTTGTTCGATGATCGGCGCGCCAGCATGCACTTTGACACCGCCCGGTCGGTGTAACGAAAAAGAGCGTTGTGCGGTAATGGCCAGCGCTTTCAGGCCGACAATATCTTTGGGTCGGCCGGGCAAATGCACTTCACCGGCTGAAATCATTGTCGTAACCCCGCCATTGAGAAAGCTGTCAATCCAGCCGATCTGGTTTTGCCGCGGCGTCCAGTCGCCGACTACAGGATGCACGTGACTATCAATCAGTCCCGGTGCAACGCAGGTTCCGTTTGCGTTGACCACTCTGTCAGCGTCCTCAACATTGAGCTCTGAGTAGCGACCAATATCGGTGATTACACCATCAACGGCGATAATCGTATCCGCATCCAAAATTGGCTGCGCCAAATCACCCGACAGTAATAATCCAATACCCCGGATTACAAGTTTACCTTGCGAATTTGCTTGTCCTTGCCACGAGTCCACGCTTTCCTACCCTCCCGTTTGAGCGTTCCTAGCGAAGCCCATCTTTTCCGACCGCATCCGCGTGTGTTAGTCCGCCAACGCGAGGAAGCGGTCGACCGCTGTCCGTCACGGCAACCGCGACCAAAATTTCATTAGCCCTGGGACCATCGTGCAGACGTACCTCCATCGCATCAAAGTGGCTGCGAACATAAGCAGCATCCTTGTGCCCGAGTGGAACATCAATCGATGTGCCGGCGGCCCCCATTTTTTTTGACGACGGAACCAGCGCAGCGCCTTGCTGCACGGCCGAACGCAGTGGCGCGCCAAGACGCGGATGCAGGATTGCCGCAGCGTGCTCCAACTCGCCGCCGGCACCAACGATAGCGGCCTTGCCAAAGCTCTCAATTTCCGACGGCGATACTCCCAATGCAGCAACGGCTCGACGACCGAGGAGATCACCCAATTCTGCACCAATTAGCATCAAATCCTCGAGGTCTTCGACATATTTCCCCGCACAGGGATTCTCGACCACCGCGAACGCCGCCGCTTTTCGCGTCACCGGATTGACCACACGATCCATCTCGCGGCAGGTGTCCTCAACAACAACCAGAATCTTTCGGATATTCGCCTTCATCGCAAACCGTCCTCGCCGAGAATATCGTTTGCCTGCAAACCACCCATCCGTGCGTGGATGCGGGGACCGGTCGCCATAGCCAAACAAAATACCAGTTCGTCCGGTCTGGGCGCATCGGGTACTTGCAGCGTTAACGTATGAAAATGACTTCGCACATACGCGGCGTTAGTATGCGCCAGCGGAATGTCGATTGTGGCGCCGACCGGCCCAACCTTCTTTGTGGACGGAACAATAGCCCGTGTATCGCCAAGCACCTGACGCATACCGTAACCACCCGGCGCATGCCAGAGCGCGCCATGCTCGAGTTCGCCGTTGGCGCCAACAATGCTGCCTTTGCCATACGCCTCGATGTCACCAGGCCCACAGTCCATCGCTGTCAATAATTCGCCGGCAAGTTGCAGACCGAGCGGCTCCAGATCTTTCATAGCAGGCTCCAGGATTTCGACATGGCGGCCTGCGAACGGGTTACTCACCACGCCACAGATGCCACCTAGCAGTAACGACACATCTTTGGGTGGCCCAAAATCGTGACTTGAACGATCCAGTGTAATAACGATTTTCCGCACAGTAAAACTCATTACGAATCTACTCCTTTATTTCCATATGACCAACCCAGCGAACGACTACGTCCTTGCAGAGAAATGAAGACACCGTAAAGCTCGCACTCCTCTATCAAGCTTCGGGCGAATCCCACGCCGCGATCAAGAGCGCCATCAATTGCTTGTTTGTGCAACGCCCCTACACCCACGGTGACCAGTCTTTCTCCGAGATCACTGTCGGGATCAATGTCCAGCGCCCGACGCCGATCAATGCATTCAGCATCACAATCGACTTCATTCGCGATTAGCGTCGCTGCCACATCGGCAATCGCCGCATTTTTTGCGAGAACAGTCACGGCATCGGCAATACCCAGCGACATTGAATGGCCGTCCCAGCCGCTGGTCGCGATCCCACAAACACCATCCTCAGCGCTGATATCCACTGATGCATCCGCTGTCGCCGTCGAGAGGCAAGGTACAATACCAACACGCATTTTCTGGCCGGGCTCGAGGTGCAGAGCGATATCGCCGCCGTTGTTAACAAAAACGCTATCCAGGCCGTCGGCATTTTTCATCGCAGCCAGAACCTCATCCGCGACCGCGCCGGCGACCGCCGCCATGGGTGTGACAAAACAGTCTCTGAATTGCCTGACGGTTGAAATCATGCGTCGCGACGTAGCGTCGTTTATCTTTGCATTGTCTGCAATGCACAGCGGCGATCGCAGCAACGAGAGGTTGTCCACCAGTCCCTGCAGCATTCCTTCCATGCGTTGTGTCGCAAGCGCATACGCCCGTTGCACACCCGCAGTGCTGCCAACCGCTTTGATAACGAGGTTGATTGGCCCGTGTTGCAAATGCAAACGATTGCCGGATAGCATTACCTGTTGCACCTGTGCAGGCGACCGTGATTGAACCGCAGCATCGGGTAGACCGCAAAGTGCACTCGAATTCATGAGCAAATCACTGCAGCGGCCACGGGTTCTTGGGGTCCCAGCTACTGCTCTGCGCACTGTCGCCGTAGTGATCGCGAATTTCCTCCAGTGACTGAATATAGTCAACGTGACCGCCCATTGCAGCGTATCGGTCTCTCGGTAACGTAAATTCTATTGGCGCTACTATTGCTGGTGTCGGCACATAACCGAAAGAGCTTTCTGGCATACGCGTGACATCGACCATGACCGTGATACCACCACCAGGCCACACATAGACCGGCGCACCGCCCATCGTCACCCGCGTTAACGTCTCTTTGACAGATCGGGTCAGGCTCACCGGATTATCGGTGACGCCGGCCCGCAACGATCCGCCCGCACCAGCAACAAATAACACTGAGCATAGTGAGGGCTCGCAGTTTTCCCGAATACGGTCCACGACAATTTGCACCGCATCCGGCATCGCTGCCTCCACTGGCCGCAAGTTGTCATCGAGGACGCAATAGATGCTTTCATCACCCGTTGTAGTGGTCATCAACAGCCGATTTCCTGGACGTGCAACAGCATCATCGATTGACTCAATTATAGAAAACGGGTCGCTAATGTCTGTGCCACCCCAGCCCTGCCCGGGATTGGCAACGTTGAAGTATCGGCCGGGCGTTGAGCGCCGTCCGCATACGCGAATCCCGGAGGGCTCCATGCCAAGACAACGTCCGGCCTGATGCTCTGACAGAACCCCGGTAATATGTTCGTCAACGACAATGACTTCGTCGACATGGCCATGCCACTGCTCCGCGAAGATGCCAATTGTTGCCGAGCCACAACCAACACGCATATGCTGCTCGGTAACGCCATCGATGACGGGCGCATGTCCTGCCTGCACCCGCACGGAACTGCCTCCGGCAACGACAAGCTCGACTGGCTGACGGTTACACAACGCCATAATGGCATTGCAGGTAACCTTGCCCTCTCGTTTGCTGCCGCCCGTGAGGTGATTGACCCCTCCAACGGACAACATCTGCGACCCGTACTCACCGGTCGTCACGTGTCCAATACGTTGCCCATCGCAAAGGATATCGGCTTGTTCAGCGCCGAGATACTTATCCGTATCCAGTTTGATCTTCACACCGCAATACGAAAAGATACCCTCACTGACCACTGTGACAGTTTCAACGCCGTCGTATTGTGTAGCTACAATAAAGGGCGCCGGCTTGTAATCGGGATAAGTTGTACCTGCGCCGATAGCGGTAACGAACGTCTCTTGTTGAACCAGGTTGCCACCCCATTCGGCCGCAGCGCCTTCAAACGGGACCACCCCGACGCCGGGATCGCGCGAGTTTTCGAGAAGCACCAGTGGGTCAACACGCACGAGTTCGCCTTCGACGTTCGCATAACGCCCGCAAGCGCCGGACCGTTCCGGTCTGATCCGGCAAAGCACCGGGCAAGCATCACAACGTACTACGCCGTCCTTTTCGCGAGCGCCAAAGCGTTCGGTCATTCCGGAGACACCAGTTGATTTGCTCGACTTCTTGTCGGTGCTAGGTTTGTCGGGGCTAGGTTTATTCGTTTCAGCCGCCATTACGGACTCACAGGCTCACATATTTATAAGTATACATATAGAAAAAACAAACATGCCAGTACATGACGGTTCAGCAAGCGGCGAAGGCTTGTATCAGCCATATCCACAGATACTCTGGAAACTACTGTTTAATTGACATAGTGTAGATATACAAATAGCAATACCTCCGAACATCAGTTACGGACGGGCGCAAGACGAAGTCAGAATCGGGACATTAACGCGCATGAATTCCAAACCTAACACACACCATCATCGATCATTCTGGTGGCGTGTTTGCTGCGCTACCGCGATAGCACTTTCTGTCGTAACTTTTACGCCACTTGTTATTGGCGACCATACATCTCGTATTTTTTACCTTCCGTACTCATTAGCGGTCGGTATCATCATTGCACTCGCGTTCATCGCGTTAACAATTGCCGGTTGCTTCTTGTATCCAAAACCTCTTGGTCGTGGCGACAACTAGTGAATGGATGGATACTGGGGATTGGCACGGTATATCTCTGCGCGTTGATTGCTGCCGCCTTGCGCGCTCGCAAATCGAACCATTCAGACAACGATTTTCTCCTGGCAGGATCGAGTCTCGGAGCGCTTGTCGGCTGTTTAACGGTCGCCGCTACTCTATTTAGCACCTTTACTTTGATGGGTATGCCGGACCTGTTTCGCAGTCACGGCATTGGTGCCTGGTTCTTTCTCGGGATTTCTGACTGCGCGTTAGCATTTGTTGCTTTGTGGTTCGGTATTAATATCCGCCGCCGAATTTCGGCAGATGACTTTAATGGATTTTCCGGCTGGCTCGGGCAAACATACCGTAGTCGCCATGCGACGTACGTCTACTTGTTTGGCATCTTTGTCTTCCTAATCCCCTATGTCGCGATTCAGATAAAAGGCGTTTCACTGTTCTTGAATTCGATAATTCCGGGTGTTATGCCAAGCTGGGCGTGGTCGGTCGCGATAGTCGGCGTGATCATCGCCTACAGTGAACTGGGTGGGCTCAGAGCCATAATTTTCGCAGACTCGATTCAAGGCCTGGTGTTGTTTGGTGCCACTATTATTATTGCAACAAGTTGCGTGTCTTATTTCGGCGGCATTGGCGCCATGTTCGATTCGATCGAATCGACATCGCCGGCACTCTTGTCAACTCCCGGGCCGTCCGGATTGTTCACCTACCAATTTCTCATAGCGTCATTTCTGGCCATCGTAATGATCCCGGTAACACAGCCACAAATGGGTACCCGTTTGATTATTATGCGTGACAGTTCGTCGCTCGCTCGAATGGCGCTGCTGCTCGCTGTATTTTCTTTCGTTCTCATACTCGCAACACTACCTATTGGCCTTTACGGCGCCGCACTCTATTCCACGAGTTCGACCGCTGACTTCATAGCGCAGGTCCTGGTATACGATCAATCACCGATTGTCGCTGCGGTGGTTGTAGTTGGACTAATCGCAGCCGCAATCTCAACAGCAGACTCGCAACTGTTCGCGCTGGGTAGCGAGCTGCGTTCAGGTATATCCAAGCCACAATATCGATCAATGGCGTTGGTGCGCAGCGCAATCTTCGTCTTCGCCCTGTCGGCGCTGGCAGTGTCACTAGTGAGTAATACACATATCGTTCTATTAGCACGAACCAGTTTTGCCGGATCGGCATTGCTAGCACCCATGATACTGTCGGCTGTGTTTTTTCCGAAGCAGCTGCATCGCCTTATTCCGCTGCTGACCGGTCTGGGTTTGATCGTATTCCTCGCATCCATTTTTGGCTTGACGGGCGATACTGTTTGGGGACTGCGCATGGACCTCTTGACGCTCATTGCGGTTGCGTTTGGTACCGCAATAATCCTCATGTTCAGCCGATCGCTACCTGGCCGAGAACGTCTAGGTCAATCGCGACAGCAAACCTAGAAAAATCTCTTGCTCATCCACGGACAACGGCGCAAGCGTTTCGCTGGATACCTGGCGAGCCGCAGTATCCAAGGACTCGATTAGCTTGAGTCCTTTGGCAGTCAATATCAGTACGGATTTTCGTTTATCGGCCGGATCCATCGTTTTTCGAATCAATTGGCGCTGCACCAGGCGATTCACAATACCCATGATTGTCGCAGGGTCCGTATGCGTGAGCCGGCCAAGTAGATTTTGCGATACACGACCTTCATCACGAATTTTCACCAACGACGTAAATTGCATTGGCGTCAGTCCGCTATCCGCAAAAAGAGCTTGAAAAATGCCACCTGATCGTTGGTGGGCGCGCCGCAGAAGAAACCCGGCTTGCTGTTCGAGCGCGTACAACTGATCATCTGCCGTCACAGATAGCGATGATTCCTCGCCGCCGTCTTCTTTTCTACTTGCCGCAGATTTAGTCATTTTCTTGCGCCATTCAGATAGGTGCCTCTCTTATCATAGGTCCAGCATACCTGCTTCTGTTATAGGGCGATTGGCTATTGAAGTAATGTTGCCCTATTCGGGCAAGAGTGGTCGAGCACGAGTGGTCGAGCACGAACGCAGTGTGCAAGTCATTTCCGAGAGACTAAGCTAGTCTGTATCACCAGGTTTTTCACTAAAGTAGCGATCAAACTTGTCTTTTTCATCTCGATACTCGTCGGCATCGGCTGGTGATATTCCTTTTCGTGTGATGTTTGGCCAGATTTCAGAGTACTTCGTATTTACGCCCAACCAGAATTGATCTGGCGTATCCTCATCTTCGGGTTTGATCGCCTCGAGTGGACACTCGGGCTCGCAGACCCCGCAGTCGATACACTCTTCGGGGTCAATAACCAAAAAATTCTCACCCTCATAGAAGCAATCAACCGGACATATCTCCACACAATCCATTAACTTGCACTTCACACATGCATCGGTAACGATAAAAGTCACGCCAATCTCCTCAAAACAATCTCAGATATTTCGCAAAATCACCAGAACGAAAGCGAAAACTATCGGAGCGAGAATATCATAGGTATACATACGAATAAATGATCTGATGCAACAGTCGCCTGTGGAGCACCAGTAAAGCCGCGCTCAACCTGAACGTTGCTGCCATTAGTTCCTTTAGATACGCGATTATCGTACGTATACTGATACCAATGGTCTCAATAAAACGCAAATTGTCCACAATGATGTTTGTGGAGTGGTTCATATGGGGCGCTTGGTTCGTTCCGCTGTGGCAATACCTGGACAAACTCGGCTTTAGTGCGACTCAAATAGCGTGGTCGTATAGCTGCACATCCATTGCCGCCATAATCTCACCAGTCCTTGTCGGAGTCATCGCGGATCGATACTTTTCGGCACAGAAGGTGCTTGCCTTTCTGCATATAGCCGGTGCCGTGCTGCTCCTCGTTATTACACAACAGACGGATTTCCGATCCTTCATGCCGATGCTGCTGCTCTATGCGCTGACCTACATGCCGACCCTTGCAATTACCAACAGCATTGCATTTAAGAACCTGGAGGATACCGAGGGTGACTTCCCTCGCGTACGAGTACTCGGCACCATTGGCTGGATTTTTTCGGGCCTCACTGTTGGATTTGTTCCGACGATGCTGGGATTCAACGACATATCGACGACGAGCATCCCTTTTATAGTAACGGCCGCGGCATCAGTTTTTCTCGCAATTTATGCGCTTTTTCTTCCTGATACGCCACCGCAAACCGGCAACAGTAAAATTGACCTGAAGGAACTACTTGGACTGAACGCACTTGGCTTGCTAAAAGATCGGGCATTTGCCGTATTCGCACTCTGTTCCTTCTTGTTCAGCATTCCGCTTGCATTCTACTATCAATTTGCGAACGGTTTCTTGACGCAGGTTGGTCTCAAGAACGCAACCGGTTGGATGACACTGGGACAATTCTCCGAAATTATCTTCATGATCTCCTTACCTTTCTTCCTAAAACGTTATGGAATCAAGAGGGTCTTAATACTAGGCTTTGTAACCGCTGCCATCCGCTACGGATTTTTTATGTACGGCGGAACGGAGAACCTGCTGATGTATGCCCTGCTATTTGGCGGGATTTTGTTGCATGGGGTGAGCTACGACTTCTATTTCATTACGGCGTACATTTATACTGACCGAAAAGCGCCCGCACATATGCGTACTGCAGCACAGGGTTTGCTGACGCTGATCTGCATGGGGCTGGGAGCTCTCGTCGGTAACCTGGTTGGTGGTCAGGTTCTTGAACACTACGCATTGTTGGAGCCAAGCGATGCCGCGACATACGACTGGTTTGCTGTTTGGGGCGTGGGGTCGGCAATTATCATAGTTATAGCATTGCTGTTTATCTCGACGTTCCGTGAATCGTCGGCGATGTCTCACAAGACCGAAGCCTGAGTAAACTCTTGCAATGTCACAAAAAATCGAAGAACACATTTTGGGGGCATTCTACGGCCAGGCTTTGGGCGATGCTTTCGGCATGCCTTCAGAATTATGGCCACGGTGTCGCGTCAAAGAACATTTTGACTGGATAGACGAATTTCTCGATGGCCCACAGGAAAACGCTGCGGCGAAGTACTTCAAAGCCGCACAGATAACCGACGACACTTCAATGGCACTCGCATTGGCGGACTCGATAACCGAATGCGACGGTCGAGTCGATACCGAGGTGATCGGCGGCCGCATTCTCGACTGGGCCGAGTCCTTCGATGCCTTTTCCAAAAACATACTCGGACCAACCTCAAAGGTCGCGCTCACCGCGATCAAATCCGGTCAATCCATATCTGACATTCCGAATCTGGGCGTGACAAACGGCGCCGCAATGCGTGTGATGCCGCTGGGCTGCTTATTGCCAACAGAATGTTTCGACGACTTCTATGGCGAGGTCGCCGCTGCCTCTGCACCGACGCACAAATCCGACGTATCCGTTGCCGGAGCGATGGTAATTGCATGGGCAATTTCGATGTCAATCGACGGGCATCCTTGGTCGAAAACGAAAAGCGTACTTCCCGAAATCGCACTCAGAGCGCAACAAAAAAATGTCAATACGTTTAGTCCCAGTCTTGCTGCTCGTATCGAACTAGCCTTATCCGTTACCGACAAGAAATCCGATGATGTCGCAACATCAGCAAAGATCTATGATTTGATTGGTACGGGTACCAGCGCAATTGAATCGGTACCGGCTGCCATTGCAATGGTCGATCTTGCGCAACCTGATCCTGGTCGATGTGCGGAGTTGTGCGCCAATCTTGGCGGTGATACCGATACCATTGGCGCGATGGCAACCGCTATCTGTGGCGCGATTTCCGGCATTGGCAGGTTTGATGCGACAACTCTGCAGCGATTGAAAACGGCTAACGATTTCGATTTTGAGACCTATGCAAAGAATTTTTTGGCCTATCGCTCCGCGCGACAAGTGCGTTGACGGCTGCCAGGTCATTGCTCGACAAACTCCCAACGCTGGTGCCCAAGCGCCATATCTGTGTACTTGGTGCCGCTGTTATAGACCAGATCATGACCGTTCCAACGCTTCCGGTCCGAGGTTCTGACATAGAAGCCAGCAGTCTTCTGACGATGATCGGCGGCTGTGGATTGAATATCACCTCTGCGTTACATCGGCTGGGATTCTATTCCACGAACGCTTTCTTGATCGGCAACGGAATGGGCACTAATCAAATATGCAGATATCTGCACACACGAGGGATTGAATCGCACCTGCCACAAATAGACGGAGACAATGGTTGGTGCCTGGCTCTGGTAGAACCCGATGGTGAACGCAGTTTTGTGACGGCAACCGGCGTTGAGAATAACTGGACGCCGGAGATCCTGCGTCAAATTGATATTCAGGCTGATAGCCTGATCTACTTGTCGGGCTATCAGCTAGTGCCGTCAGCTGACGAGGCCATCGTGTCCTGGCTGGAATCGCTTCATCAGAATGTCGAAATTGTCATTGATTTTGGGCCGCGGATTGGACAACTCCCGGCAAAAATCGTAGATCGATTGCTGGCTTTGAATTCAATTGTGACTCTTAATCGTGATGAAGCACAAATCATTGGCATTGATGACCCACTGGAGAAATCGACAGCCACCTGGAGCGAACGGCACGATTGTACGTTGATCGTTCGCCGCGATAAGGAAGGAGCCTATTATTATCGGTCGAATATTGATGCAGGATGGGTCGAACCCTATGCCGCCAATGTCATCGATACCATAGGTGCCGGCGACTCGCACGCAGCCGGTCTGTTAGCAGGGTTGTCGTCGAACTGGAGTTTGGTGGACTCGATTCGGCTCGGAAATGCCGTAGCGTCGTATGTTGTTGAACGGACAGGTGGTGATTGCGCACCAGATTTATCAGAACTGTCACAGCATCTGGCGCTGAGATAATGGAGTTCTTGGCCGAAACCGCCGAATATTTTCACTAAAGGAAGACTGTGAGTTTCGCTCAGCTCCACAAAAAGCTGAACGCAAAAAGGGAACTTTGCGACGGCGTGGTCCGTTAAGAATTGTCGCCCGTGAGCATTTCATCTCCTGTTTGGTCGAGTATTGTATAGTTTTCCCGTGATCTGTATTTGGAACGATTTTAATGATTCTTTGTTGTGGTGAAACCTTGATCGACCTGTTGCCCTTAGATAATTCGAATGGGCAAACTACGTACTTGCCCTGTAACGGAGGGTCCATTTACAACACGTGCATAGCCTTAGCACGGTTAGGGGACAGCGTTGGTTTTCTGGGGGGCATTTCGACCGATTTTTTTGGCCAATCCATTCAAAAAGAACTTCAAGAATGTTCCGTAGACAGCCGCTATTCTATCTTTTCAGATAGGCCTTCTACGGTTGCGTTTGTCAAACTTGATGGGCCAGATCCAGAATACATTTTCCTAGATGAAAACTCTGCAGGCAGGATGATCCAAAACAACAACCTTCCTGAATTGCAAGATGACGTTAGCGCTTTGCACTTCGGTTCAATTTCGCTGATCCATGAACCCGCCGCATCAACATACGAAAATCTTGCCAAACAAGAAACTCCACACAGAATTATTTCACTAGACCCAAATATTCGTCCCAGCCAAATCACCGATGCAACGCTTCATCTTGAACGCCTTGAACGGATGATTGATTATGCCGATATCATAAAAGTCAGCATTGAAGATTTAGACTGGATGGCACCGAAGCGGTCACCCGAAGTCTTGGCAATGTCTTGGCTTGAGCGTGATGTGCAGCTTGTTGTTGTCACAAGAGGCCAACACGGGGCCAGCGCGTTTAGCGCTCACGGGCAAATAGATGTACCTGCAAAGAACGTCAAGGTTGCCGATACCATTGGCGCGGGCGACACCTTCATGGCGGGCTTGTTGCATTCGCTGGCTAGTAAAAACAAACTGTCGCGCGCTCAAATCAGCCACATCGACGTTGATGATATTAAAGAAGCCTTGAATTTGGCATCAACGGCGGCTGCCATAAACGTTTCACGCCAAGGGGCTAATCCGCCTTGGCAGCATGAGATGCCTCAAGATTAACCTGCGCGCAGCATCTCATCATAAGCGACTTGATCACGGTACATTTCAACTCCCCCGCCGCCTTGCGAGAGTTTATCTAATCTTTTAATGACGACGCGGCCCCTATCAATCAGCATTCAAGAAAAGGATATCCGCGCTCATGGAATGGTCGACAACATAACGTGCATTCGGCAGGTCATTTAATTCTGCGCGTTGGCGAGCCTCTGTATCCGACAACCCGTGATCCAACCAACGTTTCATCAACCGCCGTTCCAGTGTCGGCATATCGGCTTCAATACAAATTGTTAAATCAAAATAACGCTGCACATCACGCCAAGGTGTTTCATCCAAAAGCAGATAATTACCCTCAGTCAAAATGATTTTATGTTGGGCGCCAACACAAATCGCGCCAGCTCGCGCTAAATCCAGTGCTCTGTCAAACGATGGTGAAAAGGTCTCGCCCACATTCGCGCGAATGCGTTCGAGAACTTTCATATAACCGACACAGTCAAAGGTTTCTGGCGCCCCTTTTTTTGATCGCAGGTCACGCGCGTCGAGAATTACATTATCAAGGTGAAAGCCATCCATCGGCACGAGCACCGCATCCCCATCAGAGATGCCATCTTGCAAGGCCTGCAAAAGCAATTCTGAAACGGTCGACTTCCCAGCTCCGGGCGCACCCGCGATGCCGACAATGAACCGATCTCCCTGGTGAGCTGATGCCGCATCAAGGATTTGTTGGGCGAGTGTCAATATATTAGGCGACATTTATTTTTCAACATTGAAAATGAGGCGGACCGTATATCCACGCCAACTAAAATTATTCCATATTTGTATGATTGGCGCGCATCGCCTCTGCGCTAATATTTAACTTGTCTTTCAATTTCAAAACCATGATTTCAAAGAGCACAAACAAAGCCCCTTCGTACAAGGATCCCATCGGCAATACAGATGTAACGCTGTCGCCTTGGTCATCGGCCATTGTTTGTGCGGGCAGATGCAGGACAAAATCAGCGTATGTAGCGGCCTTTCCCTTTGGTTGGGCTGTTAATACCAAGATCTTTGCCCCCGCAGCCCTGGCAACACCGAGCAAGGCGCATGCCGTCGATATTTCGCCGGGGCCAACTGTAACGATAAACAAATCCCCGTCGCCGACAGGAGGCGTCGTCATGTCGCCTTCGACCGCAACATCAAGACCCATATGGTACAGGCGCATCGCAAATCCCATGATTTGAAGCCGTTCACGACCGCCGCCAAAAACAACAATTTTGTTGGCATCTGCCACCATCTGCAATGCTTTATCAACGTCACTATCATTCAGCGCGTCAAAGACACCGCCTAATTCTCGTAATGCGCCTTTGTATAAATTTGTCACTTTATATTTGCCTTATGCTCTAAATCTGTTGTCTCGGTGTGTTTCAATTCCGGCTTTAATCTGCTCTTCCATATATGTCTTGGCATGCCGGGCAAGGTCTTCGCTGTCTTCCCAAAGGTTGCGCCAGATACCCAAGATGTTTGAAAGTTGGGGGGCCACAACCGCCGAAGAAAACGATTCAAAAGTAATTGGCCCTGAATAAGCAATTTCAGCTAATGCACTAAATATGTCTTGGAAATCAATATTGCCACTTCCTAGATAGCCACGGTGGGATTCGCCAATGTGAAAATATCCAAGATGATCTGCGCACCCCCGAATTGCATTTCCAAGGCCGCTTTCTTCGATATGCATGTGGTACGAATCCAGATGGACATACACATTGTCAGATCCGACCCGTTTCACCATCTCAACCCCTTCTGCACCGGTATTGAGCAGGTTCGTTTCATAGCGATTGACGACCTCAAGTCCTATGGCGATGTTCTCCAGCTTTGCCTTCTCGGCAATGCGAAACAGGACCTCAGCCGAATTTTGCACGCCACGTTCCGTTTTGGGTTGCATGTACTTGGCAAATCCAGAATACAAAATACCGCACATATGCGTCGCACCAATTTCACCGGTCAGTCGGAGCGCATCATTGAGCATGGCCTCACCCCGGGCAACGACCTCTGGATCTTCGCTCGATATATCACAATCTAAGGGCAACCCTAATGAAACCGTTGCACCGATTTCGTATTTTTCCAGCTGTTTAAGCGTATGTTTTGTGTCGACCGATGAGGGGTCAAGGGCTGGTATTTCGATATAGTCAAAACCCAGTTCAGCCGATTTTGAAACTGCAGTCTCGCACTCTTTGTGGCTCCAACCGCCAACCCATACAAGTGCATGTACACCCAACTTATTCATTTTGCGATTCCCTTAATTTATACAAAAACTTTCGGCTCCATGGTGGCGCATCGTTTATTATTTGCGCCCCGTATTTTTTATTTTCTTTTTATTGAATACTGCCACCAAGCCCATCGCAGAACCATTACGGCGATCAGAAAAAAGCCCCATAACGCCGTCGACAGGTGTTGGTTTGCACCAAGAATATTCAAGCCTGATGTCAGAACCTGAAGAATCATCAAAGCCAGAACGACCGGCACAACACGACCAAACCCGCCAAAGGGATTTACGGCCCCAAGGAAACAGGCAAGCACTGTTATCAATAGAAATGACTCGCCATGCCCGACACGAACCGAATTAAATCGTGAAAGCATAATGATGCCCGCGACGGCACACATAAGGCCCGAAAGGGTGTAGAGAACGATCAGATTCCGTTTGGTGGAAATACCAGAATATGCCGTTGCCATGATATTAGATCCCAGCATGTAGGTGCCGAAACCCTGACGGGTTCGAGACAAGATAATATGCCAGACAACCGCGCACGCTATAAACACCAACAACGGTATTGGAACTCCCCAAATATCTCCTTGGCCAATGTTTTGTACAAATTGGGGGAACCCGGTAATGTCTTTTCCACGGCTCAAAAATTCGCCAATGCCACGCATAAAGATCATCATCGCTAAGGAAACTAAAATAGGGTGGGCTTTAGAATAGGCAACGACAACCCCGATCACAAAGCCGCTCAAAGCACCGACGGACAAAGCTAAGGCACAGCCTAATATAAAGGCTTCTACGCCGGCTTCGGGTCCGCCGAACGCTTGCAGCGTCCACGCCAGGGCCAATCCCGACATGTTCGCAGTATAGGTAATCGATAAATTCAGCCCCCCCGACAGGATCGGAATCAACATTGCCAAGGTCAGCAAGCCCAATTCAGGAAGCTGGATAGCCATTGATGACAGGTTTGTTGCTGTCAAAAAGTTAGGGGAGGCCAGGCTAAACGCGATAACAACGGCAATAAGAAATATCGATAAACCGGCGACCTCGCTTTCCATATAGCGTTTGATTTTGTTTCGGTTCGTTGTTGTCATGTCACTGGCCTTTCTGCATGCGCAGGTGCGCCCGAAGTTCAACAAACGAAACGTTCGATAAGGTGATTGCCAGCAAAATGATTACCCCAACGATTGCCTTAAAAGCGAAAGGGGTGACCCCAAGTAGATTTAAACCGTTTTGAATGATCGCCATCAACAAGACGCCCAGCACACAACCCAGGACGGTGCCTCGTCCACCACCAAGGGTCGCCCCTCCGAGCACCACAGCCGCCAGAACGTCCAATTCCCGGCCAATCAAAGCATTAGGTACAATCTCTTGCACAAAGTGCGCCTGCATTAAGCCAGCAATCCCGGCCATCATGCCCATCCAGCCATAGGCGATAAACTGAACCGCAACAATATTAATGCCGATTCGGCGCGCACCTTCGGGGTTGTCACCAAACGCGTATATTTGGCGCCCGATTGATGAGTACGTGATTAGGAGCCATGTTGCTAAAATCGCGCCAAACATGACAACTGCTGGCAGGGTCAATTCCGCCCAGGTGCCATTTGCCATCTCGTGTTCAAAAACAATTATCCGGTTAGTCCACCAGTCGGGAAGGTCATATAAATATACGCCCCTGGTGAGGAACATCAGCAATCCAAAAAATATATTGAAGGTTGCAATAGTCACGACAATCGAAATAATCCGGAAATAATGGATCAACCCCGCATTAATAGCGCCAAGTACGATGCCCAATCCACCCGCGACAATAAATCCAATGAACCAATTGCCACCGCCGAGGTAGCTTAGAACGTAAAAAGCGACATACTGAACGACCGACGCGGCGACGGCGAAAGAGATATCAATTCCGCCCGAAATTAGGACTACAAGAAGCCCGACCGCAAAAATGACGTTGATGGATATCGAATTGAGCAGATCAAAGGCATTCACGAGTGTCAAATATTGCGTAGACGCCACGGACAGTACTGCGGAAGTCGCAACAATAATAATGAGAAGCCAGGCTTCAATCGGATGCGTTTTAAATAGCTTTTCCATAAATGGCATCCTCCAATTCTGAAATATCACACCGAGCTGGGACATACTCTTTTTGTATGCACCCACTAGACATATGCAAAACTCTGTTGGAATTGAAGTAGACCTCTGACACCTCGTCAGAAATAAGCAGAATCGAGAGCCCTTTGCCGGCAAGGTCTCGCACAATTTCAAAAATCCCCTCACGCGCGCCAACATCGACACCCACCGTGGGAGCGTCGAGTATCAGGAGTTTTGGGTTTGTAGCCAACCACTTTGCAATGGCAACTTTCTGTTGGTTCCCCCCAGACAAGGTCGAAATCGCATCACTCGTATTGCCTGATTTAACGCCCAATTCTTCTATCCAATGGTCAACGATTGTTCTTTTCTTCTTGAAAGATAACAAGCTGCCGAACGCAAGAGCTTTGTCTAGCACGGTCAACGCCAGGTTATTCTCTATTGATTGGTCCTGAATAAGTCCCAATGACAAGCGGTCTTCTGAAACATAGGCAACCCCAGACGATATGGCGTCCAGGTTGGACTTGAACTCCACTTCTTTACCGTGCAAGTAAATTTGACCCTGTTCTGGTCGTGTCATGCCGAACAAACTCAAGGCGAGTTCGGTTCTCCCGGCGCCCAGCAGACCCGTGATTCCGACCACTTCCCCCTGGGCGATTGAAAAGGAAATATCTTCATACTCGCCGGCTCGGGAAATCTGCTTCACCTCAAGAACGGTTTCGTTTTTGCTCAGGTCTTGATCAACGACAGCCGGATTGATGGTCAATCCAGTCATTTTTTCGGTCAATTTTGCCAAGGTCATCTCGCTCGCATCATAGACACCGACTTTTTGACCATCACGTAAAACGGTTACCCTGTTGGCAATTTCCAACACTTCTGTGAGACGGTGACTGACAAAAACAACGGCAACATTTTCGGCTGTCAAAGTACGCACGACATCTAAAAGATGTTTTGTTTCTGATTGAGTGAGTGATGCCGTAGGCTCGTCCATGAAAACAATCCGGACGTCGCTGACGAGGGCTCTGCAAATAGCTATGAGCTGTCTTTGGGCAATCGGCAGGGTTTTGACTAGTGCATCCAGTTCAAAACTAACGCCAAGGCGTTCGCAGACCTTTTGTGCAACGTCCTTGATTTTTTTGTGTCGCACAAGCTTGGATTTCGAGCTAACGAATCCCTCAATTGCAATGTTTTCAGCGACGCTCATTTCAGGAAACAGTGCATGATCTTGCCAGATTACGCCAACGCCAACACGGCGTGCCTGAGCGGGACTCAGGGTTTCGTACTCTTGCCCCATTAAGGTAAGAGTTGCGCCTGGGTCGGGGTCGTACACCCCAGAGATGATCTTGATTAAGGTACTTTTTCCGCAGCCATTTTCACCGGCCAGACAATGCACCTCACCGGGCATTACCTCGAAATCTATATTAATAAGGGCGCGTACCCCGCCAAATGTTTTTGAAACATTGCTAAATTGAATCACAGGAATCATATAGTCACCTCTCGATTTAGCAGAGAGCGTACTTATCAAGCATTAGGATTCCATCTCGCAATGCCAAGGTTTTGTTTAAAAAAACATTCCGGGAGGGGGCACTCATCCCGGAACAACCGTAAGTGATAATTTAGAGACCCATTGCCGCTAGTTTATCAACGGTATCTTTGTTGATTGTAATCAGTTGATTGACAGCGATGTTGCGTGTCTTGAAGTCAGGATTGACGGTGCCCAGACCTGGAATATCCATGCCCGCAGTCACCTCTTTGCCTTGAACAAGCATATCGGCAAGGGTCACAAAAATCTTACCTGCTTCTTTTGGATTCCACATGAATCCACCGGAAATAACGCCAGCCTTAACAAGCTTCATGCCCTGTCCTGGTGATAATGGGCCAAGAACATGAATTTTGCCAGCCTTGCGGCGTTCTTGAATTGCGCGTCCTGCACCGATTGGACCCTGGCTACCAAAAGCCAGGAACCCGCTCAAATTTGGATGTGCAGACATAAGATCGAGAGCCGTCTTGCGACTGTCATCAACACTTTCGGCGACACCATAACGTTCGGCGACGAGATTCATACCCGGGTAATTTTTCTTCAAATAGGCAATCGCGGCATCGGCCCATGCATTGTGCAATGGAACGGTCAGCGACCCAACAAAAACAGCATATTCACCCGTGCCGCCAGACTTCTTCGCAAGGAGTTCGGCATGTGCTTCGCCAAACTCTTTAGCTGAAGTCAATTCAAAGTTCCAGTCGATATTCTTCTGCTCAGGACTCTCGTGGGTAATAACCTTGATGCCCTTGCTGCGCGCTTTGGCCAACACGGGTTCCAAGGCTTCAGAATCGTTTGGCACAACGCCGATAGCCGTCACGCCACGTGCAATCAAATCTTCAATCGCACGAACCTGTAAGGCAGGATCAGCACTGGTAGGGCCGATCATAAAGGCTTCGACGCCTAATTCCTTAGCCCGTTCGTCAATACCCGCTTCCATAGCATTGAACCATGGAATACCACCGATTTTGACAACAACACCAAGCTTAGTGTCTGCAGCCATAGCGCCAGCAGCGCTGACTGATGCAACGGCAAGACCCGCCAAGGCTATTGTTAATTTGCGAAAATTCATTCTTGTAGTCTCTCCAAAAATAATCGGATGCTTACGCCACGATCTACTGCATGCGCGAGTAGTCCGTCGGATCCAGGAATACGCTCACCACGCTCTCAAGTAGACGGCCGTTGCGCCGTGACTCTTCCGCCGCTTTCAACCAATCCGGGTCGCCCGCGAAACCAGCCCAGCTGGCCTCGGCCGCCTCGCGACTGTCGTGTGCAAGAAGATAAATAAGCGTGTTGTCAGCGAGTGGTGATTCCTGCGGCGTGAAGTAACCGATGTTGGTCATACCGTGACGTTCGAAAAGCTGAACCGTATGATCTCGGAAACGCGCCTGCAGCTCTTCGAGGCGGTCAGGATGCGTCGTGTAGGTTCGTAGCTCAAACACTCGATTGGATGTCTGGGCCTCCGCGACGCCGGCAAACTGAATGGCGCTCCCCGCGACCAGGCCGAAGCCGAAAATAACCAGACTAAAAGTAATCAGCGATCGATTGCGCTTGAACATGGTGACTCCTTAATTTTTGACTCAAAAGTGCACGCCTGCGGCGCAGGCGGCTTATTCTACTTACTCTTCCAAACTAAACGCTACCAACATTCCTCCTTGATCAGGTTTCATTTTTGACCCTCCAGCAGAAATCACCACATATTGCTTGCCATTTACCGCGTATGTACTTGGCGTAGAATGACCATCAAAAGGTAAATCATGCTCCCAGAGTATTTCACCAGTTTCTTTATCGAAAACTCTGAATTTTTCATCTGAAGAGGCTGCTATGAATATGAGTCCTCCAGCTGTTACGACTGGACCGCCGTAGTTTTCCGTTCCTGTGATAGGTATACCGCGTTCTGTCAATTCCTCATATTCTCCGAGAGGCACTTTCCATTTGATAGTACCTGTATTGAGATCTACGGCATTGAGCGTACCCCAAGGTGGTTTGATTGCGGGATAGCCTTCATCGTCATTGAAGCGTTGGAATCCACGAAATACATAGGGCTGAAGGTCTTCGCCAATTTCTCCCTCTTTCTCTTTGGACACTGGCGTTTCCCTAGCAAACAGAAAATCGATAATTGCTTCCTGTCGGCCTTCCGCTAAATAATCAAACGCTGGCATACGTCCCCCTCCATGCGTAATGAACTGTCTTACAAAATCTTCGTTCAAGCGTTGGGAAACATCGGTCAGGTCAGGAAAGTCACCTGATGGACTTCCTTTGCGGTCAATTCCATGACAAGCAGCACAACTGATTCGATAAGCACTCTCTCCATAGGATAATGGACTGCCATCTGATTTTTTGGTGGGAACAAGTTGATAGAACCACGGAATTTCGTTCACATTTACATATAGAATTCCATTAGGGTCGGCAGCAGAACCTCCCCACTCCATTCCTCCATCGTAACCGGGAAACATAATGGTTTGCTCAAGACTTGGGGGCGGATAGCCACCATAGTTCCCTGATTGACTAAATACATCCTTGGATACTAATTCTGCTTTGGGAGATATATTGGAGTAATCATTTTCTGTGTATTTCTGGCGCATCAAAGCTGGTGGTTTAGTTGGGAAAGGTTGAGTTGGCCAAGTCTCAATTCCATCGATTTTGGATGCTGGGACTGGCCGTTCCTCTATCGGCCAGAGAGGCTCTCCTGTAACCCGGTCAAATACAAATAACAATCCCATTTTTGTACCTTGAGCTACGACATCAATCTTTTTTCCTTCGTGCTGAACGGTCAACAAAGTAGGAGGAGCAGGATTATCCAAATCCCACAAATCGTGATGTACTAACTGTTGATGCCAGAGTCGTTCGCCTGTATTGGCATCCAGAGCGACGACAGAAT
Source organism: uncultured Woeseiaceae bacterium (assembly GCA_905480215.1). Taxonomy (GTDB): domain Bacteria; phylum Pseudomonadota; class Gammaproteobacteria; order Steroidobacterales; family Woeseiaceae; genus UBA1847. The sequence goes on along the minus strand of CAJQPL010000001.1, from coordinate 14,359 downwards.
TCGCAAATAAATTTTCTCCATAACGATCAGCTCCATAAAAATCCGGGCCTGCGGTTTCCGTCGATATATAAACAATCCCTCGTGGTATATCTATCGCCAAGCCTGACCAATCGGAAGCTCCACCCGTTTTCTCCAAATAGTTTTCCGGCCAAGTCTCTGAGCCTGGTTCACCGGGTCGTGGCAGAGAATGAAAAATCCATTTACGTTTTCCTGTTCTCAAATCAAATGCCCTTACTGCACCGGGTACATTTTCACTGACAATTATTCCAATGATGAACATATCCTTATAAATATGTCCCGGCGTATTGAGATGGACATTAGGAATACCTTCGACATCCATTCCTTCGCCTAAATGTATCCAGCCTTGCTTTCCAAACGACGTCACCAATTGACCAGTAGCAGCATCCAATGTGTATAAGTAGTTTCCTTTCATGGTGAGGATGCGTCCATGATCTCCATCCTTCCAATACATCACTCCACGCTGATCTGAATCGGCTGACGAATCATGAACAGTGGATGGATCAAATGTCCAAATGTGCTCTCCTGTAGCTGCATCCAGGGCAATGACCCTACTTCGGGGAGAAGCAGTAAATAATTTCCCATCAACTATGAGATTATTGACCTGATAATTTGCGCTTTCTTCAGTATCAAACGTCCAGGCAACTTTCAGCTTCTTGACGTTTTCCTTGTTGATTTGATCAAGACTTGAATACTGATTGCTAGCAGGCCCTCCCAAATAATGAGCCCAATCAGCCCCAGCAGCTTCATGCGGTTGTGTTTTTTCGCAACCGAAAAGCGATAAACCAAGGAGACAAATGATAAGAAGTTTTAGCTTTAAAAATTGAAAGCTATGGTTGCTGGATGGGTAATTCATGGTAGTTCTACAAAATGAGTGAATGACAGTTCTAATATAGCAATATTTGTGTAGTGTTTATGGCTATTCAACAAATGCTCATTTCTCTTTTTGTGGTAACTACAACGTCGGCACGGACAGCAAGAGTTCTTGGGTGTACGACTTCTGTGGCTGTTCCAAAACACCGCTGACCGCGCCACTCTCGACAATGCGGCCGGATTGAAACACGACAACCTGATCGCAAAAGCTACGTACCAATGTCAGGTCGTGCGAAATGAAGATCACCGACAACCCGCGCTCCTCACGCAAGCGATTAAGCAACGCAATAATTTGTGCCTGAATGGTTACATCCAATGCTGACGTGATTTCATCTGCAATGAGCAATTCGGGATCCATGGCGAGCGCACGAGCGATACCAACTCTCTGACACTGTCCCCCCGAGAGCTGCGCAGGTTTGCGACTTGCGAGGGAAGAATCAAGCTCGACCAAGCCCATTAGCTCGGCGACGCGCTCGTCGAGCTTCGTTGCCGGCACTAGTTTATGGCGTTCTAGCGGTTCGGCGATGGTCTCGTATACGCTATATCGTGGGTTTAGCGAGTCGTAAGGATTCTGGAATACCATTTGGACTTTGCGGCAAACAGATAAATCGAGTCGATTACGCTTTTGCAGAATCGATTGGCCGCGTAGTTTTACATCGCCACTTTTCGGCTTGACCAGACCCATGACTACTCGTGCAAGCGTGCTTTTTCCCGAGCCGCTCTCACCGACAACTCCAAGAGACTCGCCTTGTCGCAAGATGAGCGAGACATCATTCAGCGCTCGCATCGTTCCGCCTCCTGGCGACGCAAACTCAACATCAATATTACTGACGTCCAGAAGCGTATCTGTATCGGTGGCAACGGGCGGCCGTATGGTCATGCGACTCGGTTGAGACTCGATAAGTTGTTGCGTGTACGGATGCTGTGGAGAGTAGATAACCTGTTTGGTGTCGCCGGATTCAACGATCTCGCCGTGCCGCATTACCAGCACACGATCGCAAACCTGCGCGACCACAGCCAAGTCATGCGACACCAACACGACCGACAAATAATGCTGCTCGTTAAGCGACTTCAACAATTCGAGAATACGTGCCTGCACGGTTACGTCTAAAGCAGTCGTTGGTTCATCAGCAAGCAGCAGGCCGGGCCCGCAAGCAATTGCAGCAGCGATCATCACGCGTTGTTTCATGCCACCGCTTAACTCGTGCGGATAGCTGTTGACGCGTTGTTCGGGATGCTCGAGCTGAACTTCACGTAGTCGTTCAATTGCGGCATCGAGTGCCTGCGTGGGTGACGCATCCTGATGATGAATCAGTGGCTCACTAACCTGTGCGCCGATCGCCATAAGGGGGTCCAGATGTGATGCCGGGTTTTGAAATACCATCGACACATCGCGACCGCGAATACGCCGTAGCCCTTCCGTGTCCAGGCCAAGCAGATTCTGATCGCTGTACTCGATCCGACCGGAGACCGAAGCCGACTCAGGCAGCAAGCCCAATATGGCACGACAACTGACGGACTTGCCGGAACCGCTTTCGCCAACGATGCCGATGATCTCTCCAACGCCCACATCAAACGAAACATTTCTGACCGCGTGTGTTTCGCCGCCCCGAGAGCGGAAGCTGACGTCAAGGTTGCAGACTTTCAGAAGCGGCTCACTCATGTATCACCGATTCGCAGCATGCGTGCCAGCCCGTCGCCGATCAGCGAAAGTCCAATACCGAAGCTGACCGCTGCAAGTCCCGGGAAAAAGGAGACCCACCACGCTTCCGTTATGTATGCCTGGCCATCAGCAATCATGGCGCCCCACTCGGCCGTCGGTGGCTGCACGCCAAGGCCAATAAAGCCAAGGCTCGCACCGGCCAGCACAACCAGAACCATGTCCGTCATGGCATAAACGATTATCGGTGAGATGGTGTTCGGCAGCACGTGCTTGAATATGATCAGCGGCGAACTAAATCCCAGGGTACGTGCCGCTTGCACATACTCGGCGTTTTTCACGACCATGACATCAGCGCGAATCAGGCGTGCATAGGAAACCCAGGCGACGAGTGCCAGCGCGATAATGAAATTTGTAATCCCCGGGCCGAGCATCGCCACAATTGCCAGCACCAGAATCAAGAACGGGAACGCCAAAGTGATATCTACAATACGCATCATCACCGAATCGAACAGGCCGCCAAAGTAGCCGGCGAACAAACCGATCGTTACCCCAATCAATAGCGGTGCCAGCACGCCCATGACGCCCATCCAGATGTCGATGCGCGCCGCGAAAACTACGCGTGTAAAAACATCTCGGCCAACGTGATCTGTGCCCATCAGCCAATCACCGCCCGGCGGGCGCAGAGTATTGTCCAGGTCAATAGCGTAAGGATCTGCCGGTGTCAGCCAAGGTGCCAGAACAGCGGCAATCAGCCACAGAAGAACAATACCGGCACCGAATCGCAAACTCTTTGGCCAACGAGCGATCACAGTTCGATCCTTGGATCGATCAGGGCGGACAGCATGTCAGTCACGAGCGTAATGATGACCGTGGAAAACGCATAGAACAGAGTCAGCCCCTGGATGACTGAATAATCGCGGCCAAGAATCGCGTTGAACATCAATGTGCCAAGGCCGGGAATCGCGTAGACCAGCTCAACGATGACAGTGCCGCCAATCAACCAGGTAATTAGAACTCCAAACAGATTGAGCGTCGGTAGCGACGCGTTTTTGAGGATGTGACGCCGAAATATGTACCCCTCTGGCAGCCCCTTGGAGCGACTTGCTACAACGTAGTCCGCATTCATCTCCTCGAGCAGCGCCGCGCGCAGATTGCGTACCAAAACCGGTATGAGATAAATTGACACGCTGACAGCAGGAAGAAACAAATGATGCAAATGCCCGACAAAACCCGTGCCAAAGCCACTAACCGGAAACCAACCCAACTCAACGCTAAAGATTCGTAACATCAACATCGCCAACCAGAACACGGGCATGGTCATGCCAAGTACCGAGGTCATGCGAATAAGCTGATCGATCCAGCGCCCACGATTTCGTGCCGCAAGAATGCCAAGCAATATCGTCAAGGGAACGGTTAGAACGATGACGTACAGTGCGAGAAAACCGGTTACTGGCAGGAATTGCATGATCAGTTCGCTGACCGGTTGCTGATAACGAAGAGATTCGCCGAGGTCGCCCTGCACCAGGTTGAGCATGTAGTTACCGTATTGCTGCAGCACCGGCTCGTTCAGTCCCATTCGCTCGCGAACCGCTTCCACGGCTTCCACACTGGCTTTGTTGCCGAGAATCATTCGGGCAGGGTCGCCGGGGGTCAGTTGAATCAGACCGAAACTGACGATGCTGATGCCGAGCAATACGGGCAATATGTGACCAAGCCGCTTGCCAACCTTAAGGAACACGGCGCGCCTCTTCCAATGTCCATTGTGTAGACGGTCGCAATCGCAATCCCTCTATGCCGGTACTGTAGGCGTTGGGCCAGGGAAAATAGTAAAGCGGAATCTGCGCCACATCGCGAAATGCTAACGCCTGAATTTCGCGGTATATCTCGCGACGTCTGTCAGGGTCCATTTCAGCCGTGCCCATCTCGACAAGCTCGTCAACACGATCGTTTTGATAGTTAGTGTAGTAAGCGCGATTGCCGCAACTCCCGCACAGTGCCCAGCGCACCGCCAGATCCGGTTCCTTGCTATCGTTGTACCACCACTCTATTGACGAGTCGTAGTCGCCATCTTCCAGGCGTTGCTCGTACAGAGCCTGATCCATCTTCTGAATAATGACGTTCAGCCCGATCGCGCCCCAGTACGACTGCACGATAAGCGCCGCCATTTCCCAATCTGAGTCCGGAGCGGTGATATTGATGGTGACGTCGGCACCAGTAGCGCCCGCCTCCTCAATCAGTTGCCGTGCACGATCCGGATTATATTCCCAGCCCGGAAAATCCGGGTCGTAGAACTCAAGTTGCTCGGGCAACAAGGTATTGGCTGTTCTTCCTCTACCACGCAACATCGCTTTTGTTATGCGGTCCATGTCCAGCGCCAGAGCAGCGGCCTCACGAACACGTTTGTCACTGAACGGTGGCCTGTCATGATTCAACAGCAAGACGCTGACTCGCATGGCAGGTTCGACCGGCAGTACAACGTCGGGATCTTCGCTCAGCTCCGCAAAATGGGAGTTCTGAATGTATCGTACTGCGTCAACTTCGCCCGCCTGCAACATGGCGATGCGAGTATTTACGTCCACAACTTCAATCAGCTCAGCGCCGTCATTCAGCGGGTAACCGGCGCGCCAATAGTGCGGGTTAGGCTCAAGAATGAGTCGGTCGTTACGACGCCACTCGACGACCTGATACGGCCCTGACGAAACCGGGATATCGCTAAACGCATCCACCGAGCCGCGGCGTTCAACGTCGGCACGCGACACGATGCCGAGAAAAGCCGTTTCGACCCCTTGCAGAAAAGGGATATTCGCTGAGTTGAATCGAACTCTCAAGGTGTGATCGTCTATAGCCCATGCATTCTGCATATCCTCAACGGTCTCCGAGTACGCAGCCTCTGGATCGTCGCGCATGCGGAGCAACGTAAAGGCGACGTCATCTGCCGTAATCGGACTGCCATCGGAAAATTTCGCCTTACGAAGGAAAAACGTATAATCCGTGGCATCCGCAGAGATTTCCCAGCGCAGAGCAAGCCCCGGAATGAGCTCGTCGTTTTCATCGAGACGTAACAAGCGAGTATAGAGTTGACCGAAAGCCTCAATACTGCCGGTGAATACGGACTTAATTGGATCCAGCGTTTGAGTTCGATATAAGGAGACAATACGGATAATATCCGCTTCGTCTTCCTCGCCTGCAACAGATTTGGGAATTACGGTCGTCAGGAAGATAAGCAAGCAACAGATTAGGAGGCGGGTAAAAATCACCGCCTGAGTATAACGGCCTGACGGCCCCCGTACAGAGACACCTGAGAAGCATAATATGAGCGACGCACTTCATTACATATCCGCCACCGATGCACTGCAGAAATTTCATAGCCGTGAGTTATCACCGGTCGATTTAATGCAAGCCGTAATCGAACAAAGTGAAATCTGGGAACCGCACATCAATGCGTTCAGCCACACTTTTTTTGAACAGGCCATGGACGAGGCCAGAGCGGCAGAAGCGCGGTATGCCAAGGGCGAGCCAATGGGCGTACTTGATGGCCTGCCTCTGGGCATGAAAGATGAAGTCGAAGTGAAAGGGCAGCCAGTCACCGAAGGGTCGTTGCTGTATGAGCACCGCATGGGCGAGAAAGATGCCGTGTTGGTCGCGCGCTTGCGCGAGGCCGGGGCGATTTTTCACGCCCGCACGACCTGCCCGGAGTTTTGCACGTTGTTCAATACTCAGTCTCGCCTGTTCGGCGTTACACGCAACCCCTGGAATACGGACGTTACGCCCGGCGGGTCTTCGGGTGGATCGGCCGCAGCATTGGCGGCTGGCACCGCAACGCTGGCGACCGGTTCGGATATTGGCGGTTCAATTCGGTTTCCTGCATCGCAATGCGGACTCGTGGGCTTCAAGCCACCCTATGGACGCGTACCCGAAACTCTGGAACCGTTTAACCTCGAATCGTATTGCGCTAATGGGCCAATGGCGCGAACAGTTGCGGATACGGCGTTGATGCAAAACGTGATGAGTGGTTCGCACCCTGAAGACGCTGCGTCGACCTTGCCGAAGATCGAAATCCCACTGAGCTTTGAGGGGGATCTGAAGGGTAAGCGCATCGCGTTCACAATGGATTTTGACTACCTCGATATCGACGATGACATTGTCCGCAATACGCAAGATGCTGTGGAACGTTTGCGGAGTCTGGGTGCCGAAGTTGTCGAAGTAAATTTGAATTTCCCCGACGGTATTGAACAAGCCTACAACGCTCACATGGACCCGTTCTTTTGCGCATCCATAGCTGGCAAGCTCGAGGAACATGGCGACCAGATGTGTGACTACAATGTGAAATTGATGAAAGACGCTATGGCACGCCTCAACAACAAGAACGCTTTCTACGAAGGTGCGATCGTCGAGTCAAAGATGTATGCCAAATTCGGCAGACTAATGACCGAGTTCGACGCTCTTGTTTGCCCGACAGTGATGACCAACAAGCTGACTGCCGGATTCAACCCGGCGCTCGAGGACCACGTCGTTAACGGCAAGGTTCAGGAGTTTGACCTGAGAATGTCGACCTGCCACATCTTCAACATGATGGGACGCTGCCCGTCGATATCGGTACCCTCGGGTATTGGCGATAACGGCGTACCAACAGGCTTGCACATCATTTCCAAAGCATTTGACGATATCGCTGTATTTCGGATCGCAGCGGCTATGGAAAAAACCTGGTCGGAGCCGTTTATCCCGCCGCCTGTTTAGGCAGCCGACCGTCGCGCCCGACGGTCATATTTTGGCTGATTGAGTAGATACTGCTTTAACTATTCGAAAGCTTTGCCGCCAGTTGCAGCCCACCACACCGCACCCAAAATATGTTGTCTATACCAAGGGTTATCATAAATTCCTTCCGGATGTCCCAAGCCTGTATGAAAGGATCTTCCACCTTCAAAATCTTCCTGATACCAAGCTATTGGATGGTAGTCCGGCATTTTCCCACCGATATAAGTGGTTTCATCAATAGTCAAAGCAACTTCAATATTATCTGACAGCTCTAAGTAGTTGTACCACTCTTCAGTAACTAACCATTTCTTCGGTATATGGGCGGTTGCTGGATGATCCGGTTTTTCATTATTAACAAATGCCGTCGAAATGCCTGGATTTGGATGACGGTTCCACACACCACCAACTAGTTTTACATACCATGGCCACTCCATCATTGTGAAAGAAGCTGAGTGTATCGCTACAAAGTTTCCACCTTGATGTATGTATTCTTGAAGCGCCTTTCTTTGATTATCATTTAGAATATTTCCGGATGTATTCATAAATACGATTACATGCATACTATTCAGTTGTTCTTGATTGTCAAAGAAGTCAGATTGTTCAGTCCAGGTGAGGCCAAAGTGATTATCCTGGCTTAACTCTTTGAACATCTGCACGCCACTCGGAACTGAAAGGTGCTGATAGTCCAGAGATTTCGTAAACAAAAGAACCTGGAACTGTTCCTGATTCTGCTGCAAGCGTTGTGCATGTGAATTGGCACTAACTATTAGAAATAGTCCAGCCAGAATAACCATTAATTGTTTTTGAATCATCATAATTTAAATCTAGCTTTAGTAGGAGTCAGTTGATTATCAGATGAACGTGTTCCAAGTTTACCTGCGTTGCCATTCCCCCAACAGTAAACTTCATCATCTGAAGAAATTCCACACGTATGATCTTTGCCAATAGATAGTTCTCTAAATTCTAAATTAGCTGATACAGCTACGGGTTCGACTCGCATTGTTGTTGAATCATCGCCCAATTGCCCTGATGCATTTCTTCCCCAACAATACGCCTTACCATCAGTTGCAATTGCACAGGTTTGAAAGATCCCGGTAGTAATCAAAGCAAAAGATACATTCCCTTTTACTTTTCTTGGTATCCGCAAATTTTCAATAACTCCTATAGCATCTGCAGAACCAATACCTAATTTGCCGTATCTACCGCGTCCCCAACAGACAGCTTCATCGGCCGTACTTATTGCACAAACATGATCAAGGCCAACACTTATCGAGTTTGGTTTAAAGCTAAGCTCACCTGCCACAAGCCCTGGAGCGATTTTTCCGTCAAGATCGCTACCCTGTCCTAATAAACTGCCAAAATCACTTGCTCCCCAGCAATATGCATCGCCACTTTTTGTTATGCCACATGTTGTTGCTGATCCGGCATTTATTGAGCCAAAGCTTAGTCCGCCGGAAACAGGAACAGGTACCAGTGAGCCCTGCATTGAATTATTTCCAAGAATTCCATCTTCGTTTCTTCCCCAGCAGAAAGCGTCTCCATCGGTAGTTATTCCACACGTATGAGCGAAGCCAGAATTGACTGATTCAAAAGACAAGCCACCCGATACAGCAACTGGAATCATGCTGTTTTCAGAAGAATCATTTCCGAGTCTTCCATATCGACCTCGCCCCCAGCAATAAGCGTCATTGTCATCCGTAACACCACAGGTATGATCCCAATCAACACTAATTGACTTAAATCGAAGATCTCCAGAAACGGCAACGGGAGTCATACTGGACTCAGTAGAACCGTCTCCCAACTGACCGACTGAATTGTCTCCCCAACAATAAGCCGCTCCATTTGATTTCAGTACGCACGTGTGATCTTCACCGGCGGCTAAAGTTTCTGAATAAGCTGGTACAGAAGCAATGACTAGTACTAACGATAAGGCTAAGAATAAGTAACTTTTGCTAAGTGTAGTGTTCATAATTGTCGGTTTCTGTGTTTTGATTTTAATGATGATGACTGAAACTTTATGTGATTTTCATCCATCCAATTAATGGATGTTATACCACCTACTTATGACGTGGTCGAGTCAATCCCTGCTTGCTGCCAAGTTCTTCAAACCCCAATTGGCGCGATGATCGTCTCCTAATCAAAGAATCTTTTTGCAGGTAAGCCGTTCGCATGAAATTTCGCGATTTGCCTTAGCGGTTGTCCATCTAGTAGTTTGCGGTCGAATAGCCGAGAGAATCTATGGTCGCGAACAACTTGTTTACCACGCTTGCCAGCTGTGTCTTTTTCATGGCGATCGTTGCGTGGGTCTCGTATCAAAAGACGAAAGGGGCAGTCGATACACGCGACGGCTATTTCCTCGCGGGCCGAGGTTTAACCGGCGTGTTTATCGCCGGGTCAATGCTGCTGACGAATCTGTCAGCGGAACAACTCATTGGCCTTAATGGTTCGGCTTATGGTTTTAATCTCAGCAGTATGGCGTGGGAGGTCACGGCCGCTTTTGCCACGATCTGCATGGCGCTGATATTTCTGCCACGCTACCTGGCAGGTGCGTTCACCACGCTGCCTGAGTTCCTGAATAGTCGATTCGACGATGACGTACGGCGAATGTCGGTACTGCTGTTCATGGTTGGATACGGGCTCGTCACCATTCCGTCGGTGCTGTATTCGGGGTCGATTGCCGTGCTGCTGTTATTTGATGTGCCAAGCCTGCTGCACGTTAGTTACAGCGAGGGGCTGTGGATCACGATTGTCGCTATTGGCTGCATCGGGGCGATGTACGCCATATTTGGCGGCCTCAAGGCTGTTGCCGTTTCCGATACGCTAAACGGCGTTGGACTACTAATCATTGGTGTAATTGTCCCGGTCATCGGGCTTGCCGCGCTTGGCGATGGCAGCGTGTCGCAGGGACTGTCGATTATCACGAGTGACCATACGCACAAACTCAATGCGATCGGCGGGCCTGAAGATCCGACACCATTCGGGACCATTTTTACGGGCATGGTGTTCGCGAACCTGTTTTACTGGTGCACGAATCAATACGTGATACAGCGCACGCTCGGTGCGAAAAATCTTGCCGAAGGCCAGAAGGGCGTCCTGTTTTCGGGTTTCTTCAAGGTGATGGTGCCGTTCATGATGATGATCCCCGGCGTCATCGCATTTCACCTGTACGGTGAAGGTCTTTCATCCATCGACCAGGCCTACCCGAAACTGATCAGCGATTTACTGCCGGCGTACCTCGGCGGATTCTTCCTTGCCGTGTTGCTCGGCGCCGTGTTCAGTTCATTTAATTCCCTTTTGAACAGCGCGGCGACACTGTTCTGTCTCGATATTTATGCCCCGATGAAGAAAACGCCGCCTGATGATCGGCAAATGATCAAGGTGGCGAAGATCGCAAGTGTCGTTATTGCCTTATTCTCGTTCGTCGTTGCGCCCCTGTTGCAATATGCCCCGGACGGCCTGTGGCAGATCATTCGGATCTTTACCGGCTTCTACAATATCCCGGTTGTCGTTATTGTCATCGTCGGCCTGTTTACGAAGCGCGTTCCCGCACTCGGCGCCAAAGTAGTCATTGTATTTCACGTCCTCGCCTACGGTTTGGCGAAGTTCGTCTTTGACGACATCATTACCATTCACTTCCTGCACCTGTATGCGATCCTGTTTGTAATCGAAGTTGCTATCATGCTGGCCATCGGCGCAATTCGGCCGCGGCCTGAAGCCTGGCAGTACGTGCGTCGCGACCTGGTCGATCTGACACCGTGGCGGTTTGCGTTTCCGGTCGCATTCAGTTTGTTGTCGGCAGTCATTTTCCTGTATTTACTGTTCTCACCGATCGGACTGGTCGGCGGCGTAACCAACCTGTTTTGGCTGCTTGTCGTTGGGTTGCTGGGGCTTAATGTCGCAGGATGGTGGCTATCACGCCGTCGCCCGCCGACCGTATATTCGTAAGGACAACAATGACAAACCACGAGAAACCACGACTGCGCTTTTTTGAAGAGTCCCCCGGGCAGCGCCATATCGGCGCAGCGGATCGTTACCTTTACGATCAATGTGAACCGCGCTATCGACTGGCGATTATTGGCACGGGCACGATCGGTCAGGAGCACATGCGGGTCGCCCGTTTGCTTGGCTGTGCCACCGTGCACGGCGTATACGATCAGAATGATCGAAGCGCAACAGTAGCGATCGAAGAATTTGTCAGGCAAGGCGGTGACGAGCCTGTACGTTACAAGGATTTGACCGCAGCGTGTAACGATGCGGACGTTGACGCGTTGATGATATGTACGCCGAACCATACGCACATCCAGGTATTCGATGTGGCTGCCAAATCGGGGAAGCCGATATTCCTGGAAAAGCCGATGGCGACGACCGTTGCCGATGCGGGCCGAATTGTTGAGCTCGCTCGAGATTATCCGGCGTTTGTCCAGGTTGGCCTGCAGTACCGCTACAAAGCGCAGTACGTTGAAGCGCAACACGAGGTGCGGGAGCGTCGTTCAGTTGGCGACGTCAAAACCATCAGCATGAGTGAGTACCGACCACCGTTTCTTGACAAAGTCGAACAATGGAACAAGTTTGCCGAGTTCACCGGTGGCACGCTGGTTGAAAAATGCTGCCATTATTTTGACTTGATGAACCTGTTTGCTGATTCAACACCCGCGCGCGTTTTTGCAAGTGCAGGACAGGCGGTGAACTTTGTGGATTTTGAACGCGACGGCAAGGCATCCGATATCGCCGATCATGCGTTTGTTGTCATCGATTATGAAAATGGCGTGCGCGCCAATTTTACACTCAACATGTTCAGCCCACATTTCGTCGAGGAGCTGGTTATATGCGGCGACCGTGGCCGACTCGTCGCTAGCGAGCGCTTCGACTTTCTGCAAGATGACGCGTCTCGCTCCTCGGTGGCCATCGAACGGGGAGAAGAAGGTAACTCACGGATGATGGACGTCGGTTACGCGAGGACAATCGAACAAAGCGGCCATCACGGCGCAACGTTTTTCGAGCACAAGGCATTCATAGACCAGCTGGACGGCAAGACCTCAGACGCGGCAACGCCGTTACAGGGACTGTGGTCGATAGTGGTCGCGGCGGCAGCGCAGGAATCCGTTACTACAGGACAGCCGGTCGTTATAGACACATTTATCGAACAAAATGACTTGTTACACGCACTTGAATCATAAGCAAAAGGGAAAGCTCGATGACCACTATTTCCGTCGGAAATGAAGCGATGCCTGCCGTCGGCCTTGGCACCTGGAAAATAGAGCGCGAGGCTACGGCACGTGCCGTGCAGGATGCTATTTCGATTGGCTACCGTAATATTGACAGCGCCTGCGACTACGGTAATGAGGTGGAAGCCGGGGAAGGAATCAAGGCAGCGATCTCTGCTGGCCATTGCAGCCGCGAAGACCTGTGGGTCACGTCCAAGCTGTGGAATACCTATCATCGCCCTGAACACGTGCGCCCGGCTTGCGAACGTTCGCTGTCGGACCTGGGCCTCGATTACCTTGATCTGTATTTTATTCACTTTCCCATCGCGCTTCGCTACGTGGATTTTGAGGACCGCTACCCGCCGGAGTGGATTTACGACCCAAATGCCGCGAAGCCTGCGATGGAAGTTGATGCCGTCCCGCTGCATGAGACATGGGCTGCGATGGAAGAGCTGGTCGAAGCGGGACTTGTGAAGCACATCGGAGTCTGCAATTACACATCGGGATTGCTGATTGATTTGATGGCGTATTCCACCATCAAACCGGCGATGCTGCAGATCGAGTCGCATCCGTTCCTGACGCAGGAACCGCTGCTGCGGCTTGCTGCCGATTTCGGCGTGGCGGTGACCGCATTCTCACCGTTGGGCGCACAGTCATACGTATCGCTCGACATGGCGACAGAGGCCGACACGGTGCTAACCGCAGCGCCGGTCGTTGCCGCCGCCAAACGTGTGCAACGGACGCCGGCACAGGTCGTATTGCGCTGGGGCGTGCAACGCGGCACGGCGATCATTCCGAAGACCACCCGCCCTGAACGCCTGCGCGAAAACCTGGCGTTGTTCGATTTCGAATTAAGCAACGAAGAAATGGCGGCGATATCGAACCTGAACCAGGATCGTCGATTCAATGATCCCGGTGTCTTTTGCGAACAGGCGTTCGGCACGTTTTACCCGATTTACGATTGAGAGACTATGACTAACCTCGAAACCGCACTGCTGACCGTTGACGATCAGCAAGCCCATCCCGACCCTTTTCCGCTCGTTGTTGGACTGCGCACTGCCACTGCGACGATGTCTGATGTCGTCACCTGGATCGCTACGGAACGTCACCGTCTGATCGAGAGCTTGTCATTGCACGGCGCCGTCCTGTTCCGGGGGTTCCCGGTACACGACGCAAACGAGTTTGATGCCTTTATTCGCGCTTTCGCCCTCGACAGCTTCACCTACGAGGAATCGTTGTCGAACGCCGTCCGCGTCAACTGCACCGAACTCGTGTTTACGGCGAATGAGGAGCCCCCTGACGTCTCGATATACCTCCATCATGAAATGGCGCAAACGCCATTGTTTCCGTCACGGCTGTTTTTCTTTTGCGAGAAAGCACCGCGTGTCGATGGACAAACACCGATCTGCCGGTCCGACGTACTGCTCGAGCGACTGGCAGAACGCGACCCGGAGTTTGTCGAGGCCTGCTCACGCCTTGGAGTACGCTATTCGAATGTGATGCCGGCGCAGGACGATCCTGAGTCCGGTCAGGGTCGCAGCTGGCGCTCGACGCTGGGAGTCGACCGCAAGGTGCAAGCCGAAGAAAGGCTTGCGAATCTTGGCTATCGATTTGAATGGCTGGAGAACGATGCGCTGCGAACGACCACCGCCGTTTTGCCGGCTATACGCACGCTGGTTGATGGCCGGCGCGTATTCTTCAACCAGCTCATCGCGGCTTTTCGAGGCTGGAAAGATGTGCGTGACGCTGCGCGGAAATCAATCTGCTTTGGCGACGATTCCGAAATTTCGCCGGACAGTATGCAGATTGCGATTGAATTGGCCGATGAGCTGTCATTCAACATCGC